>CAVCJC010000028.1:0-19113 GCA_963602475.1 Lachnospira hominis (ex Liu et al. 2021)
GCGGCAAGAGACCGCACAGCGACGGGTCGGGCAAGCCCCCGCCCAAGCCGCCCACAACATCTCTGTGCCTTCGTGCCTCTGTGCCTCTGTGTTAAAAAAACGAACCACAAAAATCCTGTAAATCCTGTTAATCCTGTCTAAACCATCTAATAGGCTCGAGGTTGTGGGCGGTGAGGTAGTCGTTACAGGCTCTGAAGTGTCCGTTGCCAAAGAAGCCACGGCGGGCAGAGAGGGGCGAGGGGTGCGCCGAGGTGAGTACCAAGTTCGCCGCGCGGTCGACGAGCGCGGCTTTCTTTTGTGCAAAGGCTCCCCAGAGCATATAAACGAGATGTTCTCGCTTAGCCAAGCACCGAATCGCCGCGTCCGTAAACTGTTCCCATCCGTGCTTTTGATGTGAAAGCGCGGTATTGGCTCCGCCAGCCACAGTGAGCGTATCATTCAAGAGCAAAACCCCCTGCTCTGCCCACGCGGTTAGATCGCCCGACCGCTCCTGATACGAGAGCCCATATTCGCTCTCAAGTTCCTTGTAGATGTTCCGTAATGAGGGCGGAAGTGCCACGCCCTTAGGGACCGAAAAGGCGAGTCCGTGGGCTTGGTCAGGATTATGATAGGGGTCTTGTCCGATAATGACGACCTTGACCTTACCCAGCGGCGTATGGTTAAACGCGGCAAAGATTTGTTCCTCGGGCGGATACACCACCTCGCGAGCATATGCCGCGTCCACAAATGCTGTAAGCTCTTTGAAGTAGGGCGCGGCAAATTCGGCGGCAAGTGCCGCGTGCCAAGTGGGTTCCGTGAGGCTAACCATAAATGCTAGTCGCGCTGAATAATGCCGCCACAGAGAATGTCGCCTGTCGCGGGCTCATAGCAGACGGCGCTTTGTCCCGGCGCAACACCCGCAATACCCTTCTCAGGCGTGATGACCCCCGCCGCGAATGTGGCGGGCACGAGCCGTCCCGCGCTCCTCACTTTCACGAGGCAGGCGAATGGCTCTGTAGTCTCGGCGAGCCCCATCCAATTCAGGTCGTCCACGCGAAATTGCGTCTTTTCGGCATCTGCCGCGTGCGCCACAATGACGCGGTTATGGCAAGCGTCTAGGTCAATGACATAATACGGCTCGCCCGCGCCGCCAATGCCGAGCCCTTTGCGTTGACCGACCGTATAATGCCAAAAGCCCGTGTGGCGTCCGAGTACCTTGCCTTTCGTATCCACGATGTCGCCAGGACGCGGCACTTCGCCAATGAGTTCATCGGTATCGCCCGAATAGAAGTCCTGTGAATCGGGACGCTCCGCCGCGCCGAGTCCGTGTTCGCGGGCAATTTCTCGCACTTCCTTCTTGGTGAGACCACCGAGCGGGAAGATGTGCCGCGCGAGTTGCTCTTGCGAAAGGCGATAGAGGAAGTAACTTTGATCTTTCGCCTCATCTGCCGCGCGACGGATTGCCCACCGCGCCCCCTTCTGGGCGACTTGCGCATAGTGTCCCGTCGCGAAATGGTCAAACTTAAGCCCTGACTCCGCCGCCAAGCGCGGCAGAAGCCCAAACTTCATCGTCGCATTACACCTTACGCACGGATTCGGCGTCTTGCCCGCGAGGTAGGTCTCGCGAAAGTAACGGACGATTGTCTCATCATACGCGGCAGAGCAATCGAAGACCTTATAGTCAATGCCCAACTTTGCCGCGAGTTCTTCGGCGGAGGCGATATCTTCCGACTCACCCGCGCCAAAGCAAGCGTCCCGCGTGCCGCCCTTGTACTGTCCGCGCCACAACTTCATGGTGACGCCAATGACATGGGCACCACTTTCCTTCAAAATCAGTGCGGCGACGGAAGAGTCCACCCCTCCCGAGAGCCCGACCGCGACTGTTTTACCCTTTACACCTTCTAATATCACGATTTTCTCTTTCTCAATACTTCTTTTTGCCTTAGCCAAATACGAAAGTCTGCCCAGGTTGTGGGGCGATTGCATTCTTGACCCCGTGATCCTTCAGGAGTTCCACCATCGCCCCGACTTTCTCGGGTTCGCCATGGACGGCAAATGCCTGACGGACATTATCCTTAACTTCGTCCAGCCACTCGGCGAGTCCCGCCCTATCCGCGTGGGCAGAGAGTGCATTGATGACCTCGACGCGTGCTCGAAGGGGTGTTTCTTCGCCAAAAATCTTGATGGTCTCTCGCCGCTCGACGATGCGGCGTCCGAGGGTATTTTCCGCCTGAAAGCCGACGATAAGGACGATGTTATCGGGGTCCGTAATGCCGTGCTTGAGGTGGTGGAGGACGCGTCCGCCTTCGCACATGCCACTAGCGGCGATGATAATCATAGGTCCTTGTTTATCATTGAGTGCCATTGACTCCTGGGGCGTGCCGATGAAGGTCATTCCCGGGAAGGTCAGGGGGTCGACCCCCTCGGCAATCATCCGCCGCGCTTCCTCGTTGTAGACTTCGCGGTGCCGCGCATAGATTTCCGTCGCCTTACGCGAGAGAGGCGAGTCGATATACACCTGCACCTCGCGCGGCACTTTGCCTTGTGCGGCAAGCCGATTCAAGTAGTAGATGATTTGCTGGGTGCGTCCCACCGAGAAGGCGGGGATAATCAGCTTCGAATTATGGCGGTCGATGTGCTTCAAATATCCCGCGAGGCGAAGCTCCACATCGTCCGCGCTCGGATGGTACCGGTCGGCGTAAGTGGACTCGATAAGCAGGATATCCGCGCCCGACGGATACTCAAAGTGCCGCAGAATGGGCTGATCGGGTTGCCCCAAGTCGCCTGAAAACAGAAGCCGGTGGTTGTGGCCGTGGTCCGAGCGGATGTCGAGTTGCACGAGTGCCGAGCCGAGGATATGGCCCGCATTGAAGAACTCAAGCGTGATACCAGGGGCAATCTCGCGCGGCGAATGTAAGTGTACGGGCGTAAAGAGTTGCATCAGTGCCGTCACATCGCTTTCTTCGTAGAGGGGCTCGAAGAGGTGCTTACCTTGCTTGCGGCGTTGCTTGTTGACGACTTCCAAGTCGCGCTTCTGCAAGAAGCACGAATCACGCAACATCACATCGCAGAGCTCCATCGTCGATTGCCGCGCGAAGACGCGTCCGCGAAAGCCCTGCCGCACGAGCTGGGGCAGGTTGCCCGAGTGGTCGATATGCGCGTGGGACAAGATGACATAGTCTATTGTCTCAGGCTTAATGGGCAAATTTCGGTTCTTCTCAAACGCCTCCTTGCGGTGGCCTTGATAAAGGCCACAGTCCAAAAGAATGCGTTTGCCGTTAGCTTCGACGAGGTGCATTGAGCCCGTCGTCGTCTGTGCCGCGCCATAGAATGTCAATTTCATACCTCTATTATAACATAAAGAACCGCACTTGAAAACCACGAAAGTGAAAGTCTTCACTTCAACTCTTCCGCGCAATATGGTATAATATGCGTATGAAAATTTTGACGGGTATTCAGCCTTCGGGCAAGCTCCATTGGGGCAACTACTTTGGAGCGATGCGTTCCATGGTCGATCTTCAGAACAAGGGCGACCACCAAATGTTTATGTTCATCGCGAACTTCCACGCGATGACTACCGTGCGTTCGGGCGCGGCACTTCGCGAAAGTACGCGCGATGTCGCCCTCGATTATCTCGCGTGCGGTGTCGACCCAGCGAAGACTATCCTCTATCGCCAGAGCGATGTCCCCGAAGTTCAGGAATTGGCGTGGTATCTCTCGTGCCTCTGCCCTATGGGACTCCTCGAGCGCTGCCACAGCTATAAGGATAAACTCGCCCACGGACTCGACGCGACCCACGGACTCTTCGCCTACCCCGTTCTTATGGCGGCGGATATCCTCATTATGAATGCCGATCTCGTGCCCGTCGGCAAGGACCAGAAGCAGCACCTCGAAGTGACGCGCGACCTCGCCCAGAAGTTCAACAATGCTTATGGCGAAATCTTCCATCTTCCCGAGGGCTACATCCCCGACACCGTCGCGACAATCCCGGGGCTTGACGGACAAAAGATGTCCAAGTCTTACCACAACACCATCGAACTCTTTGAGGATGTGAAGTCCATCAAGAAGAAGGTGATGTCCATTGTGACGGACTCTAAAGGCCTCGAAGAGCCCAAAGTTCCCGAGGGCAACGCCATTTACGAACTCTACAAACTCTTCGCCTCAAAGGAAGAGACCGAAGAGATGGCGGCAAACTTCCGCAAGGGCGGCTACGGCTACGGACACGCCAAAAAGGCACTCCTCGAAGCCTACCACCGTCTCTTTGATCCGTTTCGCGCCAAGCGCGAGGAATTGGCACGCGACCCCGCGACCGTAGAGGACATCCTGCGTGAAGGCGCGAAAAAGGCGCATGCGGCCAGTGCCCCAATTATGGAAAAGGTCCGCGCCGCTGTTGGACTGTGAGCGAACTGCCGCGTTTAATTCTCGCCCCGCTAAGAGGCGTGACGATACGGACCTTTCGTGAAGTCTTTGCCGCGCCTTTGCGTGAGGCAGGCTTTACGGAAGCTCTCACGCCCTTCATCACGGCAAATACAGGCTACGACCCCCTTCGCGATGCCGAATTGCGCGGCGGGGCGGAAACTTCTGGACTTCGCCTCACCCCCCAATTCATCGGCAAAGACCCCGCGGCACTTCGTGCGGCACTTTTGCGCATTAAGTCCGCTGGCTACACCACCGCCGACTTGAACGCGGGGTGTCCCTTCCCTATGGTGCGCAATAAGGGACGCGGCAGTGGACTTCTCAAAACGCCCGATGTACTGCGTCAACTTCTCGAGGTCGGCTGTGAAGTTATGGGCGAGGGCAACTTCAGCCTCAAAACGCGGCTTGGACTAGAGAAGACGGATGAGCTTCTGCGCCTTATACCCCTTCTCAATCTCTTCCCACTTCGCTTTTTGACCGTCCACGCTCGCACCGCACGGCAGATGTACGAAGGCACCTGCGACAAAACCGCGTTCGAAGCCGTGCGCCGCGTCGCCAAAATGCCGATTGTTTATAACGGAGACGCCACCGCTCCCCTCGACGGCATTCCCACGATGATTGGACGCGGCTTCATCCGTCAATTAGGCGAAAGGGACGATATTGGCGTATTTTTGGACGAATATCTCGTCCGTTCCCAGCGCGAACTCTCGGGCGACCACGCGGTTGTCGGTCGCCTAAAGGAGCTTCTCGCCTATTGGAAAGATACGCCGCGTTGGCACCGCAAGTGGCAAGTCGCTAAACTCGCCCGCACCTGCACTGAGATTCGTGTTTGGTAAAGCCCTTATTGGCCTAACGCATAGTTGAGACAGTCGGGGAGCGTCGGGAATGCGGGGGCAACGGCGGCGAGGCGATGGAGACTATGCGAGCCCCCACCAAAAAGTATGCACGAAATACCAAGAGCGTCCGCGACTTCCTTATCGTGTAAGCTATCACCAATAAGGACAAAAGGCGGTTCCTTATTCTCTTCTTTTAAGAGTGCCATTAAGCCCCGCGCACGGTCGAGCTTGGTGCCGCCGTCTAGATTGTCCACGCCATAAATGTGGTCAAAATAGTCCGCAATGCCAAAAGTTTGCGTCTCACGGGAAAGGAAGTCTTGCCGCAGAGCCGAGATAATGGACTGCCCCACGCCCGCGTCGCGGCACTTTTTGAGAACCTCCACCGTCTCCGCATTCAGATGGGTCTTATACTTATGATAAAGGTCGTGGAACTCTTGGGCGATGCCGTGCCATTCAGGGTCCGTCACACGAATGCCAAGCTCCTCATAAAACCGCCGCGACGGAAACGAAAAGTGGTCTTTGAAGTAGGTTAACTCCACTTCGGGCAAGTGCCGCGCACGGAGCATTTCGTTCAGTGCGGCGCGGCAGATTTCCGTGTCGTCGAGGAGAGTTCCGTTCCAATCCCAAAGAATGTACATACTTTAGCCTTTGCGTTCCTCAAGTTCCGCCCAGCGCTCGACTGCCCCTTCCAACTCGGCTTCTGCCGCGGGTAAGCGTTCCGTCGCGACACTTGCTTTTTGGGGGTCGGTGCGGTAAATTGAGCCATCCGTGAGAAGCTCCCTGAGCGCGGAAATTTCTTTTTCAAGCGCGTCGATTTTATCAGGAAGTGCCGCGAGTTCACGCTGTTCGTTATAACTCAACTTTCGGCTAACGGACGCTCCACTTTTCGCGGCAATAGGGGCGGGCGTCTCTTTTTTCGGGGCGGACGGTTGCTTTTGGCGCAGGTAGTCCTCGTATCCGCCCGGATAGGCTCTCACGAGTCCGTCCCCTTCTAGCACCAAAGTCGAAGTCACCACATGGTCAAGAAACTCGCGGTCGTGGGAAACAAGGAGGAGCGTGCCTTTATAAGCGAGGAGTTGCTCTTCGAGGAGTTCCATTGTCTCGACATCCAAGTCATTCGTCGGCTCATCCATAATGAGCAGATTCGCAGGCTTCAGGAAGAGTTTGGCGAGCATAAGCCGCGCGCGTTCTCCGCCCGAGAGTGCCCGAACAGGCGTGCGACAACGGTCGGACGAGAATAGGAAGTCCGCCAAATACGAGAAGACATGCTTCTTCACGCCGCCGACGATAACTTCGTCCCTATCACTCGCAATATTCTCAGCGACCGTTAAATCGCCCTTCATTTCGGTGCGTAACTGGTCAAAAAACGCCATTTCAACGCGCGTTCCCGTCGTTATCGTGCCTGAAGTCGGCGTGAGGCGTCCAGTTAGGAGATTCAAAAGCGTAGTCTTGCCCGCGCCATTGCGTCCGAGAATACCAATGCGCTCGCCGCGAAGAATTGTGGTCGTGAAGTCCTTAATGAGAGGCTTTTCGGCATTTGGCCACGAGAAAGAAACTTCTTTCGCTTTAATGACGGACATTCCTCCAGCCGCAGCAGTATCGAGTTTCATTGTGGCTGTGGCGGGAGCGGTTCGCCGCGCGGCAAACTCTTCGCGCAACTTTAGAAGTGCCGCGACGCGTCCCTCATTTCGGGTGGTGCGAGCTTTTACGCCACGACGAATCCACGCCTCTTCTTCCTTGAGCTTCTTCGCCTTGCGTTCCCAAAAGACGGCTTCATCGGAAAGCAACTCCGCCTTGCGCTTCACGAAGGTCGTGTAATCGCATTCCCAACCTGAGATTTCGCCGCGGTCGAGGTCAAAAATCTTGGTAGCGACACGCCGCAAGAAGCGGCGGTCGTGGGTGACGATGAGAACGGACATCTCCCTTGCGCGGCGAAGCATCCCTTCCAGCCAATCAATGGCTTCTATGTCGAGGTGGTTGGTAGGTTCATCAAGGAGGAGCAAGTCGGGTCGTGACAAAAGCGCGTCCTCAAGGATTTTGCGGCGGCGTCCGCCACCCGAGAGCGCATTGAAGGCGGGGTCGTCAGGACGGTCGTGAGGGACATCCTGCGAGACATAGACGACACGCAAATTGGGGGCACGGACAATTTCCCCCGCGTCGGGTTCGAGTTGCCCCGCGATAACTTTCAATAAAGTCGACTTTCCAGAGCCGTTTCGCCCCGTAAGTGCCGCACGAAGTCCCTTAGAAATGGAAAGTGACACATTCTCCAAGACGGCGGGACCGCCGAAGGCGAGGGAGACATCTTTTAAGGATAAGAGAAAGTCACTCATAAAGTGTTTACCACGAATATGTCGCAGCGAGATAACCCGTAATACCCATCATCTTCTGTCCAGGGATGATTTCGAAGGCTTGATCAAAGAGATCTGATACGCCCAAAGAGAGCGAGAAATCGCGGCAAAACGGCATTTTATAAGTCGTTTCAAAGCGGGAGACATTGCGTACCGAGCTACCGCAACGGACGGGATTGCTCTTCCACGCCTCCACGCCCTGCCGATAGGCGAGCGACCAAAGGTCCGTCACTTCCCAGCGGGCTTCCACGGCAAGTGCCGCGATGGGATAGTCCATTACATAGCGCGAGGAATAGTAGTCGGTATCGGTCTCCTTTAGAGTAACCGCGCCATCCACCATCAGTTTGAGGCTATCCGTAACCTTCATAACCGCGTCACCCGAGAGTCCGAAGAATGTGACGGGACGCAACGCGGTAGCCGTCCATTTTCCACTCGGGCTCGTCTTCAGCCAGTCCGTAAGGCGATGGCTACGCGAAAGGAAAAATCCTGCCCGCGCGGACTGTAGCGTCGTATCTTCTTTCGCTTGGTAGGCATAGTCCAAAGCGAGGGTGCGGGTATGAGCGAGGGGCAAGTTATAAGTGCCAACGGTGGTCGGGGCTTCGTAAGTGAGTTCCGTAAAACTCGGTTGCCGCGTCGCTTCACGATACGAAAGCGCAACTTTGCCGCGTTCATCATCGTCCGTAAAGTAGGTGATGCCTGCGGCGGGATTGCATTGGGCATCGTAATTGCTATAGAACTCCGCCGCCGCACCAACGGCAAACTCCCAGCGGTCAAACTTCACGCCTGGCAATGCCGCGTATGAACCGTGGACACGCGTCTGACGGAAATTATGCGCATAGGGCGAAGTGCCCGAATAATTATGCTTACGGTTGGTGTCATAGACTTCGAACACCGTATCGCCGCGCAAGTCGAGAAAGAGCTCATCCGTAAAGTGGCGGCGGGTTGTGCCGTGCAAAACGATTTGGTCCGCCGTATGCTTATTCTCATAATAACTCGGCACGACGCGGTCGAGCCGATAGGTGTCGTCCGCCCGCGACCAAAGGACGGAAATCTCGCTCGCTTGGTCATCCCCCGCGTCATATCGCCAGTCTGCGGAGACAAGTCCCTGATTATTCGCCTCCCACGCTGGTCTCGCGTCATATCCGTACGCGCCTCGTGTACCAAAGTCGCGCCAACGGAAGCTTACCATGGTATCGAACATCCAATTTTCCGCCGCCATACCAAAGCGTCCGCCCACCGCCATGCGGTCAAGGTCATTTTCCTTATAGCCATCAATGCGGTCGGCATGCGCGGCTTCGATGAAGGCACCCGCCCAGCCTTTCACGCTGCTCGTAATATCGAAGACTTCAAGGGCATTGGCGCGTGTAAAGTAGAGCCCGCCCAACCCCGCACCCACGGTGACGCGTCCGTTCCGCCCCGAAGGCACGGCTGTCAACGCCTCGAGCGAACCCGCCGAATGTCCAGCATTCGCCCGAAAGAGGTCAAGCCCCGTCAAAATGCGCGGCGTTTCTAGCCAGTCCGAGGGACACGTCAGGTCCGCATTAAAGTGTTCCGTTTGCGGATTTGTAAGTGCCGCGCCATTAAAGATGACCCCCGCTTCCGAGAAGGCGGAACCATTGATACTAATATCCGTTAGTGCCCCAACTTCACTCTGAGAGCGAACCGCCAAGGCGGGGGGTGCGCCGCGCCAAAGGGAATCGTCCGCCGCAGCCTCGCCCATCCTGAGGCGTGCGCCCCAAACAACGACAGGCGCGAGTTCCGCGACAGCATTCGTTTCCGCCGCGTGAGAAGTTATAACTGCTAATAATGTGAGAAGAAGTGCACAGTTTTTCATTTTTCGGTAACATCGCAATCATCACCGTCCCCGCCATAGGGAGGCGGTGAAACGCGGGCACGATACCCACGCGAAGAATAATCCCAACTCGATTCGAAGCGGGCGAGTTGATATTCTCGCCACCCTTCCTTCCAAATCATCCAAGCGATGAGAATACGCACGAAGCCCCAGCCGCCGCCTGTGAACATCGCGTGAAACCCCGTGATCGCAAGCAAAATCGCGAAGGCGCGTCCCACCCACATCGCGACGAAAGTCGCCTTCTCGCGTGAAAAGAACATCATCAGCGTACTGCGAAAGATGCGTCCGCCGTCCATCGGGAAGCCCGGCAAAAGGTTGAAAGCCCCTAGCATCAAGTTGAGCCACAGGCAATAATTAAGAAGATAAATAAGCCACCTATTCTCTAGAGGCAAGAATAAAAGCATTAAAAACGCGGCAATTGCGAGCAAAAAGCTCACAAGGGGTCCCGCAATCGCTGTCAGAAACTCCTGCCACGCCTTACGCGGCAAAGCGATGAGGGAGGCGCATCCGCCGAGAAGCGAAATAGTGATATCCCGCGTCGGATACCCAAAAGCCCTCGCCGTGAGCGCATGCCCAAACTCGTGGAGGATGACGCTAATCGCAAGAATCAAAGCATAGGGCACACCAAAGGAGAGTCCGCCGCCATCGAGAACGAAGAAAAATAGCAGGAAAGCGAACGAAAAGTCGACATAAATCGGAATCCCCGCGAACTCGCAGAGACGAAAACGGGAGAAATTAGTAATAATCATTGCTCCTCCTTATGAACAGATTTCAAGACCGCGTAACCACGACGACGGATTATTTCCACTTCTGGGAAGTACCGCTTTTGGACAGGCTCCAGCCCCGCCGCATTTTTACAGACGGTGTAGCAAACGCCGCCCCACTTAAGCGCCTTCTTTGCCGTATCCAAGAAAAGGTCGGCAATGCGGTAGTCCGAATAATACGGCGGATTCCCCACAAAAACATCAAAACGGTGCTTGGCATTCTTAAGTGCCGCGATGCCATCGTCCGCAAGCACGACTTCCGCGTCATAGCCAAACGACTTCACATTTTCCGTCGCCGCTTCCACAGCACGGGCGTGAGAATCGATGAGCGTAAGGGCGGTATTCGGGACGACGGACGCAATTAAGCACGAGACAAGTCCGCAACCGCAACCCATATCGAGAATACGCAGGGGCTCAGCTGAGGGTTCGCGCGCGGCAAGTTCACGCGAAACGACTTCGGCGAGTGCCAAGCCCCCTTCATCAAGGCGGCGATGGCAAAAGCAACCGGGGTAGCTCTTAAACATTAACTTGGGTCCGTTTGGCACACTCGCGGGCCACATTGCCCCAAAGTCACGCACACGGCTGGGGTCAAGGCGTATCTTATCAAGGAATTCGTTCTTATCCCGTTCGCGTCCATCCCAATCAAGCGTAAAGTGACGCGGCTTGAGGAGATGTATTTCTTGGAGGGCACTCAGGGCGAGTTCCCCCGCCATACGTTTGGGACCCGTCTTGAAGCGAATCTCCTCCCAATCACCTGCTGGCAAATGTGCCGCGCAAATGACTTCCGCGCCCGGCAAAGTATGCTCAAGCGCGTGCTTTTGGTAGATATCAAAAACGAAGAATGTTACATCGCTAGGCAATGCCGCACGATTGGCGGCGCCCCTACGGCCCGCGAAATCACTCGCGACATACCCAACACAAAGCGTGCTCACAGCGCGTACTTCTCCGCCGCCGCTTTCAGCCGCGAAATGGTCCGTTCGCGTCCAAGCAACTCGAGCATCTCAAAGAGTCCAGGACCATCCATCCGCCCCGAGACAGCGACGCGAATCGGGTGAACCCATGGTCCCATACCCTCGCCATTCGAGAGTTCCTTGACCATCGCCTCACCTGCGGCGGTCGTCCACTCAGGAAGTGCCGCGAAGCGTTCCGCCAAATCGAGCAGAATCGCCTTCACGCCTGGCTTCTTCAGGCGCTTTTCGACGCTCTTCTCATCAAAGGGATAGTCCTCCGTGAAGAAATACGCGCAATTCGCGGGCATATCATTGAGAAACTTCGTGCGAATCTGAAGTTGGTCAATAAGAAGGTTCATATTGAAGTCGGCTGGGATTGTCAGCCCCGCCGCCGCGACGCGTGCACGCAATTCCGCCTCAAAAGTTTCACGCGGCAGACGCTTAATATACTCGCCATTCATCCACTGGAGCTTCTTGAGGTCGAACTTCGCCGCCGTGACGTGCACCTTTTCGAGGTCGAAGAGTTGAATCATCTCCTCTTTCGTCAAAACCTCGCGGTCATCACCGGGATTCCATCCGAGCAAAAGCAAGTAGTTAAAAAGCGCCTCGGGCAAATAGCCTTGCTCTTTGAACTCGCCCACAAATGCCGCGCCATCACGCTTGGAGTAGGGTTTACCCTGCGCGTTGACAATCATCGAGAGGTGTCCGTAGCGCGGGACGGGTGCGCCGAGTGCCTTGAAGATGCAAATGTGCTTGAAGGTATTTTCCACGTGGTCGTCGCCACGGATAATGTGCGTCACATTTTGGTCGATATCATCCACCACATTGGCAATATGGAAAATCGGCGAGCCGTCCGAGCGGACAATGGCGAAGTCTTGAATATCTTCCGCCTTCTTTGCCATATGTCCTTTTACGATGTCATCAAACTCAATTGTGCCTTCTTTAGGCATTTTGAACATTGTGACGACACCCGTTTTGCCTTCGCGACTCGTCTTCTCAACTTTATAGGCGTGCCCCGAGGCGAGAAGTTTCTCGACGCACTCCAAGTGCCGCGCAACATTCTTGGTCTGATAAAAGACGGGCTCATCATAATCAAGCCCCAACCACTTCATAGAGTCCATCACTGCCGCGATAGCCTCAGGCGTGGAACGCTCAAGATCGGTATCCTCAATGCGCAAGAGGAACTTGCCGCCCGTATGCCGCGCATAGAGCCAATTGTAAATCGCCGCACGGATGTTGCCGATATGAACCTTTCCCGTAGGCGAGGGAGCAAAACGAACACGAACTTCTGACATTTTCTTTACTTATCCTTCTTCGCGGCGTGTGCACATGGGCATCCCCCGCAACACGCGCCTTCCGAAACATCCTTGCCCGTCCAGCAATAGGTGCAGACACGATCTTTGGGCAAGCCAATTGCCGCGATGAGGTCGTCCACCGTCTGGAATGCGAGCGAGGTTAAATTGAGTTTAGAGCGGATATATTCCACCATTTTCTTGTACGGCTCCCCATTCGGGTCGGCGTACTTATCAACATTCGCGCCTTCGCCTTCCGTCCCACGGATGAACCGCCGCGTGATGAGGTCGTACTCATTCTTGGAGCGCGAGAAGTTGATGAATTTACACGGATACAAAAGCGGCGGACACGCGATACGTACATGCATCTCGCGGCACCCTTCCTTATACATACGGTCCGCCTGCTTACCAAGCTGAGTGCCGCGCACAATGGAGTCATCGCAAAATACGAGGCGGCGGTCTTTGATGAGTCCCGAAATCGGGATGAGCTTCATCGAGGCCACCTTCTCGCGTTGCCGCTGGTCTTGGGGCATAAAGCTACGCGCCCAAGTCGGGGTATATTTCACGAAGGGCCGCGCATATTTAATACCCGCCTCGTGAGCATAGCCGAGCGCGTGGGAGGTTCCCGAGTCAGGAATGCCGCACGCGGCATCCGCTTCCACGGGATTGCGCCGCGCAAGAGCTCCACCGCAACGATAACGCGCCATTTCCACATTGCGTCCCTCATAAGAGGAAGCGGGGAAGCCATAGTAAACCCACAAAAACGCGCAAATCGCCATTTTTTCGCCAGGTTCAACGAGGGTTTCGACGCGGTCGGGGTGAATCGCGACGACTTCGCCAGGACCTAGGTCGCGCTCATGTTCGTAGCCCAGATTCAAGAGGGCGCAACTTTCCTGAAGCGCAATCCGCGCCGTTTCCTTGCGGCCAATGATGATGGGGGTGCGTCCATAGCGGTCGCGTGCCGCGTAAAGCGTGCCATCCTCGGCAATGAGCAAAAGGGAGCAACTGCCCTGAACCTTCTCTTGCACATAACGGATGCCCTCGACGAGAGAATCCTTCGTCGCGATGAGGGCGGAGACGACTTCCGTCGGACCCACCATGCCGCTCGTCGTCGAATATTGCAACTGCGAGCAGTGCGAACCGAAGAGCTCATTCTTAAGTTCCTCGATATTCGTAATGAGCCCGACCGTAACAATCGCGAACATCCCGAGCTTCGAGCACATCACGAGCGGCTGGGGGTCGGTATCGGAAATTACGCCGAGCCCCGTGCTACCCACAAACCGCGCGGCATCCGCCTCAAGTTTCGTGCGGAATGGCGCGTTTTGGATGTTGTGAATCGCCCGCTGAAAGCCCGTCGGACCCAGCACCGCCATTCCGCCGCGGTGCGTGCCGAGGTGTGAATGGTAGTCCGTGCCAAAGAAGAGGTCGCTTACGCAATCACCCTTCGAAACTACGCCACAAAAGCCGCCCATACCGTATTCCTCCTCACCCGTATTGCGTCTTAGAACTCCAGCGCCTCAGTCATCTCAACCAAGAACTCAGCGTAGGTCATACGCTTCTGGGTCATCGCGTCACGCTCACGAACGGTGAAAGTTCCGTCCTGCACCGTCTGAGCGTCGACCGTGATGCACCAAGGCGTGCCCGCCTCGTCCTGCCGACGATAACGGCGCCCAATCGCGCCCGAGACATCCCACTGGCAATTGACTTTCTTCTGAAGCTTCGTGAATATTTCGCGTGCGAGACGGAATTGCTCCTCATCCTTCTTAATGAGCGGGAAGACTGCCACCTTAACAGGCGCAACTTTCGGATGCAGATGGAGCACCGTGCGGATATCTTCCTTGCCCTTCTCATCCGTGAGCTTCTGCTCTTCATACGCCTCACAAAGAAGCGCGAGCATAAGGCGGTCGACACCCGCCGACGGCTCAATTACATGCGGCACATACTTGCCCTCAAAGAGATTCTGGCAGAACTTCTCCGCCGCGAGCGCATCCTTGCCACGCGCCACCCAATCGGCTTGCACCTTGGCAATAAACGCCGCTTTCGCCGCGTCATCTAACTTCTTCGCCGCCTGCTTGAGCGGATCATCAAACACCATCTGGCTCTCGCCCGAAAACTTCTGATGTTGCGTAAGGTCAAAGTCGCTACGCGCGGCAATGCCCTCGAGCTCTTGGCGTCCGAAGGGGAAGTCATACTCAATATCCACACACGCCCGCGCATAGTGGGCGAGTTCATCAGGCTTCTGCCAATATTCGACGAAATGCTCGGTGGGGAGCCCTACCGCATTTAAGAACTTCTTGCGCCGCTCAACCCAGTACTTGTGCCAAACTTCCCAGCCCCAATCATCTTGCACAGGACCATTCAAGTCGGGATTATCCTTGAGCGTCACGACATGTCCGTAGAGAATCTCAATCGCCTCATCAGGACGGATAAAGAACTCAAGTTCCATCTGCTCAAACTCACGGCTACGGAATGTATAATTGCGCGGCGTCACTTCATTACGGAAGCTCTTGCCCATCTGCGCAATGCCGTAGGGAACCGTCATGCGCGAGGTCGCCGTCACGTTCTGGAACTGCGCGAAAATCGCCTGCGCCGTCTCAGGACGCAAATACGCGACATTCGAGGGATCGTCAATCGGCCCCACCACCGTCTTAAACATCAAGTTGAACGGCTTGGGTTCCGTCAGCTCACCCCCGCAATACGGACAGAAGAATGTGCTACCCGCAATCTTCGGCTGGGGCTTCTTCTTCTGGTCGGCGTAAATATCCGCGACTTGGTCGGACCGCATCAATTTCTTGCAGTCCTTGCACATCGTCATCGGGTCGGAGAATGTATCGAGGTGTCCCGAAGCCTTCCAAATGCGCGGATGCATAATGATTGTCGCGTCCAAACCGACAACATCCTCGCGTCCACGTACCGTGAATTGCCACCACGCCTGCTTCACATTTTGTTTGAGTTCACAGCCCAAGGGACCGTAATCCCAAAAGCCAGGCATTCCCCCATAGATTTCGGAGGAATGGTAAATGAAACCACGGCGCTTGCACAGTGCGCTAAGCGCGTCCAAGGACGATTTATTTTCTTCTGCCATAGTGCTCAATATTATACCATATTTTTGCCCATCGTGCGGGCAAAAAATCGCAAAATCTACTCCCAAACCGCTCTTATTGCGCTTCCACGGCGACATGGCGCAAGGTTGCACCGTCAAAATAGCCAAAAGAACGCACGCTATTGCCCTTCGGGAGCGAAATCGAACCCGGGTTGAAGAAGACGGTTCCGTTCGGGAGTGTGCGTTGCTCGGCGATGTGGGTATGCCCTTGCACAAATACACTGCCGCGCGAAAGATAGGGCAGGTGCTGCTCGTTCCAGAGGTGTCCGTGGGTCAAGAAGAAGGTTCGATTCTCAACTTCTAGCAAAGCATAATCGGACATAATCGGGAACTTCAGAAGCATCTGGTCCACTTCCGCGTCGCAATTGCCGCGCACGGCGAGAATGACTTCGCGATGAGCATTCAGCAACTCTGCGACACTCTGCGGATCATACTCCTCGGGCACGCCATTGCGGGGTCCGTGATAAAGCAAGTCGCCAAGAAGGACGATTTTATCGTAGCCCAGAGTGTCCGCTTGCCGCAATGTCGCCTCAAGGGTCTCACGCACGCCGTGAATATCGCTAATGAATACAATTTTCATAGACTCTATTATACCAAAATCAGAAGACATAAAGCAAGGGAGTACGCCTTTCGTACTCCCTTGCCCGCTAGATGAAACCCAACATCTAGCTCTAACCAAACTAGAGACTAACCTCTTAGAAACTTGCTGTGAGCGCGAGACCCGCCACAAAGTTGTAGCTGTCGTCGTGACGACCCGAGCCTTCATAACGTCGCGCGGCTTCACGCATCTGCGAATCGAAGACATAGTCATAGTACGCGACATAGCCCGAGAGCGTCAGATAATCGCAAATCGCCCAAGCGAGTTCGCCCTTCACGCAGGTATCCATAAGGCCCGCCTTGCGGAGAGGCGTCTCATCCTCGTCATCATGGAAGAGGTAGCCCGCGACACGCGCCTTGTTACCAAAGCCCTGCGCAACCGAGGGACGGAACGCGAGGACAGGATCATCGTCTTCGCTCTCGCCGTCGATAATCGAGAAGGTGTAGCCGAGTTCGAGATTGAGGTAGGTTCCGTTATCGCGCTTGATGTCGCGCTCATAAGAGAGCACAGGCTCAAGAAACGCGTTGGGGAGACCAATTTCCGCCGTGACGAACTGGGTATCCGCGCCAGGCGTATCGTTATACGCGGCAGGGTTCCCGTCATCATCCACAAAACGGATACGATTCTTCATCGACCGAGGATGATATTCGTAGCTATAGCCGACGGAGGTATCGAGCTGATACCACTCGCCCTCGAAGAACGACCAACCGATGCTGACAGCTGGGTCGAGTTCTTGATAGCGACTCGCGCGGTTCATATAGCCCGCCTTATTGCCATACTTCGTCATATCGAAGATTGCCGCCACCTCGAAGGTGAGGAAATCTAGGAATGTGACCGCCGCAGACGGCGTGAGAATGGGGTCGTTGTTGTCAACGAGACCATAGCTCATGAATTTCGAGTCAAACGCGACCGAGAATTCAGCCGATACGGGTAGAGAATTGTCTTTTTCTTCAGTAGCCTGCTCTTCGGCGGCGAAAACACCGCTGCTGAGCGCAGCTGCACAGAAAAAGGACATCATGTGCTTTGAGTTCATTTTACTTTATTGTTCCTTTTATTGTTTGCAAACCCCTCCACACGGAGGGAAATCGTTAGTCTTTACTTCTTGCCGTGACACTTCATCGGACACCCCGCGCACCTACCGCCGCAGGAGCCCTCGCAGGGCGCACCGTGCCGACGGCAATACCAAATGGCAAGTGCCGCGAGGACGAGAATTGCGCCCAAAACGAGTGCCGAGGCGAGGTTCATTTTGCCGCGTTCTCCAACTTGCGGGAGGGACGAAAAATTGCCCAGAGGCAGTAGAGGTCGACGAGGATCGTAAGGGCCGTCCAGAAGGTGAAGCCGCCACCCGCAATCAGCATCCCGAGCTGGTAGCACGAGAGCGCAATCACATAGCCCACGAAGAGCTGAAAGCCGACCGCAATCCATCCCCACTTCGCCGAACCCATCTCACGGAAGGTTGTCGCAATCGCGACCATACAGGGCGGAATGAAGAGGTTGAAGACCATAAAGGAGAATGCCGCGAGTTTCGGGAAGTCGCTGAACGACTTGAAGAGTGCCGCGATTTGTGCCGCCGTCGTCGCACCATCCATATTTGCCGCGACGAGTCCGAGAGTCGCTGTCGCCTGTTCCTTCGCGATTTCAGCCGAGACCGTCGCCGCCGCGCCTTGCCAGGTGCCAAAGCCCAAGGGAGCAAAAATCCACGCAATCCAAGTGCCCATATCGTGGAGGATGGAGCGCTCAATTTCTTCGTCCGCCAAGAGGTTCAGCGTCCAGTCAAAGTGCATAATGAACCAGAGGAACACGCACGCAGGGAAGATGATGAGTCCCGCCTTGAGCATATAGCCCTTCACGCGCTGCCAAGTGTGCGTCAAAACGCCGCGCACAGTAGGCATATGATAAGCGGGGAGTTCCATCACAAACGGAGCCGCCTCACCCGCGAAAGCACGGGACTTCTTGAGCGCAATGCCGCCAAGGACGATAATCGCAATACCAATCACATCCATAAGTGCCGCGACATACCACATATCGCGGAAGAATATTGCCGCGAACATCGCGATAATGACCGTCTTCGCGCCACACGGAATGAAGGTCGCGAGAATGACCGTCATACGGTGGTCGCGTTCGTTCTCAATAGTTCGTGCCGCCATAACAGCGGGCACCCCGCAACCCTTACCGACAATCATTGGGATGAAGGACTTGCCCGAGAGGCCAAACTTACGGAACAAGCGGTCCATAATGAACGCGACACGCGCCATATAACCGCAGTCCTCAAGAAAGGCGAGGAACAAGAAGACAATCGTAATCACGGGCACAAACCCGAGTACGGTCGCAACACCGCCCCACGCACCATCATTGACGAGGGAAGTGACCATTTCACTCGCGCCAATCTTCTCGAGTCCAGACGAAATAAGTGCCGAAATACCAGGCACCCAAACACCATACTTAGAAGGATCAGGCTCCTCGACTTCCTTTGCTGCTTTGTAAGCTGCTTCGTCAATGGTCCACTCTTCGGCGGTCTCACCCGTTTCCTCGTCCTCAATGGACGCGGTCTTCTCGCCCGCCTCCCACGCGCTTACAGTGGCTTCCGCCTTCGCGAAGTCTTCGCACGCCGTATCGTAGTCCTTGCCATCCACTTCGTGGGTCGTGTAAGGGAGGTGCCAGCCATCACCGAGGAAACCGTCATTCGCCCAGTCCGTCAAAACCGTGCCAGGTCCGCCATCCGCAACCGCGAGGAACCACATTACGCAAAGCGAAATGATGAAAATCGGCAATGCCAAAATGCGGTTGGTGACAACCTTATCAATCTTATCCGAGAGCGTCGCTTTATTGCGGCGTTCCTGATTCTTCGTCAAGGCGGACGACATCAAGTTCTGAATGAAGTCGTAGCGCTGATTGGTGATGATGGACTCCGCATCATCGTCCAGCTCTTTCTCGCAGTCCTTGATGTGCTCTTCAATGTGCTCAAGGACATCCGC
>CAVCJC010000029.1:0-19067 GCA_963602475.1 Lachnospira hominis (ex Liu et al. 2021)
GCCTAATCCACGCTGCCAGCGTTCGTTCTGAGCCAGAATCAAACTCTCAGAAAAAAGAATTTGTTAAGCTCCTCACACAAACATTTACTGTTATTTCGTTTCTCTTCCGAAGGTTCGCTTTTGCGAACAACTCGAAGAGCAACGTCTCAAGCATTCATTTCTCAAAGATCAGTGTTCAAATCCCTTGGTCGGGCGAACGGTTGAATATTATAGCATATTTTGGTGTGATAATGCAAGCAGAAATTTGCACTTAAATGAAAAAAGTGAGATAATGTATCAAAACAATGCAAAAGTGCCGCGTTTTGAGTGCAAGAGTTGAGCACAATTAACGCGACACTTGGGTTGACGGGGTGTCAAGGGGGGCAGAGAGCCCCCTAAGCGAGCTTGAGGCGGGCAGCGAGTGCCGCGAGAGAGGACATATCACAGGGGTGACTCTCAAAAGTAATCGCACCTTTGCCCACACGCGGCACAATGTGAAAGTGCAGATGTGGAACGGTTTGCCCAGCGGCTTCACCATTATTCTGTAGGATGTTGAATCCGTCACAAGGCAGTGCCGTTTTGATATGCGCGGCAATCTTCTGGACGCGTGCAATGATTTCCGCGAGGCGCTCAGTGGGCGTATCGAGGAGACCCGTTGTATGCTCCTTCGGAATGACGAGCGTATGCCCTTCTGTAAAAGGATTAATATCCAAGTAGGCGAGCACGAGATCGTCTTCATAGACTTTGAAGGACGGCATCTCGTCTGCCGCGATAGCGCAGAATATACAATTGTTCTTCATTTTAGTATTCCTTTCTTATTTACCCATATCAAAAAGACGCAAAGTGCTACGGAAGTCCGCCGGCAACGGAGAATGCACCGTGATTTTCGGGTGCCCGACGAACGGATGTGGCAATTCGAGTGTCGCCGCGTGCAACATCTGACGCGGCACACGCATTAGGCGCGGATCGCGTGCGGACTTGAGCCCGAACACACGGTCGCCCAAGATGGGGGCGCGGACGGACGCTAGGTGCCGCCGAATCTGATTGGTGCGTCCCGTATCAATCTTGACCTTGAGGAAACTCGCGTCAGGCCCCATCGCTTCGCGCACGACCTGCGAAACGGCACGCTCTCCGTCCAGCGGCTTCTCAATCTTAAGATGTGCATAGGGGAAACGTCCGAGCGCAATGGCGCGATAGACTTTCGTTACCTTATGTGTCTTAAAGAGTTCGATTGCCGCCGTGAGTGCCGCGTGATTCTTCGCGAAGAGAAGGCACCCTGTCGTATCGCGGTCGAGCCGGTGGACGGCTTCCAGCGTCGGAATCTTCTCCTGCACACGCAAAATCGCTTCGACGCTCTTCGGGTCATCGCAAGTGACAAGTCCAGCTGGCTTATCACAGACGAGATACAACTCATCTTGCCAAAGAACACGCACATGGCGCTTCGTTGGGGCTGTGCCGCGCGAAACTGCCGCGCTCCCAACGCTGGAGGCAGACTGCTTTTGAGCCCCCTTCACCACGGCGGACGGAATTTCCACCTTATCGCCCGTCTTGAGTGTATGCCGCGCCATCCAAATACAGGCGTGATTCACCCACACACTGCGTCCGTCAATGACCGCCTTAGCCGTTCTCCGCGAAAGCGCGAACTTCTGGACAAGGAAGTCCTGCAAAAGTTTAGCATCGGGCTTGTTCACAACGAGTGAGACGAGGCCTGCCGCGTGATGGGGTGCTTGTCGCTTCATAGAAATCCTTACCAATCAAACAATGAGCATGCAATCTCCGTAGGAGAAGAACATATAATTTTCACGAACGGCCATCGCGTAAGCGCAAAGGACGCGCTCGCGTCCCGCCAAAGCCGAGATCATCATAAGCAAAGTCGACTGCGGCAAATGGAAGTTTGTCAGCATACAGTCGCAAACCTTAAACTTATAAGGCGGATAAATAAAGATATTCGAGGCGCCTGTTCCCGCGACCACGAGGGGCTGCCCTTCCGCATCGGGACGATTCGCCACGGTCTCTAACGTCCGCACAGTTGTCGAGCCGACACAAAAGACGCGTCCGCCGCGTGCTTTACAGGCGTTAATAGCGTCCGCCGCCTCGGGCGAGACAGTGAACGCCTCAAAGTCCATTTGGTGGTCTTCAATATTTTCCGCCTTCACGGGACGGAACGTGCCAGGTCCGACATGAAGCGTAATGGCAACCCGCTTAACGCCCTTCGCGTCAAGCGCGGCAAATATCTCAGGGGTAAAGTGAAGTCCTGCCGTCGGCGCGGCCACACTACCAACATGCTTCGCATAAATTGTCTGATAGCGTTCGCGGTCCTCAAGTTCCTCGGCACGCGTCCCTTCCCGCTTTACATAAGGTGGCACAGGGGTATGCCCAAATTCATCAAGGAGTTCCATTAGCGGCTTTTCGCAAAGAAACTCCACTTTCCACATCCCAATGCCCTCGAGAGGCTTTAGGAGGCGCACTTTGAGTTCCTCATTCGGACCAAACACGGCGACCTGCCCTTCGCGGCACTTGCGTCCCGAACCAATCATACAATTCCAAACAAGCTCTTTGACGGTCTCCGCCTCTGGTGCGGCGGCAATCATCAGAACCTCGACCGCACCTTCCGAATCGGACCACTTGCCAATGAGACGCGCAGGAAAGACCTTCGTATCATTAACGACGAGGAGGTCATTAGGGGTAATGTATTCAACAATATCCGCGATATGGCGGTGCTCAAGAACGCCTGTATCACGATGGAGCACCATCATTTTTTCCGTACCGCGCACGGCGGCAGGATGCTGGGCGATGAGCCGTTGGGGGAGCGGATACCAAAATTGCGAGGTCTTCATGACTTAAAGATGTAAATCTTATTTTCCGTCCCTTTGATAAGCCGCCCGATATTCGCGCGGTGCTTAAAGATGACGAAAAGTGAGATGAAGGTCACGAGAACCGCCTGCGGAATATTGGCGAGTCCACTTGAGCCGAGATAAGGAAACCAAATCATAACCGCCAAAAATGCGGCCGCACAGCAACTGCCGAGCGAAATATAGTGGGAAAGTGCGAAAACGACGATGAAAAGCGCAAAAGCGACCCCCACCAGCGCAGGAACTAGCCCAATGAGCATGCCAAAGCCCGTCGCGACTCCCTTGCCACCCTTAAAGCGCATATAGGGCGTAAGCATATGCCCAATGACGCAGGCAAGCCCCGTGACAAGCGCGAGGTACCTCCACGCCGCGTCGTCCCCCGCGAAATGCCGCGCAACGAGGACGGGAATGAGACCCTTTAGGACATCACACGCGAAGGCAATGAAGCCCCACTTCTTACCCACCGTGCGAAATACATTCGTTGCACCAATGTTTTTTGAGCCGACAGTTCTAACATCGACCCCGCGCATCTTACCGATGAGAAATCCAAACGGAATTCCACCGATAAGATACGCGGCGCCGCAGAACGCAGCCCAAATGAGAGCTGATTCTTCCATTCTTCTTACTTCTTAGCCTTAGCTGCTGTCTTCTTCGCAGGAGCCTTCTTAGCAGGCGCCTTCTTGGCAGGAGCCTTCTTCGCGCATGCAGTCGCCTTCTTGCAGGCAACTTTCTTGCACGGAGCTTTCACCTTGCACGCGACTTCCTTCTTGCAAGAAGCAGGCTTCTTGCTCGCGGTTGTCTTCTTGCTGCTCTTTTTAGGCAACGCAGCGGATTGCCGTTTCTTCGTTGTAGGCATGGTTTTACCCTTTCCTATTTATGTTAGCCCCTTTGCTAACAAATCGTCCAAAATCTTCTCGACAGGCGTGTACGCCTTCTTCTTGTTATTGCACTCCTTGCAACAAGGCACGCAATTCGACCGCACCGACTTGCCACCCCGCGCGACGGGGATGACATGGTCCATCGTCAGATTCTCCGCACCCACTTGCTGACCGCAGTAGTGACAAACACCCTTCTGCAACTGGGCGCGCCACCAGTCCGTCTTGCGCAACTGCCGCGCTTTTTCGCGCTCGCGGTGCATATGCTGGGGGTCGGGTTGTAGGTCAAGCCAATCTTCCATTAGGCGTGGTCCTTTCCGATAAACTCACACGGAGCCTTCCGCGCGAGTAAGCCCTGCACAAAACGGACGCCATACGCGAGGTGTGTAACGACGACACCGACGAAAGTGAGAAGCCACACCAGCGGATTCAGACTAAAAGTCGTCACCGCCGCGAGTGCCGCGTATAGCGCAAGCGGTACGGACGCGACACATAGTGCCGCGCGAGGCAAAAACGCCGCGCTAAGTGCTAGAAGAATAAGATAAAGGACGAAAAATGAGGGAATAAAATATGAGATGTGCCGCGAATTAGACGGATACCGCTTCACGAAATAGCCGCGATGGAACGCATAGCGTCCGAGTTGCCGTAAGTGCGCGGCAAATAACGCACGGCGATGGTGATAAACGATAACCCACGGACTATAGAAAATGCGTGCACCCGTCTCCAAGATGTCCTTGCAAAGCAAGGTATCCTCGCCTGGCCAGAAGTCCGTGCGATAACCCTTAATCGTATCGAGAAGATTCTTACGAACGAATAGGTTGCAACTCGGGTAATCATCCACATCGCGGCAAATTCCGCCCGCACGATAGCGATAGCGGTAATTGCCCGAGATAAGCGGGTTATCATAGACGCGCCCGCCCAACTTCGCGAGGAAGCTATCATTTGGCGGTGTCACGCCAGGTCCACCCACAGCCCCGACAGTGGGGTCGCCGAACTCACGGACGCCATACTCGAGCCAATGGCACTCAGGATAGGCATCATCATCAATGAAGGCAATAATCTCGCCCTTCGCGACGGCAAGTCCCTTATTGCGCTTTTCGGCAGGGCGCACCTTGCCTGTCGGAATGACACGCAAATTGGAGTACCCTTCCAAAGTCGGTTCAACCTCATCAGGGAGGACGAGTACTTCAAAGTTGGTGTAAGTCTGCTTGGCAAGTCCGTCCAGGCACTCCTTGAGTACGGAACTCGCGCGGGGGCAAGCAATGATTACCGAGACAAGTGGCGGATGCGCTAATGGCGCGGGGACGGTGCGCGACGCATAGTAATTGAGCACCCTCAGGCGATAAAAGACGGCGAGAGAATCAATGGACATTGCCTTAACCGTGGAAGGCTTGAGAGCGCCAAACTTACTCCCAAAGTTAATGACGACAGGAGCCTCGACAATCCGTGCGCCGCGTTGATAGGCGATGGCGAGAAGCTCAAGGTCAAAAGCGTAAGTCTTCACAAGCATCCGTCCAAGTGCCGCGCCGAGAATATCACGCTTGAAGAGCTTCATCCCAGTCTGTGTATCCGTAATCGGCAAGCCAATTGTACAGCGCACAAGCGTAAAGTACACCCAACTCACGAGACGGCGGTGCCACGGATACTGCACGACCGATTCAGGATGTCGCTTTGAACCGACTACGATATCCGCCTTCTTCGCACGCAGTTCGGCGAAGAAGCGGGCGGTTTGAGTGGGGTTAATATCGAGGTCGCCATCCAAAAGAAGCACATATTCACCCGCTGAAGCCTCAAAACCCGCACGAAGTGCCGCGCCCTTGCCACTATTCGTCTCGAGAAATACAGGCTTAATGAGAACGGGAGCGGCAGAATCCGCATATTCCCGCGCCACACTCTCAATTGCCGCGCGGGTAGAGTCCGTCGAACCATCGTCCACGGGAATCAGCTCAGCACGGAGACCGTGCGAAGTATAAAGCGCGGCAATTTTGCGCAGATTTTCCGCTATAGACAAGCCGAGATTATAGACGGGCAAGACGACCGAGAGGCGTCCCTCGCCAATGCACGCGCTTGCTTGCGCCCATATCTCGTTTTCGTTCGCCATATTATTTGAGTCTCACGCGGGGGTCAAGCGCGGCGTATAGAAGATCCGTCGCAAGGTTAACGAATTGATAGACGAGAGCACTCATCACAACGACGCCGCGCACAACCGCCATATCCGAAGAATGGATAGCATTAATAGCGACGGAACCGAGCCCAGGAATCCCAAAGAAGCTCTCCAAGAGGAGTGAGCCTGTAAAAAGATAAGGGATTGAGAGCGAAACGAAGGTAACAATGGGGATGAGCGCATTGCGCAAAACATGCCGCACCATAATTGCCGCGTCCGACAACTGACGCGAACGGGCGGTGAGGACATACGGCTTATAGACTTCGTCCAGAATCGCCGTCCTAAAAAAGCGCACGTCTATTCCGAGCGAACTCACAATGCCGATAAGGACAGGCAAAACGAGGAATTGTGCACCCCCATACCCCCAAATTGGGAAGAGGTGCGCCTTGTATGCAAAAAAGAACTGCCCTGCCAAAACCCACACGACATAATTGACGCTCATAAGGATAGTCGAGACAACGAGAATCGACTTATCCACAAAAGTGCCGCGCTTGGCAGCGGTAAGAAAAGCGAGCATAAGCGCGACAAATGTTCCGCCTATAAGCATAGGGACCGTCAGCGAAAGTGAGGGCCCGACGCCGCGCAAGAGGACGGATGCCACAGATTCCTTCAATTCGACCGAATAGCCGAGGTCGCCCACCACTAGATTCTTAATGAAGGTCACGAACTGCGAATCAAGCGCAAAAAGGAGGGGCTTGTCAAATCCGTATAGTTTATTGAACGCGGCTATGGACTCCGCCGTCGCGTTTTTGCCAAGGATAGTCTCAGCGGGTGAGCCGCCGACCACATTAAAGAGTATAAAGGTAAGCACAAGTATCCCGAAGGTGGTCGGGATAACTTGCAAAAAGCGCTTGCCTATATATTTCCACATAAAGTCGGCGGGTTACTTCCTTACGCGTTAATCGCCTTCTCGAGAAGAGTGGCGAGATATTCGGGGTCGCAAGATTCAAGGCGCTCGAGCGTCTTTGCCCAGCGATACGCCGCCGAACCCGCCGCGTCAAACGGACGGTGCACGAGCAGATCATCGAAGGCTCCCTTGCGTTCCAAATATTTTGCGCGTGTCTCAATGAGCTTTTCCTTAAAGCCCGCGACAAAGGCGCTCGCAAATGCCGCGACATCCGAGAGATAAGGCACGCGCCGCCGCACAACATTGGCGTAAGGCGTAATGAGTTCCTCAAAGCTCTTCAAGTAACCAACGAACGAGCCCGCGTGGTCGATAATCTCAACACTTTCAGGGAGCCCATCCGCACCCTGCTGGACAATCTCGTAGTTGCAGTCAAAGACATTCTCGCCCGTGGTCGAAGTAAGACGACCCACAATCATATCCATCGCCGCTGCCGCACCCATCAAATGCGCAAACTTCTTCGCGTAGGCGGGGTTACGGAACTTCGCGACGGGCACCTTATCGGACGCTGTACCACCCGTGTAAGCACGGATGAAGTAGTAGGCGCGTACGGTTGTGCCATTATACTCGTTGTGTCCGCGATAAGGCTCGGCAAATTGTCCGAAGCCCACATACTGCGGCAGATTCATACCAAGCTGCTGGCACATCAAGCGGCGGTCCATAATGTAGTCGGCGTAATCATTCGCCTCAAGAATGGACTGAAGCAAGTTCTTGCCTTCGTCCAGATGTTCCGCGATGCCCCACTTCTGGAAGCGTAAAATCGCGACATACGGCTCATCGCGTCTCGTTTCCTTCAACTGTAGAATGTAGATAGAGCCACGGTGCAACTCCGCGTCTGGACGCCGCGAGAGCGAGTTCGCAATACGTCCAACATTCAAATATTGCAGGTCACGATAGAACCGCACAAAGTTGAAGATGATATTGCGGACGCGCGGGTCGCAAATCTGTCCGAGCTCAGGGTCGTGAGTACGGTTGTACTCATCCCACAAGCGGTCAAAAATCAATTCGCCACGATCCATACGAGCACCCGGCAACCATTCGATTTGACGGAAGAACTCAGGCGAGAGCCCCTGAATGAGTTCGCTACCATCAATCTCTGGCGCGCTCGTCGACCGCGTCAAGATGGCACACATCGCGTTACGCCACGCGAAGTTCTCCACGCTCTCCTCACGCAATTCAGCGGGGAGCGACATCCGCCAATCGCGGTCAATCTTATCCGTCGCCGCGCGGAGTTCGTCGTCCGTCAGCTCATCCACCTTAATAGCGCGAATGGCTTTCGAGACCTCAATCGGCGTAGTAGTCGGGAAGACTTCCGCTTCAGGGTTGCCCATACGATTGCGGCGCGAGAAAAGTTCCACGATTTCGCGAACCTGCTCACGAAATGCCGCGGCGGACAACTTCGAGATTTGGGAATAACCGCCTACAGTCAAATAGCGCGTGCCCGTACTGTGGTTGTAGTAGTAGATGCACTCGTGGGCAATGGCCACATGCGAGACATCTATAAGCCGCTTCATATCGTCCTGCGAAATCGGTTGCCGCGCCATTCGCCAGTTCTCGCCGCGTGCACGAAGCGCATTGCGAACCTTCGCCGTATGAGTATTCAAATAACGAACGCGGCGCTTAGAAACCAGCTTCTGCAATTCTTCGTCCGCCCTAAAGGCGAGATCCATCCGCTCGGGGTCGGGACGGATGTAGACGATATCTTCCGACATAATCAAATCGACGGAGTTTTCCATTTCCGCCGCGACTTCCTCGGGCGTTAGCGCGGGCAGATTTTCCTTCGCGCGTTCCGCATTAAGCGTGTCAATCCAAAGTAGGCGCTGGGTCGCGTGGACACCACGCGCCGTGACAAGTCCGGGCGTCTTAAAGAAGATTGTGCCGATGCGGCTCAACAGACGACCCTGTTCATCTCGGGCAAATAGTTTTTCACCAATGATTTTCATACCATTATTATATCATATTTAGCGGTACTTGCGTTCAACTTTTAAACGAACGCGTAATATTTTTTAGGACCGAATCCAGTCAATGTCGGCGTGAGCACCCACTTCATCGCCCTGGGGCATCTTAACGCGCAAGTCGAGCGCGTGCAAATAAAGCCGCGAAGCTTTCTCGCCGCCATACTTCACATCGCCGATAATCGGATAGCCCGCTTCCGAAAAATGGACGCGTATTTGGTTCTTGCGTCCGCTCTTGAGGTCCACTTCCACGAGTGTCGTGCCGTCCTCAACTGAAAGCTTGCGCCACACCGTCTTCGCGAACTTACCAAAACGTGGGTCGGCGACACTCTTCACTTTCATCGTCACAGGATTATCGCGCAAATACGACTCAAAAACACCCTCATTCTCACTCAGCACCCCGCCCACACGAGCGAGATAAGTCTTTCGGGCAATCTTATTCCAGTTCTCGCGCAAGTTTTCCGCGAGTGCCTGTGACTTCGCGAACATCAAGACACCGCTTGTCTCACGGTCGAGACGATGGACGAGGCATGCGCGGCGAGAACTTTTCCATTGTCCCTTGCGCAGGTAATCGGTAAGAATATTTTCTGCTGTATATTGCGTCTCACGCGCATAGCGTCCCTGAAGACGCGTATGGGTCGTGAGCATTCCAGCAGGTTTATCAATAATTATGACGCGCTCATCCTCAAAAAGGATGGGGAATGGCAAGGCTGGTTTTCTCATGCGTCGAGGCTAATCTTGGGAGGCTTAGGCGCACACACGACCTTGACGCGCAACCTGCGGGACATTGCCTTCGCAAGTGCCGCGATGCCATAGGTCTCGGTCTCATAGTGCCCCGCGAGAATCATCTTCATACCCACATTCTGCGCGGCAATTTGGTCACCCCAACTCGCCTCGCCCGTCAGATAAAGGTCGCAACCGCGTTCTTTAGCTTCCACCGCGAACTCACCCGCACCGCCCGAGCAAATCCCGATGCGGCTTCCGTCCTTTAGTTGGGCAATTACACCAATGATGTTGCCGTGATACGAAAAGGCGGGTTCTATCTTAACGGCACCCAAAGAACGCGCGAGTTCCCAATTATTACCCACTTTCGGGCTCGCATCGAGCGGCAAATGCACCGCGTAAAGTGCGAGATTATGTTTCATCGCGGTCTTCACGACAGCATATTCGCTCCCCGTAAGCCGACGGATGCCGCCGCCCCAGGAAATGCCATGATGAACGACGGCGAGTTGCGCACCCGCCGCCGCCGCTTCCTCGAGAAAGGCGACGGAAGCGTCCACGCCGAACGCAACCGCCTTTATTTCATCCCCTTCACGGGCGATTTGAAGTCCGTTATTCGAGACATCGTCAAACGCGGCACTATTAAGTGTGCGCGAAAGCCACGAGGTGATGCGTTCGAGTTTCATAGATTTTACGGCGCAATGAAGAGCGGCGACATTGTCACCGTACTATTTTCCGCGCCGTTGAAGTAGAACTCTTGTCCCGTCGCGTCCATAACGCTACGCCACAAGTCACTCTTAAGGGAGAGTGTCTGACGCTCGAATGTCGCGAGTTTAATAGGCACAAGCGCATAGCTCTCGCCCAAATTGCCCACGACGCAATTCGTGCGCCCCGCCATTGCCGCGTGCACCGCGTTTCGCGCGAGCATATAGCAACGGATAGCGTCCGTACCCCGCGCGGGCACCGAACGAATCGTGTAGCTGGGGTCGAAGTACTTAACGGAACTCTTGATCTTCTTCGCGGCAAAGTACTCGGTAATCTTGCACTTCAGAAATTCGCCAATATCCTTCTTAAGGATATTCCCACTCGCGTCGCGGCGCTCGGGTTCGCCTTGGATGAGGTTTTGTCCCGCGCCTTCAGCGACAACAATAACCGCGTGCGTCTTGCCTGCCGCGAAACGGTTCTCAAGTGCCGCGAGAAGTCCGTGAGGACCCTCAAGCGTGAAGTCCATTTCAGGCACAAGGCAGAAGTTGACGACGGGGTTCGCGATAGAAGTATACGCGGCAATGAAGCCCGAGTCGCGCCCCATCAGCTTAACAAGTCCAATGCCGCCCGCCGTGCCCTTCGCCTCGACATGCGCACACCGCGTCACCGCCGTCGCTTCGGCAACAGCCGTCTCAAAGCCAAACGAACGCCCCACGAATTGGAGGTCATTATCTATGGTCTTGGGGATGCCAACAATGGAAATCTTGAGTCCGCGCTTCTTAATCTCTTCCGCCACATCGCGTGCACACCTGAGAGAGCCGTCGCCCCCGATGCAGAAGAGCACATTGATGTTCATACGGATGAGTGTATCCACAATCTTTTCCGTCGGTTGCTGTCCGCGACTTGAGCCGAGAATAGTACCGCCGTTCTCGTGGATGGTATCAACGACATCAGGATCGAGCATAATCGGCTGATAGCCAAAGTCGGGATTGAGTCCCGCATAGCCAAAACGGATGCCGAAGATATTCTTTACGCCATAGTCAAAGGTCAAAATCTCAACAAGTCCCTTAATGACATTGTTGAGACCTGGACAAAGTCCGCCCGCCGTGACAATGCCGACGCGCGTCCAACTAGGGTCGTGGAATATCATCTCGTGAGGACCGGCGCGCTCAAAAGTCGGCGCGTGCCCGAGTTTCTCGCGAATATAGCGCAAGTAAGACTCATTTTCCGTCACGAGAATGCGCTCGCCATCACGAATGAACTCGTGATGGCGAACAGGGGAGAGAATACGGCATTCGCCGAGTGTCTCTACCTCGCATGAATAATCCCCCTTGTGGGCGGCAATCTTTTCGAGTGCCGACGCCACTGAGGGGTCTCCTGTGCGTTGTTCAGGTGCCATCTTAGTAGATTAGATTAGCGACTTATAGAGTTTTTCAATGTCCTTGACCGTGCAGTCACGCGGGTTACCGGGGCGGCACGCGTCCGCATACGCGCTCTTAGCGAGGAACGCAATATCTTCCTTCTTAAGAACGCCCTTGAGATCCTTCGGGATGCCGACATCCGCCGAGAGCTTCTCAACTGCGGCAATCGCGGCCTTACGCGCATCGGCGAGGGACATCTTCTCAACATTCTTAACGCCCATCGCGGTCGCAATGGCGCGATACTTCTCGCCCGTCTTCGGCGCATTGAACTTCATCGCCGTCGGGAGCAAAATCGCGCAGGCCTTGCCGTGCGGCATATCATAGAGTGCCGAAAGCCCGTGCGCCATTGAGTGGTCGACGCCAAGACCGACATTCGAAAAGCCCATACCCGCGATGTACTGACCAAGCGCCATACCCGCACGCCCCGAGGGCTTGTTGGCAACCGCGTCACGCAAGTTCGCCGAAATGAGGCGAATCGCTTCGAGGTGCATCATATCCGTCATCGGGCACGCCGCCTTAGTGATGAGACCCTCAATCGCGTGAGTGAGCGCGTCCATACCCGTGAACGCCGTGAGTCCCTTCGGCATCGAGGACATCATATCGGGGTCGACAAACGCCACAACTGGAATGTCGTGAGGGTCGACGCAGACGAACTTGCGGTGCTTCTCAACATCCGTAATAACATAGTTAATCGTCACTTCCGCCGCCGTGCCCGCCGTGGTGGGAACCGCGAGAATGGGCTTCGAAGGATTCTTCGTCGGGGCGACGCCCTCGAGCGAGCGAACATCCGCGAACTTCGGATTTGCCGCGATAATGCCAACCGCCTTAGCCGTATCCATCGACGAGCCGCCGCCAATCGCGATGATTGAGTCTGCCTTCGCCGCCTTGAACGCCTTCACGCCATCCTTCACATTCTTGATGGTCGGGTTCGGCTTAATCTCGGAATAAATCGCATACTTAATCTTCGCCTTGTCCAGAAGGTCCGTCACCTTCTTCGTGACACCGAACTTAATCAAATCGGGGTCAGAAAACACAATCGGCTTCTTGAGTCCGCGTGCCGCGAGCTCCGTCGTAATGCTCTTGATGGCCCCTGCACCATGATAGGAGGTTTCATTGAGGATGATTCGATTAACCATTTTTGTATTCCTTTATTTGTGTTTGGAAATTAGTTTCTCTTACTTGCCCGTGACCTTCATCTTGTAGCCGTTGAAGGTGTGGGTGTTGTAAAGCGGCTGGTCGGGTGTCGCGAGCCCCATCGCGCGGCGAATCGCGAGGAAGTCCTCAACGGACTTCTTACCGACTTGCTGCAACTTCGCGCCATGCCCCGCCGCGAGAAGAAGCACTTGGCAGTAGGCATCCGCATTTTCCGCGAACCACTCCGCCTCCTCAACATCGCGTCCACCACAGACAATGCCGTGATTTTCCATAAAGACGACATTCGACTTCTTTGCCGCTTCAGCGACATTCGCCGCGACTTCGTCCGTACCAGGCGTACCGTAGGGGGCGAGCGGAATCTGGTCAAGAAAGATATCCGCCTCAGGGTTAATGCCATTGGGGGGTACAATGCCCGCGAAGAGGAACGCATTGCAGTGCGGCGGGTGGCAGTGCATACACGCGTTCATGCCTGTCGCCTTCATCATCGCAATGTGAACCCGAACTTCACTCGTGCGCGGCCGATAGCCACAGAGTTGCCCCGCCGACATATCGCAAAGGCAAATATCCTCTTCTTTCATAAAGCCCTTGCAACAAAGCGTGGGCGTGCAAAGAATCAAATCCTCGCCGACGCGCACGGAAATATTGCCGCCATTGCCGTCCGTATAGCCCCGCGCATAAATTCGCCGCCCCATCTCGCAGATTTGCTGTTTGACTTTGCGAATCGCAGGCGACTTGAAGAACTTATCAAGCGCGGCACGCGTCTTCGGTTGCGGACCCTTCTGCCAATCGTAAACACGATTGACGAGCGGAGGATTAATATAGAGTTTCTTATCCATTATTTATTACCCTTTCGTTGACGAAGTATTTCGTAAAGTGTGACGGCTGTAGCGACACCCGCATTCAGCGACTCAAAGCCGCCTGGCATCGGCAATTCAGCAATGAAGTCGCAAGTGCCGCGCACGAGTCGCGAAAGGCCCTGGCCTTCCGCCCCCACGACAAGCCCGACGCGCCCCTTGAAGTCGACTTCAGTATAATTGCGGGCATCCTCGCCCCAATCAAGTCCCGTGAACCACAAGCCCACAGCCTTCAAATCTTCCATCGCCCGCACGACATTAACGACATGCGCAACTTTGATGTATTCCGCGCCACCCGCACTCGCCCGCGCCACAGCCGGGGTAATGCCGCACGCACGGTCTTCAGGAATGACGACCCCCGTCGCCCCTACCGCGCACGCCGTCCGAAGAATGGACCCGACATTCTGCGGATCTTCCAAGTGGTCGAGCACCACGACAAGCGCATTCTCATCTTCTTTTGCCGCGTCCAAGATTTCTTCAAACCCGACATACGGATACCCCGTCACCTTGAGCGCCACGCCTTGGTGATGCCCAAAGCGCGTAAGCTTGTCGAGCTGGGCACGCTCCATCGTACGGACCACAATCCGCCGCGCGTGCGCCTCGTCACGGATGCGCTTAAGTTGGTCGTCCTCATCAGGTGCCGCGGGCGGCAATACAACTTCCGTCGCCGTGCGCCGCCCTGCCGCGAGCGCTTCCTCCACAGGATTGCGTCCGTAAAGCCATTCGCCGCCCGTCACCATCTCGCGCGGGCCTTTATGATGCTGCATATGTTGCTTATTTGCCATTTCTTTAGCTATATTATACCAAACTTTTCGCCCAAACGCCAAATGAAAACTCATGGGGGCAGAGACGCTTTCATCCCTGCCCCAAAATGCCTTCAAACTCTATCGCGGCACTTATTTGCCGAAATAGCGCTTGAGAAGACCCTCAAAGCCCGCGCCGTGCCGCGCTTCATCCTTCGCCATCTCATGGACGGTGTCGTGAATCGCGTCATAACCGAGCTCTTTCGCGCGCTTAGCAATGGCGAGTTTCGCCGCGCAAGCGCCCTGCTCAGCGTCCGCACGCATAGCCACATTCTTCTCGGTCGAGCTGGTGACAACCTCGCCGAGCAACTCCGCGAACTTAGACGCGTGCTCCGCCTCTTCATAAGCATAGCGCTTGAAGGCTTCCGCCACTTCAGGATATCCCTCGCGCTCCGCTTGCCGCGACATCGCTAAGTACATCCCAACTTCCGTGCACTCGCCCATGAAGTGGTCCTTGAGACCCTGGGTGACTTCCGCGTCTTCTACCTTGCCCGCGCCAACCGTGTGCTCACACGCCCAGACCTTCTTACCAGTCGCGGCGGCTTCCTCACGGAACTTCGAGCCAGGAACGCCGCATTGCGGACAATTCTCCGGCGGCGTGTCACCTTCGTGTACATACCCACATACGGGGCAGACCCATCTTTTCATTGTTCGTTTCTCCTTCTCGGTTTGCACCGATTTGCTTTTGTTGTTTCTTGCTCCCGCGTGCCCTTCTCAGCGCACTTGGAACACAAGCCATAGTAAAGTAATTGCTCATCGTCCGTACGGAACCCCTGCGGCAAGTTCGCGTAAGGCTTATTGTGCGGCTCCTCAATAGGGACATCAAAGAGCCGTCCGCAACCGCGGCACTTGAAGTGAGCATGAAACTTCGCGCTCCCATCATACCGTACCTCGCCATCTTCAATCGAGACGCGTCCGATAAGATGCTCATCCGCGAGCTTCTGCATCGTCGCGTAAACCGTCGTCTTCGAGAGCGTCGGTATCTTCTTGCGTAAGTCCCAAAACACCTTGTCTACACTCGGATGGTCCGTCCTACCATAGACATAGTTGAATATCGCTAGACGCTGTGGCGTCGGCGATATCCCGTGTTCGGATAGTAATTTAGACACTTCTGTAATCATTACAGTTAAGATTATATTACATTTCGCGCCCAAATGCAACCCCTTTTTTCACCCACCCCATTATCGGAGTAGGCGACCTCAGCCATGGTAGTAGGCGCAGGAGGTTGGGGGTCGAATATTTGTGAGGGTGCCTTCGTAATGGCGCAACCAATGCTCGGCTTTGGGATGTGCCGCGGCGGCTTCTTCATTGAGGGTGATGCCCAATCCAGGACGCTCTGAGGGGTACATCAAGCCGTCCGTGAACTTAACATCCTCATCAATGACCTCTTTGCGCCACGGGACATCATCAAAGAGTGTCTCGTGGATGCAATAACTGGGCGTGGAGACTCCGAGCGCAAGGGTCACTGCGTTGGCCACGGGTCCCGACGGATTATGTGCGCAGAATGGGATGTGATGTGCGTCACAAAGTGCCGCGATGCCCTTCATCGCGGTAATGCCGCCCGCGTGAGATGAGTCAGGTTGCAGATAGTCACAGCACCGAAGCTCAATCGCGTCCAAAATCTGCTGGGTCGTATAAAGCCGCTCGCCACAGGCAATCGGAACTCGCACGCGCGAACGGACGTCCGCCAAAGCCCTCATTGTATCGGGAATGACGGGTTCTTCCACCCAATAAGGGTCAAACTCCTCGAGCGCATGACAAATCCGTAAGGCGGTAGGCACATCGAAGCGTCCGTGACACTCAATCAAGATTTCCGCCTTGCCTTCCGTCGCCTCCTTAACTGCCGCGACACACTTCATAGCCTTTTTGAAGTCGGCGGGCGGCAATTGGCGATAGTTCTTGCCGAAGGGGTCCCACTTAAGTCCCTTAAAGCCGCGCTCAATCGCGGCAGTTGCTTTCGCGGCAAATTCCTCGGGCTCTTTTGCACCTGCGAACCAGCAATTGGCGTAGCACGGAACCGCCTCGCGGCACTTACCGCCGATGAGCCGCCACACGGGCTGACCGAGAGCCTTGCCTTTGATGTCCCAGAGCGCCATATCAATGGCGGAAAGCGCACTCGTGAGCACAGCCCCGCCGCGCCAATAAGCATCGCGGTAGTTCTGATGGAAGATCCATTCCGTATCAAACGGATCTTTCCCGATAATCGCGTGGCGCAAGTCCTCAATGGCGCCGACGAGCGCATTTTCCTTGTACTCAAGAGTGCCCTCGCCGATTCCGCTGATGCCCTCATCTGTCTCGACTTTCACGAACACCCAGTTGGTGCGGAAAGCGTCCACGACAAAAGTCTTTATGTCTGTAATTTTCATGATTCAATAACCCGATTCTTTTTGAAAGTGAAGAAGAAAGAAATAGCCATCAGAGCCGCCGCGACAGCGTAAGTCGCCGCCATAATCGCGAAGCCCAACTCAAAGCCGCGCACGCCCCAGCGGTGGGAGAGTGCACCCATCGCGATGCCAGAGAGTCCGCCAAAGAAGAAGGCAATCATATTGAGGAGTCCGACGGCCGTCGACCGATATTGGGGTGGCACAACATCAAAGAGTGAGGCATGGGTATTAACCTCGAAAAAGCCGCGAAAGACACCATAAATGGCGGCCGCGACGAGCATTCCCGAGAAGGACGGCGCAAACCCGAGCGCCAAAAGCGCGGGGACTCCGCCGAGGAGCGCGAGAATCTGAAAGCCAAGACGGAAGCGCGGCATTCGGCGCACAAAGCGGTCCGTCACAATGCCACCGAGCAAAATCGCCCCAAACGCGAAGAGGTGGTGTCCGAGCATAACGCCCTTGCCTGCCTCGCCGACATCGAGCGAATACTTAACTGCCGCGAACTTCGGCGCCCAAAAGAGATAGGCATTATTCACGAAGACAATCGCCACAAAGCCCGCCGTCGCGCAGAGGGCGGACGGATTGCGGAAGTAGGCGCTCAGGGACTCTTTTAGGGGCATGCGCGGCACTTTCGCGGTTTCTACGCGTGGGACGCGGGGTTCATCTTTAAGAGCAAAGATGAAGACAATGCCGAGAAGCGCTCCCGCGAGACCAAACGCAATAAAGACATGCCGCCAACCGCCGAGGAGTCCGAGTGCCCACGCGGTTAGCACGCCCGAGACCATAAGCCCAAAGTAGAGTGCCGCCTGATGGATAGAAAGCGCGAGCGAGCGCGTCTCTTTATGGTGCGCGGCAATGAGGGCGTAGGCACTAGGCGCATAGAAGCTCTCGCCCACGCCCGTAGCGACCGAACGGAAGAATAATGCCCCGACAAACCCGCCGACAAAGCCCATACACACCGTCATAAGCGACCAGGCAATAAGCGAGATGGTTATCAGCCACTTGCGGGAAAGGCGGTCGCCCGCGAAACCCGCGACAACCGTCATCAGCGCCAAAGTCCAGCTGAGGGTCGTGTTAATCCAGCCAATCTGGATATCCGTGAGCCCCAAGTCCGCCTGAATGGGGACGGTGAGGAGTCCGAACAGCGCACGGTCGGCTTGATGGAAGAAGAATGCGCCTGAGAGAAGCGCAATCAGCACCCACTTATAGCGGCTCGAACGGACCTCAGACATCGACATCCTCCGGCATATGCTGACACGAACAACCTGCGTCACATGTCACGATTTCACCTGCCATATTGCCTGAATCGGGGGAGGCGAGGAATGCGACGACATTGGCAATATCTTCGCCCTTCGCTTCTTGGCGCAACGGACAATTCAAGCGCCGCCGCGCCTTGAGTTTCTCGTCGAGGACATCCCAGCGTTCCGTATAGATGTAGCCGGGCGCACAGCAATTGACGCGAATCCCGAGTGGCGAGAGGTCCAGTGCGAGGGAGCGCACCATCGAATTGATGGCTCCCTTTGAGGCGCAATACGCCGTGCGATTACGAATAGCCCGCATAGCGGTATTAGACGACAAGAAAACGACTGTGCCGCGATAAGGTTCGCCCACGGTATAGGGCTTTTTCATAAAGAAGCGATTGCACGCCGCTTGTGTGACCTGAAAGCCACCCTTCACATTCGTATTCATCACTTTAAGGATGGCTTCGGGGTTCATCTCGAGGGGCCCGCCGAGCCCCAAGCCCTGATCTGCCGCGTTATTGACGAGAATGTCGAGTGTGCCCGCTTCTTTCTCGATGAGGTCCATAAGCGCATCCACTTGCGCCTTATTGCCAACATCGCAAGCCTGTGCACGGACTCCTGTAACGCCCATAGTTTCGAGCGCGGCGAGTCCCTTCTCGGTAGACGCGACCGAGGAACCGCACATAAAAACGCGCGCTCCTTCGTCCGCAAACTTCTTGACGAGCCAAAGGCCCGTGTTGCGGTTTCCGCCCGTCACAAGGACGACTTTACCTTCAAATCTTTTCATTTGCAAAATCCTTTTTACTACTATTTTGATAGTACACCTAATATTATATCATAAATGCCGCGTTTTCGGTTCTCTTTTGCGCAGATTATCTTAACGCCTATTGCGCGGAGGGCGGGGGACTGCCCGCCCTACCCATCCGTGAAAATCCGTGTAAATCCGTGGATAAAAACACAGCCGTCAACCGAAGGTTGCGCCGACGCCAGAGCCGAAGATGGAGCAGCCTGAGAGGAGACCTCCCGTGGCACCCGCGAGGAATGGCCACACGGCTTTG
>CAVCJC010000030.1:0-18801 GCA_963602475.1 Lachnospira hominis (ex Liu et al. 2021)
CTCTCAGCGTAGCGTTAGCGAAGCTTTTGTTGCCCCTCGGAGTTTATAACCCCGTACACGAGGGTGGGGAGGCAACAAAAAAGCCCGCCTCAAAGAGGCGGACCCAAAACACGCAAATAATGAACAATAATATGATGATACACCAAGTCAACTCACGCTTTCTTGGCAATTTCGACGAGCGTCTTGAAACCAGCTGGATCCTGAATCGCGATTTCGCTCAGCATCTTGCGGTTGATGATGACACCCGCCTTGGTGAGACCCGCCATAAACTTCGAGTAGGAAATCCCCTCGAGGCGTGTAGCCGCGTTTATACGAGCAATCCAAAGCTGACGGAAGTTGCGCTTAGCGAGCTTGCGGTGCTCGGTAGCTAGGCGCATCGCGCGGTCGACCGCCTCGGTCGCCGTACGGAAGAGTTTAGAACGCGCGCCATAGAAGCCCTTCGCCAGTTCGAGGCGGCGGCGGCGACGTTCACGAGATGCAGGTGCATTAGTTACACGCATTGTATGTTACCTCCTTATTTGCCCTGCAACATGCGCTGCATGGTCTTTTCGACTGTGGAATCAGTTACTGTCGTGCCACGCAGATTGCGTTTACGCGCACGCGACTTGTAGCCATTCAAATGGCTCTTGCCGCCCTGCGAACGCAGAACCTTGCCTTTGGCCGACATTTTCATGCGCTTGACGGCGCACTTCTTAGTTTTCATCTTTGGCATAGTATTGCTACCTTTTCTTTACCTTACCGTTCGGGCAGTCGGTTGCTAGCCCGAGCCAGATGGTTGAACTTGGTGGAGATAAGGGGAGTCGAACCCCTGACCTTCTCAATGCCATTGAGACGCTCTACCAACTGAGCTATATCCCCACACGGGATTTCGAGCGAATAGTATACCATATTTTGGGGTGCGAGGTCAATAGGAAAGTTCAACTTTTTTCGCCGCGCGCGGGAGACCGCGCGGCACTTGGCGCGGCACTCCCCATGCCCCCTCGCGGCACGGCCTCGAAAAGTCCCACTGAGCCGCACCTAAAACAGCGTATTTTGCCCCCCTTCTCCATCAAAATAGGCAATTAGAAAATAGTGCTTGCAAAAACACAAAATATAGTGTATCATATTAGACAAATGCACCACCTATAGGCGTTTCTGGCCTAGGGGCGGGGTGCTGAGAAAGTGACGAAAAAGAGCAGAAAAAGAGCAGAAACGATATGAAACAGATGAAGATCATCAAGCGGAGTGGTCAAGAGGTCGACTTTGACATTGATAAGATTGCCAATGCCATTCGAAAAGCCTCTCAGGCTGTGGACTGCCGCTTTGCGCTGACCGAGGGGCGCATTAAGTTGATCGCCGAGGAAGTTGCGGGCGTTTGTGAGGCGCGGGATCGGGCGATGACGGTCGAAGAGATTCAGGATGTCGTCGAGAATAAGATTATGGAGATGGGCTCCCATGAGATTGCTAAGCGGTATATTGTCTACCGCTATCAGCGCGCCCTTGCCCGTAAGGCGAACACGACCGACCAGCAGATTCTGACCCTCATTGAGAATAATAATGAGGACGCCAAGCAGGAAAACTCGAATAAGAACCCGACTATTAACTCCGTCCAGCGCGACTATATGGCGGGCGAAGTCTCGAAGGATGTCTCGGCGCGTATACTTTTGCCTCCAGATGTCGTTGAGGCGCACCGTTTGGGCATTATCCATTTCCACGATATGGACTATTATGCCCAGCATATGCACAACTGCGACCTCGTGAACCTCGAGGACATGTTGCAGAATGGCACCGTCATTTCGGGGACGATGATTGAAAAGCCCAAGAGCTTTTCCACGGCGTGCAATATCGCGACGCAGATTATTGCGCAGGTTGCTTCCAACCAATATGGCGGGCAGTCCATCTCCCTCACCCACCTCGCGCCCTTCGTGGAAGTCTCGCGCAAGGCAATTGCCCGCGATTTGCAGGCGGAATGCGAACTTGGGGGTTTCCAGATGACGAAGGACGCGTTTGATAAGATTGTCGAGAAACGCGTCCGTAAGGAGATTCAGAAAGGCGTCCAGACCATCCAATATCAGGTGGTGACGCTGATGACGACAAACGGACAAGCTCCGTTTGTGACGGTGTTTATGTATTTGGGTGAGGCGCGGAACGAGAATGAGCGTCACGATTTGGCGATGATTATTGAGGAGGTCCTTAATGAGCGCATTCTGGGCGTAAAGAATGAGAAAGGCGTTTATATTACGCCCGCCTTCCCGAAGCTCATCTATGTTTTGGAAGAGCAGAACATTACCCCCGAGTCCCCCTACTGGTATTTGACGGAACTCGCGGCAAAATGTACGGCGAAGCGCCTTGTGCCTGACTACATCAGCGAAAAGAAGATGCTCGAGTACAAGATTGACAAGAATGGCGAGGGGCACTGCTTTACCTGCATGGGCTGCCGTTCGTTCTTGACCCCCTATATCAATCCCGATACGGGCAAGCCTCAATATTACGGACGCTTCAACCAAGGTGTCGTCACCATCAACCTGCCCGACGCGGCACTTACGGCGCGGCACGATTTGACCGAGTTTTGGAAGGTTCTCGAGGAGCGCCTTGAGCTTTGCCATAAGGCACTGCGTTGCCGTCACGAACGGCTCTCGGGCACGCTGTCGGACGCGGCACCTATTTTGTGGCAATATGGGGCACTTACCCGCTTGCCCAAGGGGGCTACCATCGACAAGTACTTGCACGGCGGCTATTCCACCCTCTCGCTCGGCTATGCGGGACTTTGGGAGTGCGTCTATGCGCTCACAGGGCACAAGCTTACGGAACCCGAGGGCGAAGAACTTGGGCTCGCCATTATGCGCAAGCTCAACGACTTCACGGCAAAGTGGAAGGAAGCGGAAGATATCGACTACTCCCTCTATGGAACGCCGCTTGAATCGACCACCTACAAGTTCGCGAAGTGCCTGCAGAAGCGCTTTGGTGTTGTTAAAGGTGTCTCGGACCGCAACTACATCACCAATTCCTACCACATCCATGTGACGGAACCCATTGACGCGTTCTCTAAGCTCGCGACGGAGGCGAAGTTCCAGCGTCTTTCGCCCGGTGGGGCTATTTCGTATGTGGAAGTTCCTAATATGCAGAACAACATCAAGGCTGTTCTCGATATTATGCGCTTCATCTACGACAACATTATGTACGCGGAATTGAACACAAAGAGCGATTATTGCCAAGTTTGCGGCTTTGACGGTGAGATTCAAATCGTCAAGGACGACACAGGCAAGCTCATTTGGCGGTGCCCCAAGTGCGGCAATACCGATGAGTCCAAGCTCAATGTGGCGCGGCGTACCTGCGGCTATATCGGCAGCCAGTTCTGGAATCAGGGGCGCACCCAAGAAATCAAAGAGCGCGTCCTTCATGTGTCGTGAACTACGCGGCGATACGCAACTTTGACATTGCCAATGGCGAAGGCGTGCGCGTCTCGCTCTTCGTTTCGGGCTGTACCCACCACTGCAAGGGGTGTTTCAACCCCGACCAGTGGGACTTTGGTTATGGGAAGCCCTTCACGGACGCTACCGAAGCCGAAATTATGGGACTTCTCGCGAATCCCTACATCACAGGGCTAAGCCTCCTCGGGGGCGAGCCAATGGAGCCCGAGAATCAGGCGGTGTTGCGTCCGTTCCTCGAACGTTTCCGTCAACGCTTTGGGGCGACGAAAACGCTGTGGATTTATACGGGGTGCGTCCTTGAAAAAGATCTCCTCGCACCCTCGCGGTGGCGGACGCAAGATACGGACCCCATCTTGCGGATGACGGATGTCCTTATTGATGGACCCTTCGTTGAAGAACTAAAAGACATATCCTTACGCTTCCGCGGCAGTTCCAATCAACGAATCCTGACCTTAAAGGATGGGCGTCCCGTTGAAAATGCTTGAACGGATAGCGGACCTTCTCTGGCCACGAACCTGTCCCATCTGCGGCAAACTCAGCGACCGCCCCCAGCGTTATATCTGTTCCGCGTGCCTGATGCGGATTAACTTCGTTGAGCAGAGCGAGGGTTGTTGCCATATTTGTGGGCGTTCCGTAGAAGAGCTGAAGACGGACTTTCTCTGCGAGGACTGCCGCGTTTATAAACCCAACTATGACCGCGCGGCAACGGCGCTCAACTTCTCGGGCGCGGCACGCAAACTTGTGACGAAGTTCAAGTACAACTCGTGCCTCTGGCTTTTGCAGGACTTCGTGGACTGGTTGGAGAGCGCGGCAATGGCGAGATATGACTTAAACGCGGCAGATATTATCCTTCCGATGCCCACGACGCTCCTCCATCGCCTCGATCGTGGCTACAACCCGAGTGCGGTTCTCGCGCGGCACTTAGCCAAGCGGATCGGGAAGCCCTGCCTCAGCGGCATCCTCAAGCGCAAGGGACACCCCAAACGACAAGCGGGCCTCAGCGAGGAAGCCCGCCGCGAGAATGTTAAGGGAACTTTCCGTATTCCTAAAGGCGAAGTTCTTCAAGGCAAGACCGTTTTGCTTCTAGATGATGTGCTAACGACAGGCTCCACGCTCTCCGAAGCGGCAAGAGAACTCAAAAATGCGGGGGCGAAGCGCGTACTCGCCCTTACTCTCGCTCGAAGCTATAAGACTTAACCTTCAGCCGAGGGCAAAGTAAGCGTGAAGATACAGCCCTTGGGGCGGTTGGCACTCACGGTTATATCGCCGCCCATAAGCCGCGCCATTTCTCGTGAGGTGCAAAGTCCAATCCCAAAGCCGCCTTTGCCCGTCTTATAGACGCTTTGTGCACGAAAATAGCGGTTAAAGGCGTGTTTTCGCTGATAAAGGCTCATGCCAGGGCCTTCGTCCACGAAAGAAATCGCGATTGTGCCTTCCTTCCGCGTCAGATGAACTTCGACCGCTCCCTCGGGCGCGGCATATTTGAGATCGTTGCTGAGAAGATTCCAAAGAATCTGCATAAGCCGCGTTTCGTCCGCTCTCACGAGCCAAGGGGCACTACCGTTCTCATAAATGGGCACATCCCGCTCATCGTCCATAAGTTCCTGAAAACTCAAGGCGAATGGTTTATACGCCTCTTTATAGGTGGCGAGGAGGTCTACTTTTGTGATGATAAGTTTGGGACGGCGTCCGCCTGGACGCAAATAGTCCTTGATATTGCCAACGAGGCGAATAAGCCGCTCGATGGCCACTTGTGCGTCCTCATTGTCACGTCCGATTAAGAGGCGCAATGCCACGAGGGGTGTCGTAAGGTCGTGTGCTGTCGCCGCTAGAAAATCATCTCGCGCATAAGTCTCAATCACAAAGAAGCGAATGCCGAGCAGTGTAAGAATAAGCAAAACGCCGAGAATGCCAGAAGCCCCGATTAGATAGACGGACTCGAAGTCCGTTTCTTCGAGGATGGGTGTATTTCGCGCGTAGCACTTGCGCCCCTCCTGATACCAAACCGTCATTTCAGTATCTGAAATGGGGAAACACCCCCAATCGCCAGGTTTCATAACACCGCTAAAGAGAGATTTGGTGCTCCATCCGCGTTCTTTTTCCGCCAAAGTCGCGGCATCCTTCGCTTCCTTCAATTCCTCGGCTATTTCACGATAATCGGCACGAACCCGCTTCTTTTCGTTAGCTTCCCAGCGCGGCAAATCACGAACATAGAAGTAAACTGCCGCGCCTGTCGCCGCGAGGAGGGGCAAAGAGAGGAGTACAATATTGAAGAGGAAGCGTGGGGGTAGGCGGCGCACAGGATTCGCCCTCCCTAAATCTTCATCAACTGCCGCGCCGCAGAGATGGTCTCAGAGAGGTCAATCTTGCGCGCTCCATTGATGTAGCCACCCGCGATAAGTCCATCCACAAAACGACGGAACTTATGCCGCCCAGGATTAAGGTTATCTAATACGCGCACTTCCGCCGCGCCACTTGTGCAGGCTTCCGAAAGCATTCCCGTGGATTCCGCCGTCACATAAAGCGTCTTCGCGAGTGGAACAAAGGCGGGAATCGGATTGTAGTGGTCTTTTGAATAGAAAAGCGCATAATCCCACGGATAGGTCTCTACTAGTGCCTCCACTGCGGGTGGCGTCCGCCGCGAGGTCGTTACCCAATGAGGCCGTCCAGCAGTATCCGTAAAAAGCTCGTCCAATTCGCGCTTCATCCAACTCACGGACATCGTGGAGCACTTATTGGGTCCGCCAATAATGACGGCGACGGGATTATCTTTCTCTCCCAAATAGCGCGATTCGAAGTCCGTAATAGCCACCTTCTGCCGTTCGGCGTCCACTGCCACGAGGTTGGCGGGCACTTTCACAATATTTCGCCGCGCGGGGGGATTATCGAAGACGGGTGCGAGAATGCAGTTAAAAGAACTCAGGCTATAGCCGCGCGGGAAAAGAACCACCCCACAAGGCACGCCCAAAAGGCGAGAGAGCACCTTAACTGCGTAGAATGTCCCTGAACCCGTGCCAATTACCGCACAATAAGAAGCCGCTTTAAGGTCAGAAATGCCGCGCTCGAAAGAAAGGAGTTGCGGGAGGCGCAAGCCTAGGTGGTCGAGAAGATAACTGAGTATTTTCGCACATTTCGAGCGAAAACTCACGCTTACCAAATCAAAATCGCGGTCTAGCGCGACCGCGAATGCCTTTGACTGATTCTCGTGCCCAGCCTTACCATCCGTCAAAATAAGGACGCGTTCTTTCATTTACTCTCCTTTTCAGGAATCTTCACCTCAGGAATACGCATCGTCTTACGGCAAGCGCTCTTGAGCAAGTCTCGAACAGCGGCACGCATCTGGCGCTTAGCTACACTCATCGAGGCCTTCATCGTGCAGCCCGCCGCCTTGCGGTGTCCGCCACCCCCAAACTTACCAGCCAAAATAGTCGCGTCCCATTCGCCGCGTGTGCGAATTGAGCACCGCGTCTCTTTTGTGCGGTCAGGGATTTGATAGAAGAAAAGCGCAATTTCGTTGCGGGCAACCGAGCGCGGAATTTCCACTATATCTTCCGCCTCCGCCTTAGTGCCGCGAACGGACCTAAAGTCGTCTCGCGTCAAAGTGACTTCCGCTACGCGGCGATTCTTCCAAACATGCAGTGACCGCCACGCTATCTTCTTTAAAGCGATGGACTTCGTGGAGAAACTGCCATATATAATGTCATTTATGTAAGAGGTACGGACATTATACTTGAGCAAATCGCCCGCCGCACGCATTGTTTTCGTCGAAGTCGCGTCATAGGCGAAGCGTCCAGTATCGGTAATGAGCGAGATCCAGAGGGCTTCGGCAATGACATTATCAAGAGGCCACTCCATCCATTTCGCGAGGCGCCAAATGAGTTCACCCGTACTTGAAGCCTTCGGGTCGACAAGTGCCGCGTTGCCGAAGGGGGTGCTCGTCGCGTGGTGGTCTATGCAAATCGCGGGGAGTCCCTCCGCCACGGGGCGCACCTCGGGGGGCATACGCTCAAATGCGCTACAATCAAGGGCAATAAAGAGGTCAAACTTCTTCTGATGACGCAAGCGGCGCACGGGGATAATGGATTCCGTCCCCTGCATAAACCGAAGTTTGCCCAGCGCATTTATATCCGCCGTCGCCCAAGCGGGGTGCCCCGCCTGAGTCAAAAGCCGCGCGAGAGCCACCATACTACCGAGCGCATCCCCGTCAGGACTCAAGTGCCCTGAGATGAGGATGCGCTTAGAAGCGGCAATTAGTTTCTCAATCGCCGCGAAGTTTTCGCGTCCGTTTGGCATTAAGCCTTAGGCTTATCTTCCGCGCCGAAAGTCGGGCGCTTGCCACGGTACCACCACATCATAAGAGGTGCGGCGATGAAGGTGGTCGAGTAGGTGCCCGCGATAATGCCGATGAGCATTGTGAGCGCGAAGTCGAAGATTGAGCCATCGCCGAACGCGAAGAGCGCGAGCACCGCCAAAAGCGTGGTCACCGAGGTGATAATCGTACGACCGAGGCACTCGTTAATCGCCTGGTTGCAGATTTCACGCACAGGCGTGCGGCTATCGCGGCGGAGTTTCTCACGAATGCGGTCAAAGACGACGACGGTATCGTTGATTGAGTAGCCGATAATCGTCAAGAGCGCCGTCACCACGATAAGCGAGACTTGGCGTCCACAAAGCGAGAAGAGCCCGAGCGAAATGAGCGCATCGTGGGCGAGAGCGACAATGCCGCCGAAGCCGAAACCAATCTGGAAGCGGAAGCCGACATAGATCAGAATCGCGATGAGCGAGAAGATGACCGCCTTCGTGCCCGACTTCTTGAGGTCGTCACCGACCATCGAGCCAATTTCTTCCGTGCTCGCATTTTCAAATGCCGCGTCAGGGAACTTCGCTTGAAGGAGCTTTGTGACGTGACCGCCGACATCGTGATTCTCAACAGCCTTGCCTTTCGCGGTTTCAGCCGATTCGCCCGTCTTCACGAGGAGGGTCGTATCGCCAATGCCGCGCTGGTACTGGATGATGGTCGCGTTGTCAAAGTCATTGAGCGCCTCACGAATCGCGCCGACCGTGGGCTGCTTGGTAGCATCCTGCGTCAGGTTATAGACGATTGATGTACCACCCGTCAAATCCACGGCGAGCACGCTCGCGGGATTTGTCTTGGCACGCACGAAGAAGATGGCGAGCGAGACGACGATAACGGCCGCCGAGGCAATCATCGAAATCTTGCCATACTTCATAAAGTCAATCTTCGTGCCCGAGAGGAGGCGAAGCATCTTAAACGGCTTGGTGCTGCTGAGATTCGTCGTCTTCTCAAGGATGAGGCGCGAAACAACGACCGCCGTATACATCGAGATGATAACACCCGCCGTCAACATAATCGCGAAACCACGCACAGGACCCGTACCCACGACGAAGAGGATGATGCCCGTAATAATCGTCGTCAAGTTCGAGTCGAAAATCGCCGTGAAGGCGCGTCCGTAGCCATCCTGAATCGCCTTGCCCGCCGTTGTACCCGGACGCGAGAACTCTTCGCGGATGCGTTCAAAGATAAGCACGTTCGCGTCCACCGCCATACCGAGCGTAAGGACAAGACCCGCGATACCCGGCATCGTCAACACGGGGAGCTGAACCGAACCGCCACCACCCATCGAAGGATCGTGCGCGAAAACGCCGAGCAAGTTCGCGACAATAACGAGAGCCGTCGGCAAAAGCGCAACATCGAGGAAGAGCGCGATATCCGCGACGAGTCCGAGCCGCCAATAGTAGACGAACATAAAGATGGCGACGAGTCCGAAGCCGAGCGCAGCCGCCCAGACACCCGAATTAATCGCGTCTTCACCCACCGTCGGTGCGACGGAAGACTCCGCCAAGATGCGGAGCGGCGCGGGCAAAGCACCCGCATTCAAATCCGCCGCGAGCTGCTTCGCTTCCTGAATCGTGAAGTTGCCCGTAATCTGTCCCGAGCTGCCAATCTCGCTCTGGATGCGCGGCGCGGAAATGAGGTTGTCGTCCAAGATGATGGCGAGGCAACGACCTTCCGAAGTGCGATTCTTAGGACCACCCGCCATATAGTTGCGGGTCAGCGCGGAAAACTTACGACCACCCTCGGCATTCAGCACGAAGTTCACGCAGAAGCCGCCCTTAACAGGATCACGCTCCCACGAAGCGGACTGCAGGTCGCGTCCGTCAAGCTCAACATTGCGCGAGACGAAGTGCGGCTGGTAGGTGCCGTCCTTGGCATCCTCGAGCATGAAGCGATAGCGGTCATCGGTCGTGCCAAATGCCGCCAAACGCGCCGCGTAACCGGGCTGACGCACCAATTCGGGATACGCCGCTGTACGCGCATAGCCGTTGCCCTTCTTCTCATACCCCTCAGGGGCGATATCCTTATTAAGAAGCTTCGCAACGAGTTGCTGATCTTTCGGATGGGTCAGACGGAACTCGAGAAACGCCATCGACTGAAGACGCTCCTTCGCCGCCTTGCGCACACCCTCATCCGCACCCGGGAGCTGCACAATAACTTGGTGCTTCTTGGGCAGGGACTGAATCACGGGCTCATTCGTGCCCATCGCGTCCACACGCTTACGGATAACCGCGACAATGCGTGAATCGCAGTCCGCGCCGAGTGTCTTCGCTATTTTCTGCTCGACACGCTCAGGGCTATTCGTGAGCGCGGGATCCTCGGCGAGAATGTTCTCGCGGAGTTTCTCAACATCAACACCCAAGGTGAAGCTTGTGCCACCCTTGATGTCGAGTCCGAGTCGAACCTTGTCCTTTGCAGGGAAGGTAAAATGATACGATGTAGCCGCGATGAGAAGTAGCAACAGCCACTTCCACCAAGAGCCCTGTAGAGCTGAATCTTTCGCCATACGATTTTTCTTTCTTTCTTTTACGAAAATTGTCTATAAATTATACTAAAATCACCGTGAAAAGTCCAGTGATTAAACAATAGATTCCAAACATCCAGAAGGAGGCACTCCGCAAAGTTTGGAGCAAAAGTTTGAGCGCGAAGTAGCCAACGACCGCCGAAAGTGCCGCGCCAAACGCGACATAACCCCACGAAACTTCCGTCACAGCCCCCAAAATTGGCGTGGAATCAAAGCTTTTGATAATCTCCAGAATGAGTCCGCCAATGATGAGTGGCGCGGACATCAGGAACGAAAACTCAGCACTCTTCTCGGCATCAATCTTGCCGAGTCGCGCGGCGGCGAGCGTCATACCACTACGCGAAAGGCCTGGCCAAAGCGCGAAAGCTTGGGCGACACCCATTAGGAGCGCTCCTTTGACCCCCACGGACTTCTCGCCACGCGGCAAAAAACGCGTCGAAACAAGGACGACTCCCGTCACAATTAGAAGCCACCCGACGAGCGTCACATTCTTCGCCATCTCATCAAACCACGCCTTGCCGAGAAAATAGAATAAGCAAGCGGGCACCGCACTCAAGACTATGCGCCCCACATAGCCCCACTCGCGCTTTTGGATAATGCGTTTAATCACAGCTCGATAGAAGACGAAGACGGAAATCAGCGTGCCCATATGAAGCCCAAGGTCAAGACGCATGCCTGGCGCGTGCAAATCAAGAAGTTTCTCGCCAATGACGAGATGTCCCGAACTTGAGATGGGCAAGAACTCGGCTATCCCCTGAAGAACAGCCAGTATCGAAATGTCAGATAAAGTCTCAAACATATTCTGCCTCTTCCATTATATAAGGCGCAGGGGGAATCGCGCCCAAGTCAAAGTAATTCAGTAGTTCCCGAAGGGACACCCCGCGCGAGGGCACCGCCCATCCGCAAGAGCGCGCCAAAAAGCCCAAGATCCGCTCCGCCGTCACACCCTTCTCACGATAATAGGCAATGCGCGTATCGCCGTGCCGCTTGGCAAGCCGCTTGCCGTCCGTCCCCACAACAAGGGGGACATGCAAATAGCGCGGCGTGGGGAGTCCGAGCGCGTGCTGAAGCACCATTTGCGCAGGTGTCGCGGCAAAAAGGTCGTCACCACGAACAATTTCCGTCACTCCTTCTTCCGCGTCATCGACAACAGCGGCGAGAGTGTAGCCCGCACCATCCACATCACGGGCAAGCGGAAAGTCCCCGAGTGTCTCGGCTAAGCGACAAGGCTCACTGCCGCGCTTAAACCCCTCAGGAACCATAAGCGCATTATCCTCAGGATGCGCCTTAAGCCAAGATGCGAGGTTAAATCGCCAACAGGGGAGGCGCGGCGCAATTTTTGCCGCCGCCTCATCCCAAGACGCGAAAAGTCCACGACAAGTCCCCGCATAAAAGAGCTGTTCGCCCGCGTGAGGGGCGGACTGTGCGCCTTCCACGTCCTTTCGTGAACAAATGCAGGGGTACACAAGCCCTTGAGACTTTAACTTATCAAGTGCCGCGCGATAAACATTCCGCCGCGCTGACTGTACGACTTGGGCATCCCAATCAAATCCGAGCCACCGCAAATCTTCCACAAGTGCCGCGCTGGCACCTGGTTTATCGCGCGGATGGTCAAGGTCTTCTATCCGTAAAACGACGCGCCCACCCAAGTGCCGTGCCCGAAGCCACGCAATCATAAAGGTACGGATATTCCCGAGATGCAACGCACCCGTGGGACTAGGCGCGAGCCGTCCGATATACCCTATTCCCGAAGATTGCGCTACTACACTCACGCCTGAGGGGTTGCCGCAGGGGCTGTTGCTGTTTCAGCGGCTGGCGCGGGGGCTGGACACTCCGCCGCGCACGGTCCTTTATACGCCTGATAGCCATAGTAGGCTCCAAGTCCAACAAGGACGAGGATAACAAGCGCAATGAGCACTCGGCGCAAAGTATGATTACAGGCACAAAGTGTGAAAGTATGCGCACGCTTAAGCGAGATAAAGACAGGTCTATTAACCGCCCAGCCACTCGCATTCAGCACCGCGCCCAAATCGCGTTGCCGCAACTTGAATGCCGTAAGTACGACGCTTGGCAAGGAAACGACGAGAATGACGGCGATGACCGCAATGGGGATCTGCCACGGGGTCAATTGCGAAACTGCCGCGAGCAGGGAGGCAAGTGCCGCGCCAACCATGCCAATGCCAATGCCAATTGCCGCGATGCTCGAAGCCATTGCCGCGCCGCCCAACTTCGCATCTTGCGTCCCCGCCGAGACCGTCGAAACGGCGCTTGTCTGCTTATCCCCGAGGAACTTCTTCACGAGCGAGCCAATGCCTTCGCCAATCTTCTTCCACGGTGCCCAGAAAGCTTCCGTAAGCGAAACTTGGTTTTCAACGATCTTCGTGATGACCGCTTCCCATTCGTGTCCCTCATAATCAAGAAACACGCCTTTGCGTCCCACATAAAGGCGCCCAGTCGAACCCGCCGTCACAACCGCACAAATTGTCCGTGCCGCGCTTGTCGCAGGATGCGTCAAACCTAAGTAAAGGACGCAACACTTCGACCGCCCCGAAAGTGCACTATGCGCCGCTTCATTCTCCACAGCGAAGCAGAGGGACATCTCGCGCGCGTCAATACGCAATGTGCCAACTTGGAAGATGGCCGTACCTTGCGCCGCGAAAAGCCGCTTCATATTCACGAAGTTCTCAAGAAACTCCAGCAAATGCATCTTATACCGCAATACGCGCTCTTCATCATCGAGTTGTGCCTGTAGATTCGCGTGGGCAACGGGTTTCGCCGCGCGATGGGCACGAAACGGAGCAAATGCCGCCTTCAGTGCCTGCCAATCGAGGTAATCGAGGGACGCTTTCACGCCCAAAATCGGCGTAACGCACTTCTGATTCAGCGTACGAATAGCTTCCGCGTACTTAGGGTGAATATGATCTTCAAGCGGCAACCTTTTCGCAGGCTCTTCCGTCACAAGCGTTTCATCGCCCGTCGCCGTGAAAAAGCCGTCTACGACCGCCTCAACCGCCGCGAGTGCCGCCTCGGCGGACTCTGTATCAGCCCCCAAGACACGCACTTTCGGATCTTCGCCCGCCGCTTTCCACTCATTAAGCGCCTTCTCTTCTTCGGCGCTCAGCGGCAACTTCTCTATATTGCCACGATTATCCAAAACCTGCACAAGCGCCTTTTCATCCACATCATCGGGTGTGAAAAGCGCGTCCAAATCCACCTCGTGCGCCTTAAGGAAGTCGATGGCGCCAAGAACTTCATCAATTCGGATGCGTCCGTCGTGATCAAGGTCCATCAACTCGAGCATACGGCTATCGAAACGGACATCCTTAACCGGCATCGAAAGCACCATCCAACTCTTGCGATCGAGTTCCGAAAGTGCCGCGATATCTGCGCCATCCCTTAAATGAATCTGATCCACGCGTCCCGCATGAACAATTTGCCAGTTATGCTCCATAGTTAACCTCCTTATTTGCCTGGATATTTCACCAAGGTAATGACATCATAATCTTTAAGTTTGCCTTGCCGCGCGGCGAAGCCCTCAAGCTCAATGGGGAAAAGCATCTTCTCGACGCGTCCCCCCAGTCGCTCAATGAGCTTTGCGCACGCGAGTGCCGTACCGCCCGTCGCTAGAAGGTCATCCACGATAACCGCGCACTGTCCAGGCTTAATCGCGTCACAATGCATGTGCAAGCACGCCGAGCCATACTCAAGGTCGTACGCTTCAGAAATAGTCTCGCGCGGCAGTTTGCCGGGCTTACGCACTGGCGCGAATGAAGTATTCAAGCGGTCAGCAAGTGCCGCGCCGAAAATAAAGCCACGCGATTCAGGCGCGACGACGATATCTACACGCGTTCCATTCAGCGCTTGTTGCATTTGGTCAAGCGCCAAATGGAAACTTCCCGATCCATCAAGGATTCCTGTTACATCACGAAAGAGCACCCCGGGCTTGGGGAAGTCTTGTATTTCACGAACATACTGGGCGAGCGGATTCTTATTCATATTATTTACTTCCAGCCCTCTTAAATCTTAAACGACGCGCCCGTCGAAGCATTACCCACAAGCCGTGCATACCGCTCAAGCCAGCCGCCACGAATGCGGGGCGACCACTTTTTCGCCTTCTTGGCACGCGCGGCAATTTCCTTCTTTGAAAGCTTCACATTGAGTGCACGCTTCGGGATGTCAATCGTGATTTCATCACCATCCTTGAGAAGTCCGATGAGACCACCTTCCGCCGCCTCAGGCGAGACATGCCCCACGCACGCCCCATGGGTCGCGCCCGAGAAGCGTCCGTCAGTAATGAGGGCGACCGATTCACCCAGCCCCGCACCAATGATGTACGAAGTCGGCGCGAGCATCTCTTGCATGCCAGGACCTCCCTTGGGACCTTCATAACGGATGACGACGACATGTCCCGGCTTGACCTTGCCAGCCAAAATGCCCTCGCACGCCTCTTCCTGCGAATCAAAGCAAATCGCCTTGCCCGTGAAGGTCATCATCGAGGGAGCCACGCCGCCCTTCTTGACGACGGAACCCTTCTCAGCCAAATTGCCCCAGAGAACGGCGAGCCCGCCATCCTTCGAGTAGGCATTGTCGAGCTTACGGATAACATCGTCGTCCGTAATCTTCGCCGCCGCGATTTGGCTACCAATTGTCTTGCCGCTGACCGTAGGTGCCTTAAGATTGAGGAGCTTCTTCGGGAGGCGCTTCAGAATCGCCATAATGCCGCCCGCCTTATCGAGGTCGGAGACATGGTAGTGCCCCGAGGGTGCGAGTTTGCAGATGTAGGGCGTACGCGCCGAAAGCTCATTCATCCGCTTCAACGAATAATCAATGCCTGCCTCACGGGCAATGGCGAGCGTATGCAAAACCGTGTTGGTCGAGCCACCCATCGCCATATCAAGCGTCAAAGCATTATCCATCGACGCGAAGGTAATCAAATCCTTCGGGAGCGGACCGCCCTTCTTCGCCATGGCGACCGCACGAATCGCCGCCTGCCGCCAAAGTTCTTTCCGACGCGGGTCAATCGCGAGGATTGTTCCGTTGCCAGGAAGCGCAAGCCCGAGGGCTTCGCAAAGGCAATTCATCGAATTTGCCGTGAACATTCCCGAGCACGACCCACAGCCGGGGCAACTCGTCTCCTCAATGCGCTGCAGGTCCTTTAGTGTAATCTTGCCCACATTTTCCGCGCCAACCGCCTCAAAGACGGAATTCAAATCCGAATCCTTGCCTGTCTTCGTGTCGCGGCCAGGAGCCATCGGACCGCCCGAGGCAAAAATCGTCGGGATTCCCGTGCGAATCGCGCCAATAATCATACCTGGCACAATCTTATCGCAGTTAGGCACGCAAATCATTGCGTCAAAGCAGTGCGCCCGCGCCACAGTTTCCACCGAATCGGCTATCAATTCACGCGAAGGGAGCGAAAACTTCATACCGGGATGCGCCATAGCGATGCCATCACAAACGGCAATCGTATTGAATTCCATTGGCACACCGCCTGCTTCAATAATGCACTTCTTCAACCACTCGCCAACCTTGTTCAAGTGGCAGTGACCAGGCACAAAACTCTCATAGCTATTGCAAATGCCAATGAATGGCTTCGCCATATCCGCACGCTTCATTCCCGTAGCGAACAAAAGGCTACGGTGCGGAGCTCTCTCTTTACCCTTCTTGATTTGATCAGAAATCATCTTTAGTTTCCTTTGTTAGTGGACTCCCATTATTATACCATAATTGGGTTCATTTGTGGATTGAGAAATTTAGGATTCGAACCTGCGATGACAAGCGCGACTTCGCCTTTTACTTTGGCTCCCGTGTACTCCTTCACAAGTGCGGACAAGTATCCGCGCGAAACGCGTTCGTGCAATTTGGTAAGTTCAATACAAACCGCCGCTTCACGATCGCCCAGGACCTCATATGCCGCCTGCAATGTCGCGGCAATTCTAAAGGGCGATTCATAGCAAATGAGCGTATGTTCCTTGTCTTTATCTTCGGCGAACCAGTTCCGTAAAGCGCCAGGTCCACGCGGCGGGAAGCCACGGAAAGTGAAAGAACTCGTGGAAAGTCCACTCATTAGAAGCGCGACATTCACCGCACTCGCTCCTGGTATGACCTCATACGGAACATTCGCCTTCGCACACGCCCGAATCAGGCGATAGCCAGGGTCAGAAATGCCGGGATAGCCTCCGTCCGAACAAAGGACGACTTCCTTGCCCTCAGCAAGTGCCGCGAGAATCGTTTCCGTCACACGCTCCTCATTGCCTTGGCGATACGAAATCATATCGGGGCGCGGCACTTCGAAGTGGGCGAGCAATTGCCATGTCCGTCGTGTATCTTCGCACGCAATAAGTGCCGCGTTCTTGAAGGCTTCTAAGGCACGCGGCGAAAGGTCGCCAAGATTCCCAATGGGTGTTGCTGTGACATGTAACATACTTAAACCTCAAAATGAGCGTGGGGATTCGTGCCCAAAACCTCAAAAACGCTCGGCAAGAGCCGCGCGGACTTAAGTTCCGCGAGCGGACACCACGCGAACTCTATCCAATCTTCCTGTGCGGTGGCGGCAAGGGCTTCCTCGCCGAGTATAAGTTCATAAACGAGGTTAATTTCGGCGTGGGGCTTGCCATGTTGCAAGAAGCTGTTCTCAACGACACCCAAAAAGGCACCTGTTTTCGCCTCAAGACCCAGTTCTTCCTTGATTTCACGACAAAGTGCCGCGCGACCCGTCTCACCAAACTCAATGTGTCCGCCGGGTAAATAGGCCGTTTTGCCGCCCTTGGCGCGGCAAATGAGAAGTTTCCCTTCCTTTATACAAACGCCGCGCGCGATGGTCTCTATGCCCGCGAGCTCATATTCAGGCAATTTTGCTTCATTGGTTGCCATTTTACACCTCATCTTTCTGCCATTCATCCCGCGTCGCTTCGAGTATGACCGCCGCGGAGTCCAAGTTCGCGACCGCCCCCGCCTTGGTAATCCGTATCCGCGCCTTACAAACGCGCTTATCGCCAAAGCACAAGTCTAGCACCAACTTCGCCGCACGCTCAATCATACGACATTTTGCCGCGATAAGTGCCGCGCGGACCTGCTCCGTAAGTGCCGCGTAGTCTACTGTATCCGAAAGGGAGTCCGACTTTGCCGCGTCAGCAGGAATAGTCAGGGCGAGGTCCACACGCAAAACCTGCGTCGCCGTCCGTTCATGCGGCAAATCTCCAATAATACAGGCTACGGTGAGTCCGTTGAGTTCAAGTTGCATAAACCTACCCTCTAAAGATGAAGTAAACAGCTCCCACGAGACACACGAGCGCGGCAAGATAGTTCCAACTTATGGACTGCTTCATCACAAACACCGAAAATGGCATAAAAACGAGAAGTGTTATCGTTTCTTGCGTGATTTTCAGCTGTTCAAGGGACATTGTCCGCGCCCCCATTCGATTGGCTGGCACGGCAAGGCAATATTCAAAGAACGCAATGCCCCAAGAAATGAGAATAACCATCCAAAGTGGCTTGTGGTTAAGCGACCCGAGGTGTCCGTACCACGCCAGCGACATAATGAAGTTGGAAGCTACCAGCAAAAGAACCGTGAGCCAATTTATGGATGCCATAGAAATCACTCCTCTTAGATAGAGACAAGGCGGCTGTCCCCGAGAAGGAACTGCCGCCCTTGTTTCGTCACCGAATCGTTAGCTTCACTTTTTCAGCTTACGGACGGCCTTGTGCGAGCAGAATGTGCGCTCCGTATAGAGCTTCGCACGCCAAGAAGCGGACTGCTTAACGACCTTAATCGCCTGAATCCAGGGGCTGTTGAAGGGGAAGAGCTTCTCAACACGCACTCCATAGCTTTCGCGGCTAACCGTGAAGTTGCCCGTCACATTCTTACGACCATTGTCAATCGCGAGAACCTTGCCTTCGAAATCCTGGACACGGAACTTGTCGCCTTCCTTAATCTTAATGGAAACGCGAACGATGTCACCCGTACGGAACTCAGGGAACTTCTTATCCGCGAGCTTCGCCGTCTGTTCAGCATTAATCTTATCGAGAATCTTGATACCCATAATTAGGCCTCCTTCTTCTCTTCAGCCTTGGGCTGAGCCTTACGCGCATGGTGGGGCTTCAACGCGGGGTTCTTCGCGCGACGGATGAGCGAAGCGACGGTCGTCGAGGGCTTAGCACCCTTCGAGAGCCAGTGCTCAACGCGCTCGAGGTCGAGCTTAAAATTATCTTCCTTGAGCTGAGTATCATACCAGCCCAAGATCTCAAGAAACTTGCCGTCGCGCGGGCAACGCTCGTCAGCCGCGACAATACGGTATGTCGCATGGTTTGTGCAACCCGTACGACGCATTCTAATCTTTACCATTCTGCTTTATTCTCCTGTTCGGTGAATTGAAACGCGAATATTATATCATATTGCCCGCGCTCACGCAAGAGGAAAATACATAAACGAATTCCGCCCTTGCCCGCCGTTTAGTGGGCGCGAATGCGCCCCACCATATCTTCCGTGTGCCGCGAAGCGGCTTCCGTGT
>CAVCJC010000031.1:0-18400 GCA_963602475.1 Lachnospira hominis (ex Liu et al. 2021)
GGGCGGGTTAGCACGGTTGCCACCCGCCGTGCCGCATGTTGTAAGGCACAAACACGCGGTAAACAAAGTCGAAGTCGAGAGTCGAAGTCGAAGAATGGCGGGGCGCATTTCGCGCCCAATAAACGGCGGGCAAGGGACTGCCCGCCCTACCACTCTGCGGCTCTGCATGAGATGATTCACATGGCAATATTAGGCGGTGGCGGTGACGGCGGAGGTGAGGGAGCCTTCGCCGAGGCGGGTGTGGATGGTCGCGCCAGCGGGAACCGCTTTCGCGGAACGAATGACCGCGCCTGTAGAGTCCGTCGTAATCGAATAGCCGCGCTCAAGGACAGCAAACGGAGACAGCAACGCCAACTTCGATGAAAGCTCGTCCACCTTCACCTTCTTCTCCCGCATATACAGCCGCGTCGCGGCATTTAAGGAGTCTGTTAGGTGGGTGAGGCGATGTTGCGCCACGAGGGCACTTTTCTCAAGGGACGGAACCAGTGCCGCTGTAAGGCGGTCCAGGGCGTGCTCCAAGCGGTTCGCACGCGCAATAAGCGCTGGGGCGAGCAAAGCCGAGAGATGGTCGACTCGCTGGGCGTACCATTCGTAGGTGCTCCGCAAGGCGGAACGAAGCGACTCATTCAAGCGCGTGAGGCGGCGTTCGAGTTCCGCCTTCTCGGGTACGGCGCGTTCCGCCGCCATAGACGGAGTGCCCGCGCGGCAATCTGCCGCGAAGTCGCAAAGCGAGAAGTCGGTTTCGTGTCCCACTGCCGAAATAATCGGAATCTTAGAGGCGGCAACGGCACGGACGAGCTTCTCATCATTGAAACAGAAGAGATCCTCAAAACTTCCGCCGCCACGTCCGATAATAAGGAGGTCGGCGCGCCATTCGGTATCGTTATTAAACCAATTGAGACCCGCGATAAGTGACGCGGGGGCTTCCGCACCCTGTACAAGGGTAGGGTATAGGCGAATCTCGAGGGACGGGAACCGCCGCGTCAGGACGCGGCACATATCGTGGACGACCGCGCCTGCTTCGCTGGTGATGAGTCCGATTCGGCGCGGCAGATAGGGGAGCGGTCTCTTGCGCGCCTCATCAAAGAGCCCTTCCGCCTGCAACTTCGCCTTGAGTTCCAGATATTGGCGCATTAAGTCGCCCGCGCCAGTCAACTTCGCCGCGAGCACCACGAGCTGATAATTGCCGCGCGGCGGATACACCGTCGCATTCGCGTAGACGAGCACTTTCGCGCCGTCCGTGAGCCCCTGCCGCGCCTTGCAGCGTTCGAGGCTCGATTTGAACATCACGCACGAAATCTGTGCCCCCGCGTCCTTGAGCGTGAAGTAGGCGTGTCCGCTGGGGTAGACATGCCAGCCACTAATCTCGCCTTCCACATAAATGCGGGTATAGCGACTCTCAATAAGACCTTTAATTCCCGCCGTGAGGGCGGAAACTGTTAGTGCCGGGTGTGTTGTCTCGGTAGCACTCATACGCGACTCGACCGCTTCACGCGGCGTTTGACATCCTTAACGGAATGAATACCGACCGAGAGGATAATCCCCACGGCCATAAAGGCGGAAACGAGATTCGTGCCGCCATAACTGAAGAACGGGAGCGCCATTCCCTTCGTGGGGAGCGCCTCACAAACAACGCCCAGATTGAATGTCGCCTGAAAGAAAATGATAAACGCCATACCATAGGCGAGGAAGCGTCCGAAGCGATCTGCCGCGTGGTGGGCGATATAAAGAGAAAGGATAAAGAATAGTATAAAAAGGACGAGCACGACAATCGTGAACGCGATACCAAACTCTTCCGCGCCCACGGCAAATATGAAGTCCGTATGCGCCTCTGGCAAGTAGCCATGCTTTTGCATCGACTGCATATACCCAACCCCCAACAAACCGCCGCGCTGAAGGGCGACTCGCGCCATTGCGACTTGGTAAGCGGCGGGGTTATCTGTGCCGTCGCCCCCCAAAAATGCCGCGATGCGTCCCATACGATTAGAGTTCGTGAGCAGCTTCACGACAAAGAGGGCGACACCTATCGCGCCCACGCTAAAGAGGTGCAAAAGTCGCACGCCCGAGAGGAGCATAATGAGTCCCGCCGTGACGAGAATCACCATCACGGACCCAAAGTCTGGCTCTAAAATGACGGGCAGGATGAGGAGTCCCACAATTACTGCGCTCCCAATAGCGCCGCGCGTGAAGAGTTCCACGCGCCAACCGAGCTGATCCAAGTAAACCCCGAGGGCGATTACGGTCGCCAACTTCGCGAGTTCACTCGGTTGTAGCCGAATGGGTCCGAGACTTATCCAGCGCTGGGAACCATTGATGGCAGGGAACAAAAAGACCGTCCAAAGAAGGCCAATCACGGCAATGTAGAAGAAAATAGTCAGCACATAATTGTCGCGCCATTTGTGGTAGTCAAACATCGCGAACAAAGCCGCCGCAACGATTCCTACCGCCAAATACGCGAATTGGCGCTGCATAAAGAAGTATACATTGCCGTGATGTAGGCGAGCGGCATTGGCTCCGCTCGCGCTACATAATACAATTAGACCCAAAGCCACGAGTGCCGCGACTATTAGGCCTAATATGTATAGCGGTGTCTTACGCACCGTCTACTTACTGCTGCTCTTCAGCGTCCGCTGGGAGCTTCAGAACCTGCCCCGCCTTGAGCGGTGCATCGCCAAGGTTGTTCAGGTCACGAATGGCCGCTTGGCTAACGGAAAACTTAATCGCGATATCCGTCAAATCCTCACCCTCGAGAACGGTGTAGGAGACTTCATTCGCGGGTGCCGCTTCTTCAGGTTCAGCCGCCGCAGGGGCAGTTTCCGCCGCAGGTTCGCTCACGACTGGTGCAGACGCCTTTTCAGTCGCGGCAGGTGCCGCCTCAGCAGGCTTTGCTTCCACCTTCTTGGGCTCAGCCTTCTTTTCGGCTGTGGCGGCGGGTTTCGCTTCCGCCTTCTTCGCAGCTACCTGCTTCTCGGTCGGAACTTTCAGCTTCTGACCCACACGGATGACATCCTTCTGGAGTCCGTTCAGATCCTTGAGTTGGCGAACCTTGATCCCGTAAGCGTGGGCAATGCCGCCGAGGGTATCGCCCGCCTTAACGACATACTCCTTCGTCGCGCCTGTATAGGGCTTCGTTTCAGTAGCCGGAGCCTTCTTCGCGGCAGGTGTCGCCGCAGGCATCTTCTGCTCGCCCACATCAATCTTGCCAGGGAGTTTAATCTTCTGTCCCGCACGGATGACATTATCCGCCTTAATCTGCGGGTTCAGGCGACGAATTGCCGCGAGGGTGACATTGTACTTCTTGGAAATCTTCGCGAGATAATCGCCGCGCTGGACGATGTAGGTCGTGGTCTCTTCTTCAGCGACCGGCGCAACTTCCGCCTTCGGAGCGGGTTTCGGCTCGGCAGGTTCCGCCTCAACGGGAGCCGCCTCAGGTTCCGCCGTCTTCACTTCCTCAGGGGCTGGCGCGGGGGTTGTTTCCGCTGGCTTAGCCTCATCCTGTGAAACGGACGAATAGCTACGATAACTCGGGTCCTTGCAACCCGCGAGGACTGCGACAGCCGCCGCGCCCAATACAATACTGACTTTCTTCATTACTTTGTTCCTTCTTTATTGACGAAGTTCGCGAAGCTTTCGCCGCGTTCCTCGAAACTTTTAAATTGATCAAAACTTGCCGCGCCAGGCGAGAGGAGGACGGTTTCGCCCGCCTTCGCCTCACTTTTCGCCTTTTCCACGGCATTCTCGAGCGTGCCACAGACTTCGCAAGCGGTCGCCCCTTGCCATGCGGAGGCAAAATCTGCCGCGCTCGTACCAATAAGATACGCCTTCTCCACACGCTCGGAGAGAATCTGCCGCGCCGCACGCGGGTCGTCGCCTTTCGGGAGCCCACCCGCAATCAGCCGCACACGCCCTTTCGCCATCTCCACACCCGCGATAAGTGCCGCGATGGAAGTCGCCTTTGAGTCGTCTATATAAACAACTCCATCAATCTCGCCCACGCGGCACATACGGTGCGGTAAGGGCTGAAACGCGGCAAATGCGCGGCGGATGGTGTCCTCCGCTACCCCCGCGACATGCAAAAGCGCGACGGCGGCGGCGGCATTCGGCGCGAGAATCGGATTATCAAAGTATGAGCCTTCCGCCAGTGATGAGGCGGGGAGTTCCTCGGCAAGGATTCCATTCGGGGTCATCGTCAAAAGTCGCCGCTTAAGAGCGTGGTAGACCTCGAGGCTTCCGTGACGATTGAGGTGGTCTTCTTGCAAATTGAGGATTGCCGCCGCCTCAAAGGCGTGGCTGTCGAGCGTGGTTGTCTCGAGTTGGAAGGAACTTACCTCCACAACCGCCCAATCGCAATCGCCCACCGCGCAAACGGGGAGCCCGTAGTTGCCACAGGCGACCGCCTTGTAGCCCGCGAGCTGGAGAGCTTCCGTTACCAACTTAACGACGCTCGATTTGCCTTTCGAACCTGTGACGGCGAGGAGTTTCACGCCTCGCGTCTTAAGGGACTCTACGCCCAATTGCAATTCACTCTTAACAGGAATGCCTGGACTCGCAATGACAAGGTCAATACCGTCCGAAAACGCGACTTCATAGCCCGTTTCTCGCAACTTTTGCGCGGCGGCTTCACCACTTTTGCCGCGCCCGAGTATTAACGCCTTGCCTTTCATGCTCCTTACTTGACTTTGCCGCGCTCAGGACGGGCGGGCACTTCATTGCCCGGCAACATCTTCTCGTGGATGATGAGCCGCCACTGTCCGATGGGTGCTTCAAACTCCGCTTCTTCGCCCTCGGGGACTTCGGGCATCTTGGGCGGAATCGCGATATCTACCCGCGCTTCATAGGGGGTATCATTCGTCGCGAAGCCCGCACAAATCTTGTAGCCGTTGCCCACATCCTGCATCTCAGGCTTCTCGGGCAGGACGAGTCCGTACGCCGTCTTCAGAAGTGTGCACGCGTCGCTCCAAATCTTCTCAACCGAATTGGTCTCATCATAATTCTCAATCTTGCAATAGGTATGTGAGCCATCATCACGCGGCACCCACTCGAGTCCTTCAAGCCCCGCGAGCCCCTTCGCCTTCAAAGCTGCCGCGCAATCCGCACGGTTCTTGGCACGAATGCCGTCCACCGTCGCACGCCACGCCCGAAGGGCTTTCTCATAGAGGTAATTTTCTTTGTGTTGTTGCTGGACGGCGTGGGACTCCCACGGACCGCACCCCCCATTCGCCTTGTCGGCGACGCTAAGCATACAGCTCCAAGTTCCGTCCGCCCGCATTCCGACCGCACACATCACGCGCAAGCGCAAATATTCCGCAATCCAGCTGTCGGGGTATTCGTGAATCTTCAAAGGACCAAACTCCGCCGCGAACTTATTCTTCAGATTCTCCTGCGCGACCAAGGCATCCGCCCGCGTCGGCCAATAGCTGGAGAAATAGGCTTCGCCCGTCTCATATTTGCCCAAATCCTCATTGAAGTGCGAATAAAAGCCGCGCGCACCCTTCTGCCCAAGGTGTTCCGCCACCTTCTTCCACGCGGTTATCCACGGACCTTCCTCGTCCACTTCGTAGCCCTTAGGCAACTCCGTTACAACGAGTCCTGGCAAATCCATATCAAGGGCTTCGAGGAGTGCAGTTTCATTCGTCGAGAGCTCATAACTTTCCACAACCTCAAAGAGGCGCACGGGCACCCAATTCGTCACCACGCCATCAATAGTAAAGTATGAAAGTATATCGCTAATATCCGCCCCCCGATAGCCGAGTTTCTCAGCTTCGGACTGCTTTGTGCACCCTGCCACCAGCGCACTGGCGGCGAGAATTAGAACGCCTAGACTTTTCATCTTTTCGACTTTCCTTTTACTTTCCATTTACTACACTAATATTATCCCATTTCCGCGCCCTAAAAGCAAGCGTAAAGATTAGGAAGCCACAAAATCAAGATTCCGCCTGAAGAGCCTCCAACTCACTCGTCGCCGCCTCCCAGTCCGCCGTATAGCGGTCAATTTCAAATTGCAGAGTGCGTACTTTGCGGTTAACTTCCGCAAAATCGGTCGTAGGCGTGGGGTTAAAGAGCTCCGCGCTCGCCTCATCGAGTGCCTTTTGGAGCTCATCCACCTTCTTTTCCGCCGTCTCAATGCGCTTTTTCACCTCGCGCAACTGTGGAGCCGTCTTCGCACGCTCTTCCGCGCGGCGTTTGCGCAATTCCTTCGGCGAGAGGGCCGCTGTCGCCTTCTGCGGCGCGGCTTCCACCTTCACCACCTTATTAGGCGCGGCACTTTCGAGTTCCGCCTTCTTCTCGCGATAGTAGTCATAGCCGCCTGGGTATTTACGGATTCCCTCCCGCGTAATCTCGAGAATGCTCGTCGCCGTCGCCCGCACAAAGTCGATATCGTGCGAAACGAGGAGCACCGTGCCCTTATATTTCTGGAGGGCATCCTGCAAAAGGCGGCGGCCATCCAAGTCGAGGTGGGTCGTGGGTTCGTCGAGCAAAAGGAAGTTTGGCGCGGCAAGAAAGAGCCGCAGAAACGCGAGACGAATCTTTTCTCCGCCCGAAAGCACTCCCGCTGGCTTCTCGACATCGTTCTCATCAAAGCCGAAGGCTCCGACGAGATTACGAAAGTTCTTCTCGTTCATGCCTGGCGGAATCGCATTCTTCGCATTGCGATATACCGACACATCGGGCGGAATCGTTTCCGCGAACTCCTGACTTAAGTAGCCAGGGACGACATTGTGCCCCAAAACGGCGAGCCCGCCCGTCGCCTGCCGCGTGCCCGCAATGATGCGCATAAGCGTCGTTTTGCCGAGTCCGTTATAGCCAATGAGAGCGACCTTGTCGCCACGGACAATCTGGAAGCTGACATCATCAAGGACATTCTTGACCCCATCATAAGAAAAGCGCAAATGCTCACAACGAAACATCTCAAGTCCGCTCGGTGGCGGCTCCGCTAGCCGCAAACGCCCCGATTGCGTGTAGCGCTTGGGGAGGACAATGCGCTCCTCATCAAGCTTATCAATGATTTTCTGCCGCGATTGGGCTTGAGCGGCTTTGGTCGCTTGGGCACGAAAGCGGTCCACGAAACGCTGAAGCTGTTCGCGGTGGTGGTCTTGATTCTCTTTCGCCGCCTTTAAGTGGCGATAACGAACCTCCCGCTCCTCAAGATAATAGTCGAGTCCGCCCTCATAGCGCGTCACCGTGCCCGCGTCAACTTCCACCGTAAGTGAGGTCAGGGTGCGCAAAAGATAGCGGTCATGCGAAATAAGCATCAGCGTACCATCATACGCCTTCAGGAACTTCTGAAGCCAATCGACGGCGGGCAAATCGAGGTAGTTAGAAGGCTCATCGAGGAGAAGCAGGTCAGGACGCGACGCGAGAACCCGCGAGAGCTCCGCCCTCATACGCCAGCCACCCGAGAAACTCATAAAGGGCTTCTGGAAGTCTTCCGTCGTAAAGCCGAGTCCGCCCAGCGCAATCTTGACGCGCGTTTCAATGTCGTAGCCACCAAGATGCTCAAACTTCGTCTGCAATTCCCCATAGCGCTTCAACTTCGCGGGGTCGGCGATATCCGCCTCAAGCGCCGTCATTTCCGCTTCCATCTCCGAAAGCCCAGGAATGCCGCGCACGGAATAGTCGAGTAGCGTCTGGTCGGGGGTGTCGGGGGCTGGATTCTGCCGCGTCCAGCCAATGCGGGGATTCTGCTCAATGATGAGTTCACCTGAGTCCGTCGAAAGCTCACCAAGGATAATCTTAAAGAGTGTCGACTTGCCACTGCCATTCGGACCCACAATGCCCACGCGGTCACCCTTGTTGACACGAAATGTGACATTCGTTAGGACATCTTGGTGTCCGTAATGTACCGAAATGTTCCTAAAGTCTAGCATAGTCTTACATCACATACCAAAGGACACAGAAAAAGTGGCAAATCGTCCCTGCGAGAACAAAGAGGTGCCACACCATATGCGCATAGGGGAGCGACTTCCAGAGATAGAAGATACAACCAAGCGTATAGAGTCCCCCACCTGTCGCAAGCCACATCGTGCCGAGCCCCTGCAAAGCACGGATGAGCGGCACAATCGCGAGAACCGCCGTCCACCCCATCGCCACATAAATCGCGGTGGAGAGATACCGATACTTGCCCGTCGTGAAAATCTTAAAGACAATCCCGATTAGTGTCGCGCCCCACTCAATGCCGAAGACCGTCCAGCCGAGTCCCGGATGCGTCGGACGCAATGAGACGAGGCAAAATGGCGTATAAGTTCCCGCAATTAGGAAGAATATCGCCATATGGTCCATAATATGAAGGACGCGTTTCGCCCGCCACGAAGTTACCGCGTGGTAGGCGGAAGAAATCGCATACAAAAGAATCATACACGACCCAAAGAGCGCGGCGGCGGTCACCTTCCAAGCCACATCCGTACCACTTTCCGCACCCTTCCAAACGAGAAGCGCGAGCATTGCCGCGCCCAAGTGCGACCCGACGACATGCGTCAGGGTATTGGCGAGCTCCTCGCCCGCCGTCTGCTCACGCACTTTCGCTTTCTTTATCTTCATTACTTCTTAAACTCTTTTCGTACGTGTTGAATATCCGCCGCGATTTGCGCCTGAAGTGCCGCGAGGGAGGAGAATGTCTGCTCGGGGCGGATATACTTTAAGATTTCTATGCGGTCATCGCCAAAGGAACTGGGCACTTCATCCAAGAAATGAATCTCAAGAATAGGCTCCGTCCACCGCGCGTCGCCCATCGTGGGGGCGACACCCCAATTCGCAATCCCGAGTGCCCCCGCATAACGGACCACATAGACGCCATTCGGCGGCTTCACATAAAAGGATGGAATCCTAAAGTTTAGCGTGCCATAGCCGAGCGTGCGTCCGACCCCCTTGCCCGTGAACAATTCGCCGCGCACAAACCACGCAGTCCCCAGCATCGCCTGCGCATCTTCCAACTCCCCACGCGAAATGGCCGCGCGAATGCGGGTTGAAGAGACAATGTCGCCCTTGTATTCCGCGTAAGGGATGACGGAAGCAGCAATTCCATATGCCGCGAGGTCGCTAGGCTTGCCTTCGCCGCGTGCACCAAAGTTCCAATTTGCCCCACTCCGAACATGCGTAATGCCGCGCGAGAGCAGATAATCCTCCACAAAGTCTTTCGGGGAGAGCGCGGCAAGTTCCGCCGTGAAATCAAGTAGAAGAATCTCCTTCACGCCCCGCGCACGAATCGCCGCCAAGCGATCTTCTAAAGAGGAGAGCAACTTCGGAGCTCGCGTAGGGGCAAGCGTCTCGAGGGGGTGCGTACGGAAAGTTAGCGCAATATCCGCTCCCGCTAAAATGGCGCGGTGCCCCAAGTGTACGCCGTCAAAGAATCCGACGGCTAGCGTCATCGCACCAAAGCCTCCGAAAGTGGACGCACGAGAGCAGGGAAGTCGCTAATCGAAGTCTTCAACAATTGGTCAAACGGCACGGCATCCTCTACCGCGTAGCGTCCCACGCGTGTACGCCGCAGGTTCATAAGCGTCGCGCCACAGCCCAGCGCCTCGCCCAAATCGTCGATGAGTGTACGGACTATTAGCCCTTTCGTGCCCGCGACAGTAAAAGCGGCGCGACCATCTTCGCGCGGCGTTTCGACATCAAAACGATAAACATGCGCCATAAAAGGCTTATGGACACCCGTCGAGACCACCTCGTAATCGGAACTTCCTTCGCGACGGACGCTGCAGAACTCATTTTCCGTTTGAAACACATCGCCGCGAAACTCCGTCAAGGTCTTCTCAAGCGATAATTCGGCAGGAATCGGTTTTTCTTCGAGGAGGATTCCGTGCGCGTCGCCTGTATTTGTGCGTCGCCCCAATTGGAGTTCGCCCGTCCAAACGCGGTCCGCCCCCATCACATCCGCGACATACTTATTCGCGTCATTGATGAGCAGGACGAGAAGTCCCGAAGCTGCTGTGTCGAGTGACCCGCCGTGCCCAACTTTCACAAGGTTAAACATCCGCTTGACCGTCTTCACTACCGTCGCGAACGCAATGCCCACGGGTTTATCAACGAACAAGAATCCGTTAAGATTCTCGAGCATACGCAATTGGACAAGATTAGCCATTAGTCTTCTTTAATCGGCGGCAGTTTGTCGAGTAGCGCGAGGACTTCGTCGCCCTTCTCAAGCGACAAATCAAGCTTGAATAAGAGGCGCGGCGTAAACTTCATGCGCACTTCACGATTGATAATCGCCTGAAACTTGCGGGCATTATGTTGCAGATGGTGAATGGCTGTCTCTTTAAGCGCATCATCGCCAAAAACCGAGACATCCACCGTCGCGTCACGCAAGTCCTTGCCGCACTTTACATTCGTGACAGTGATGAGACCTGGCGCGACCGTATCGCCCTGCATTACGGAATGCATGGACTCCGCAATTACGCGCTTCAGCAAAGAATCGATTCGCTGTAAACGATCTACGCCCATAGTCCCAACCTCACGTATTAAAGGCTGCGCGGCAATTCCTCGAGCGCGTAGCACTCAATCACATCGCCGACTTGAAAGCCCTCGTAGTTCACGAAGCACACGCCGCATTCCTGCTGACCCGTGACTTCCTTGACTTCATCCTTGAAGTGACGCAAGGTCTGAACCTTACCATCCCAAACCTTCGCCTTATCACGCAAAATACGATAGCGTTCCTTGGCGACGAGACGGCCATCCAACATCTGCGAACCCGCGATCTTGCCGAGCTTGCCAATGTCGTAAATCGCCTTGATTTCGGCGTGTCCAAGAATGACTTCCTTGAACTCGGCGGGGATGAGGTCGAGCATGCACTGCTTCACATGGTCGAGGAGCTCGTAAATGATGCGGAAGGACGCAATCCGTACCCCATCATGCCGCGCCTGACTCTGCACGCCCGAATCATTGTTAATATCAAAGCCGACGATAATCGCCTTGCCCGCCGCCGCCGTCTTGACATCCGTAAGCGAGACATTGCCCGTGCCCGTGCCAATGACATTGAGCCCGACTTTCTCGCTCTTGATTTGTCCGAGAGCTTCCACAATCGCCTCGAGCGAGCCTTGCGTATCACTCTTCACGACCACATTCAGTTCGCGCCGCCCCTCAGATGCCATACGGCTCATAAGCATATCGAGCGTCGCCGCCTTGGAAGTAGAAAGTTCCTCTTCCTTGCGTTCACGCGCCGTCTGCTCCGCCAAAGTACGCGCCCTCTTTTCGTCGAGCATCACACGGAACTCTGCGCCCGCCTCAGGAACACCCGAGAGACCCGTGCACTTAACCGGTGTCGCGGGCGGCGCTTCCTTAATACGCCGACCCCGATCATCAATCAAAGCCCGCACTTTACCAAAGTGTTCGCCAATGAGAATCGCGTCACCCACCTTGAGCGTGCCACCCTCAACCAGCAAAGTCGCGCAAGGTCCAAGCCCCTGCTGAAGTTCGGACTCAATAACATAGCCATTCGCACGGCGGTTCGGGTTCGCCTGAAGTTCGAGAACTTCCGCCTGAACAAGGATGTTTTCGAGGAGCGAATCCACGCCCTCGCCCGTTACACCCGAGACCGGACAGCAAATAATGTCGCCGCCCCAATCTTCAGGAGTCAAACCGCGCTTCTGCAATTGCTGTTTGACGCGGTCCACATTCGCCGTCGGTTTATCGCACTTCGTGAGCGCGACGAGAATCTGAACACCCGCCTGCCGCGCAACCTTGATACATTCCTCAGTCTGCGGCATAATGCCATCATCCGCCGCGATAATCAAAACCGCGATATCCGTAATGCGTGCACCACGCGCCCGCATCGCACTAAATGCCGCGTGACCGGGCGTATCAAGGAAGGTAATCTTCTTACCCGCAATCTCGACTTGGTAGGCGCTAATCTGCTGAGTAATGCCACCCGCTTCGCCCTGCGCCACGTGCTCCTTACGGATGTAGTCCATAAGCGTCGTCTTGCCGTGGTCGACATGCCCCAAAAAGGTGACGACAGGTGCACGCGGTTTCAGCGTCTCTGGCGGATCTTCTGGAATCAAATCGTCCGCGTCAATCGCCTTCAGAACTGGACGCGCCGCCGCGTCTTTATTACGCGTATGCTCAATCGCGACCTTATAGCCATACTTCGCGGCAATCTGAGTCGCCACATCGGGTTCCACGCGCTGGTTGATGGAAGCGAGAATCTTGAGCGCCATGAGGTCCGCAATAAGGCGATTGGGCTTCACATTCAACTGCGCCGCCAAATCCTTCACAATCACCGCGCCACGGATAGAAATCTCCTTCGCCTCGGCATTAACCGAAATACGGCTCGTCGGGGTCTGCACAGGCGCACCCGCCCCACGATTCGCGGCAAGTTTATCGAACGCCTTCTGTCCTTCGCGTCCCTTCTTGCCCTTCTTTGTGCCGCGCTCGTCATCATCATAATCCACTGGCTTCGGCGGACGCACCTTCGGCTGTGCCGCGACCGTAATCTTGACCGCGCCTGGCATTGGACCCGCCTTGAGCGGCTTAAAGCCAGAACCCGAGCCCGCCTTGAGTCCCACACGAATCTGCGGCTTCTTCGGGTTAATTGAGAGCGGGGCCAACTTGGGTTGCGCCTTCGGATTAATCGAAAGAGGCTTCAAAACAGGCTTTGCCACGGGAGCAGGGGCTGGAGCTGGAGCTGAGGCTGGAGCTGGCGCGGGTTTCGCGGTCTTCACCTCGACCTTAACCTCAACCTTCTTCTCGGGCACGGGCACCGTCTTCTTCTCAGGCGCGGGAGGTGCTTTCTTCTCAGCCACCACCTTCTTTTCCGCCGCGAGTGCCATGCGCTTAAGGGGACGCGCCGCGTAAGCGGTTTTCGCCGTCTCGCTATGCTGAGAGAGCGCGGCACTTTCGGACTCATTATCTTTCACTCGCAATTCTGCCGCGCGCGTCGCTTTTTCTGTCCGCCGCGCCATTGCCGCGCTCGGTCCCTGTTCAGAAACGGCCTTACGCACATTAGCGAGGTCACTAGCCTCAATTGTGCTAATGGCGCTCGCTACATCGATTCCACATGACGCGGCCGCCCGCAGGACATCCGCGCTCGTGACATTCGATTCTTTCGCTAATTCATATACTCTCATCGTAACAACACTTCCGTTTCTGATCAACAACCTCTATTCAATTACCTCGAGTCGGGTTCTTACTCCGCCACTTCGCCGTTCATCATATCCGCGACCGTCTTTGCCGCCGCGTAAATGCCCTTCGCCGTGACTTCGTCAATGCCCGTCGCGGCAATGAAGCTCGCCTCATCGTCGCCCGCGATACCCTCGACCGTCAAATAGCCCGCGTCAGCCATGCGTGTGGCAATAGCCGTCGAGACACTCAAGGTCTCAGCGAGCTCCTTAATCGCGTTCGCCTTCTGATCTTCGAAGGAGGCCGTCGCCAAGGACTTCTTAACCTCGACATGCCAGCCCGTGAGACGCGTCGTAAGGCGCACATTCTGTCCGCGCTTACCAATCGCGAGAGAATATTGGTCAGGCGCGGCAATAATGCGCACCGTGTTGGGCTGCACGGGGTCAACTTCAATGGACTCCAACTTCGCCGGCGCGAGTGCCCCCGCGACATATTGGCGGATATCCGCGTTCCAGCGCACAATATCAATCTTTTCGCCGTTGAGCGCGTTCACGATGGTACGCACGCGATTGCCGCGTTGCCCGACGCACGCTCCGACAGGGTCGACATTCTCATTAGAAGTGCGAACCGCCAACTTCGCGCGGTAACCGGGGTCGCGACTGCTACCCATAATTTCCACAACGCCATCGGCGATTTCAGAGACTTCCAACCTAAAGAGAGCTTCAAGGAGCTTCGGCGACGCACGCGAAATCATCACGCTCGGACCGTGCGCCTCGGGGTCAACACGCGTAATAATCGCGCGAATCGTGTCACCAATCTGATAGTGCTCATTCGGAATGCGCTCCTTATTAGGGAGAACCATCTCCGTCTTGCCCACCGTCACAAACACCTCGCGCGGCGTAATCGCCGAGATGGTGCCCGTAACGAGGTCGCCCACACGATCCTTATATTCAGAGAAGGTATTGGTGCGCTCAGCATCACGGATGCGCTGCATAATCATCTGCCGCGACATCTGGGCGGCGATGCGTCCGAGCCGTGAGGCGGGGATTTCAATCTCGAGTGTCGCGCCTTCCTGAACAGCTACACCCTTATTCAAATACTTGGCGCGGGCGAGGGAAATGATACCGGGCCCCACATCCTCATTTGAGCAAACTACCGTATCGTAAACATGAAGCGAGAGATCTTTGCGATCAATCTCTACACGCAAATCATTCGTGACATTATGATTGCGGCGAGCAGCCTGAGTCAACGACCATTCGATTGCCTGCAAGACAATCTCACGGCTCACGCCTCTCTCGGCCTCGATTTGCTGAACCACTGCCAGCAACGGACTATTCATAGCCATCTTTTTCGCTCCTTACTGCTTTCAAAAACCAAAGAACACCCCTCGGACCGATCTCCTGATCGCCGAAAGTTGCTTATATTTTATCACATTTTGCCGTCCGAGGTCAATAGTAAACCGCAGGACGGCAAAAATTATTATTGCCGCCTCAGGATGCCCGCGAAGCCACCACCCGCCGCCATTTCGAGGCTGAGAGTGTCGCCTTTACGGACTTTTCGCGTCACTTTCGCCGCGTTATCCTGCCACAATTCAAGCGAATATTCTACCCCATCTTCTAAGAAATCAAGGGTAAACGCGGCATTTGCCGCCTTGTCTCCGCAAAGCCCGGCGACATACCAAGTCGTGCCATTTCGCCGCGCCACGACGACTTTTTTCGCGATTTCGCCGACGGGAACAACGGTATCCTCATAATTCATCGGGAGCGCCTTCACGAAGTCGAAGACCCCGTTCGCCGCCGCGACAGCCTCGGCAACCGTCTTGCCCTGGGGCCAGCGAACAACCGCCGTCGGACCCGGATACACGAGAAGCATCGCGGCAAATTGTGCCGCCGTGCGCCCATCTTTGAAAAGCCGCGGCGTATAATCAAAGGGACCCGCCAAGCACCGCGCGAACGGTAAGGCACAGTCCTGACGGAACGGATGCCCCCCTTCTTCGCCGCCGCCACCTTCCGTAATCATAACATTCGGCCACGTGCGCTCAAAGCCATCGGGAATCTGCTCATCGTGAATGTCGAGCCAAAGATGGTGCTTCGCCGCCGTTGCCGCGAGCTTACGCAAGGCTTCCGTCGCATCCTGCGAACCATACGAAACAAAGCCCGGCTTCAACCCCGCGACACCCCAACTTTCGTAAAGGGCGAAAAGTTCCTCAATATCCGCCGCCTCAAGAACGAGCCCCTGCAAATAGAGGCAAAGCCCCATGCCTTGCGCCTTTAGGTCACGCGCCAAAGCTGGAATGTCGAGCGACACATCCTTGCGTCCGTAATCCTTAAAGCGCGTCCAAGTCGGATGATACGGAACATACCCCACAGCCGCACGGAACGGGTTCGCGTAGGAGTTCGTCACCCAGTCCGTATCATTGGCAATGTCGGGACGCTGGGTACGGAAGAAGTCCCGCTCAGCATCCGTCCACGGTCTTTCAGTTCCATACCAGCCCCAGTCAATCTGCAAATAGCGAATGCCCGCCGCGCTATTGGCGACTTGTGCATCCTTAAGAAGTGCCGCGTTTTGCAAAAGACCGAAGTCGCAGGTCGCAAGTCCCGGCTTCACCCACGAAGCCGCGTCCGGCACGGCACACGGTGGATTCAACGCTTCCACGAAATATCCGCGCTCAATGAGTCCACCCGCCGTCGGCGCAATCAACACCGCCCGCCACGGCGAAAGTGCTTCATATTCACGCCCGAGTTTCGTGCCGTGCACAAAGACACTCGTCAAACCGCCGCGTCCATTCGCCTTCAGGAAGGAACGCGGCCACTTTTCCGTCGCCGCCTCAAACATGCTGAGGTAAAGCCCGTCAGGCGTGCGCATCGTGAGCGGCATCCGCCACTTTTCGGAACGCGCCAGCTCCGCGACAAGCATCGGCTCCTCGGGATAGGTCGCTTCCGTCCCTTGAATCGCCCACGCGACAGTGCCCTCAGGTGGCTGAATACCCGTAATTTCCGCCGCAATCTCATCGAGCGAATAGGTCTCCATCGGCTTCAGGTAGCGCACGGCGACACCTTCATCAGCGACACGCAAGATAACCGTGAGTGCCGCGTGCTCATCGCCACGCCGCCCAAGGACAATTCGCGCTTCATTGTAAGACTCAGGATATTCAGCCTTGAATCCCCAAATCGGCTTCCAACTGCCGCGATGCTCATTCGTGGTCGAGGACTTAACCTTAAGCCCGCCCTTCAAACCCTTCGGACCCACCATGAGCCGTCCAACGGAACGTCCCTCGTAAGTCACATCCGCGAAAGGCGTGCTCCCTTTCACATCAAAGTTCGCGGCAATCTTCCCATCTGGAGAAGACACCAACAGTGCGGCAATAAGTAAACTAATCATAGATTCTCCTTAAAATTAACCAACTTCGACGATTGTGCCAGCCGAAGAGCAATCATTGGTCGGATTCTTCTCGCGTCCGATTTGCGCGAGTAAGTCGCCCGGTAGCGTAAGTGCCGCGTGCTCACGGCGGCAAGCGGACGTAATATCGTGCGCCGACCCATTCGCCAAATCACGCGCGTAAATACGCCGTCCATCTGTCTTGTCGCGCAAAGTCAACGCAGTAGTCTCGCCGAAAACACCGAGCGGCGTGCCCGCCTCAAGTGCCGCGTCGAGCGTAATTTCCGCACGCGGCGTGTGCCGCCCCTTGCCCACCGTCATAAACGGAATCGAGGCGACGGAAAGTGCACCCGTGAGCGGATTCCGCGAGGCGACGACAATCGGACGCTCCTTTTCGCCACTTGAGACAATCGGCAGGCTCATCCCGCGCGAAACAATGGCGGGGCACCGCTGGAAGAAGGTCTCGCCAAATGCCGCGTCCCACCAAGTGGAATCCTTCTCAAACTTCCAAGTCTCCTCGGCGTACTCCTTCGAGAAACGCACGGGGCACCCCTTATCCGAACCAAATACAGGCGCAAGGGCGTGCCACAACGCCGTGCGCGTAATTTCCGTCAGGCGTTGCTTGCGCGGGTCAGGCGCGGCGACGGGATATTCATCATTGTACGCCGAGCGCATAACACCAATGCCCACGCCAAGTGCCGCGCCCAATAAGGGATTATCCTCCACATTCACGACGCACGCCTCACCAAGGCTATCCGCACACTGCAACTCGAAAACTGCCCGCTCAAGTGCAGCCGCCGCATCCATCGGATACAGCGTGTCGTAGGAACGGAACGAGTCCGCGCCTTTCATAAGCCCCGTATAGAGCTCGCGGACGGACATCCGTGCGTGCAAGTCGCTCGCGGCGGAATTCACCTTATCCCACGGCTCGAAGCCAGGGACGCCAATCATCCGTCCCTCAGTGCCAATATACTTTTCAGCCCCTTCCGCATCCTTCGCGTAGATATGCGGATGCGCCACGCCATTGAGGGGATTCGCGAAAGCGCAGGAGTGGTCAATCACCACATCCGGCGCATAGACATCCGCGAGCCGACTCATCGTCTGACAATACCACAAATCGCCTTGGTGCGTGCCAATATCGACTTTCCAATAAGCAATGCCCGCTTCTTGAGATTCAATGAGCTTGCGCTTCATGTCCTCAATAAGTTCCGTCTCCGAGAGCCGATGCCCCGCCCATTCGCCTTGCTTCTGCGGCGACACCCAAAGACCGAGACCACCCCAACCCGCCGCCTCAACGCGCTTGCGAAGTTGCGTGAGCTTCTGAGTAGTCGTCCCTTTCAGTGACGGAAACCTCACAGAATCAGGACGCATAGACCCATACGCGGCAAGCCCGCGCCCGCCATCCGAACTACGGTTAGTTCCGTAAGGGTAGTCCCATCCCGCGTCAAAAAGAAGAACAAGATTCTGCCGCGCACCCGGGAAGAGATTAACCCAGCCATTCTTGCCAAACAAAAGCTCCTCATTGATGAAGTCGCTATTACGGATATCCCGTCCCTTGTTTGCAGGTAGCTTGCGAGCGTGGTCCGCAAAGGCGACTTGGGTCTCCCACGTGCACCAATAATCCAGAAGGCGACCCTGAACACAGCGGCTACGCGGAACGCCCGCGCACCCTCCGACAAAGTTCGCCGCCGCGACGGACCCCGCACCTGCCAAAAACGCTCTTCTCGACAATTTCGACATAGATTTACCTTTTTAGAACTGACCCCCCAAAGACCCCCTCCAGAGTTTCAGCATTGTTCTTCATATATGATACCATATTTCGCCCCCGATAGCAATAAAAATCCCACCCCTTCGCCGATTGTAGGGCGAAATCCCTTACCCGCCGTTTTATTGGGCGCGAATGCGCCCCACCATTGTTCGACTTCGACTCTCGGCTTCGACTTTTCCTGCCTTGTTTGTGCCTGACAAC
>CAVCJC010000032.1:0-18369 GCA_963602475.1 Lachnospira hominis (ex Liu et al. 2021)
ACAACTCTACACGGCAAATCTCTCTGCGCCCTCTGCGGCTCTCGGGTGAGAAATTCACGCGCAGAAGGGGGTTGCGAAAAAGGAGAGAGTTTGGTATAATGTATGGATACATAATACCTCTAAAGGAGAAAGTAAGAGATGAACTTGAGTAGAAAAGGTCTAGCCAAGGTGCTGGTGGGGTCCGTGTGGGCATTGCTCGCGGGGGTGGCGGTTGCCGCGCCTGAGTGGGAAGACCCTGCCATTAACTCCATAAATCGGCTTCCCGCCCGCACTTATTCTATGCCGCTTGTGGATACAAACGCGGCACTTTCGGACGCTCTTGAGCCGGCGACGCCGTGGAAGAAGCTGTTGAACGGCGACTGGAAGATTTCCTGGGCGGGCAACCCTGAATTGCGCGTGAAGGACTTTTGGAAGGTCGACTTTGATGATTCGACGTGGAGCATTATTGATGTCCCCAGTTGCGTCGAAATGCGTGGCTTTGGTTCTCCCGGCTACACCAACTGGCGGTATCCGCATAAGGACTGCAGCAACCCGACGAACGCGAACTTCGCGCAAATCCTCGACCGCCAGAGTGGCAAGGCGGACTACAACCCCGTTTCCAGCTACCGCACCCAGTTTGAGGTGCCGTCCGATTGGGAGGGACGCAAGATTGTCCTTCGCTTTGACGGAGTCTATTCCGCCTACTATGTGTGGGTGAACGGCGAGAAGGTGGGGTATGCGGAAGACTCGAAGCTTCCGAGCGAGTTCGATATTACCGCCTTCGTGAAACCTGGCAAGAATCTGCTTGCCGTCGAGGTTTATCGTTGGTGCGACGGAAGCTACTTCGAAGACCAGGATATGTTCCGTTTCTCGGGTATCTTTCGTGATGTCTCGATTTGGGCAATGCCGAAGGACGGCATTTGGGACTTCGAGGTCAAAACGGCACTCTCTGAGGACTGCAAGAACGCCTTCCTCGCCCTCACAGGCATTGACGGAGACTGGTCGGCGACCCTCTATGATGCGGGCAAGAAGTCCGTCGCGGCACTTTCACCCGCCGCGCCCAGCGCGGCACTTGCGAACCCCGAACTCTGGTCGGCGGAAACGCCCTACCTCTATACGCTCGTTATCCGTAAGGGCGACGACATTCGTATGAAGCGCGTCGGCTTCAAGAATCAGAAGATTGTCGGCAATACAATTCTTGTTAATGGCAGAATGATTAAGTTCAAGGGCGTGAACCGCCACGAGGCGACGGCGGAAAATGGACGCGCCATTACGCTTGATATGATGATTAAGGATATTGAGCTCATGAAGCGCTACAACATCAACACGGTGCGCACGAGCCACTATCCGAATGACTATCGCTGGTACGATCTTTGCGATAAATACGGAATCTACCTCGTCGCCGAGGCGAATGTGGAAGGGCACGAGCCCAGCTACGGAGAGAACGGCCTTGGACTCTTCCCCGAGTGGAAAAATACGATAGTTGAGCGAAATGAGCGACATGTGGTTTATTATCGCAACAATGTAGCCATCACCCTGTGGTCGCTTGGCAATGAAACAGGGCATGGGGCGGACTTCCGTGCCGCGATCGCGGCAGTTCGGGCACTCGACCCGACGCGTCCGATTCATTGGGAGCGCGGCAATATTGACGCGGATGTCGATTCGCGGATGTATCCCGAGGTGGAGTGGCTCATCAAGCGCGGCGAAATTGGCAATCTGCCGCGCACTGAGGCGAAGACAGTGTCCGAGGGATATGACGATGTCGCGGCGCAAAGTGCGGGTAAGCCATTCTTCCTTTGCGAATATGCTCACGCGATGGGTAATGCCGTTGGGAACTTCCAAGAATATTGGGATACTTTCTACGCTTACGATTCGCTGACGGGCGGATGCATTTGGGACTGGGTTGACCAAGCTCTCTGGAAGTACACGGGGCGCATTGACCCGAAGACAGGCAAGCCCGAACGCTTCCTTGCCTATGGCGGAGACCACGATGAACAGCCTAATGACGGACCTTTCTGCTGTAACGGAGTTATTATGCCGACACGCGAAGTCTCGGCGAAACTCGTGGAAATCGGGCATGTTTTCCGTAATCTCATCGTGAGAAGTGCCGCGAATGGCAAGTTGGAACTCGAAAATCGCTACGGATTCCTCGCGGCGAATGCCTTTGACGCGGAGTGGGAACTCCTCGCGAATGGCAAAATCGTGGAGAAGGGCACTCTGGAAGTTCCAGCCCTCGCACCGCTTTCCCGTTGCGAAATTGCCGCGCCTAAGTTTAAGACCAAGTTCGCGAAAGAAGGCACGGAATACCTCCTCAACATCAAGTTTAAGACCCGTACAGCGACGGACCTTGTTCCGCAGGGCTGGGTTGTCGCCGCTAACCAGCTGAAAGTTGCAGGAAATTGGGCTTTTGCCGCAGTTAAGGGTGCTGTGGACACTAAGAAGGGCGTGAAGATTTCGGAAGACGAGAAGTCCGTCACCGTTAAGGCAGGCGACACGGAAGCAGTATTTTGCCGCAAGACGGGTACGCTCGCCAAGTTGGAAATGGACGATAAGGTTATCCTCAAGGACTTGGCGCCAGGTTTCGCCGCAGGTCCTGAACTTACCTGCATGCGGGCACTCACGGATAATGACAACTGGATGCGTAATGATGTCTTTAATTCGGGACTGACCCAGTTGCGGCATCATCCTGAGCCGATTGTCGTGGACGGCAATACGGTGAAGACGGTTGTTAAGGTGACGGGTTCTAAGTCCGCAGGCTTCACCCACGAGACGACTTGGACCTTCGCGGCGGACGGTTCGATTACGCTCGATGTAAAGGTTACGCCGTTCGGAACGATTTGGCGTCTGCCGCGCTTGGGACTTAGCCTCGCCCTTGATAAGAGCCTTGATACGGTCGTTTATTACGGACGCGGTCCGCGTGAGAATTACATCGACCGCCGTACGGGGAGCCTGCTCGGCATTTGGGCTTCGGGCGTCGAAGATTTGTGGGAGGAATATACGCGTCCGCAAGATAATGGCTACCGCACGGACGTCCGTTGGGTGTCGTTCGCGGATACGGAAGGTAAGGGCGTGAAGTTTGCCGCGTCCGAGCCGCTCTTTGTGCAGGCGATGCCCTATGATTGGGAGGATTTGGAGTTTTCGCGCCACCGCAACGGACAGCTCCGTTATCGTGCGCCACTTGTGCCGCGTGAGCAGATTCATGTGAATCTTGATGTGCGGCAGATGGGGCTTGGCGGCGCGAGTTGTGGTCCCGCCCCGATGGAGAAGTATCGCTTCGACCCGAACGCGGCAGTTACCTGGTCCCTCCGCCTCTCCCCGCTGTAAGGTGGAGGGCGGGCTTTGACGCAAAGGGGACGTAAAGACCTTGGAGTGTGATATAATAGCCGTGTAGGGTTGTAGAATAGGAAGAGGGGTAGGTTCGCACTACTTCTCAGGGTGTAGGGCCTTAGGAGCGTGGGTAAAAAGGACTGCGGTGGTTTTATAAAAGGACTGCGGTCATTTGCACAAACCACCGCAGTCCTTTTAGTAAACCACCGCAGTCCTTTTTTGCCGCCCTGCTAGAGCGCGGCAGACCCTTGTCCGCCGCGCCTATTTAACGCAAAGTTCGCAAAGGGTTTGACGCACATTGGACGCAAAGACTTTGGAGTGTGATATAAAACAGCGTGGCGGGTTTTGGTTTATCGGGGTGGGGGTAAAAAAAGGGGCGCCGCTTGCGCGGCGCCAGAACATGAATAAATGAAAGAATCTACTCTGGTCGGACTGGCGGGGTTCGAACCCGCGACCCCCTCATTAAAAGTGAGATGCTCTACCAGCTGAGCTACAGTCCGTTCAAAGTGGGTAATATTATACCAAATTCTGGGCTTAAAGTAAACCCAAAACATCACGCATTGTGTACGCGCCAGGTTTTTGTGCTTTTGCCCAGACGAGTGCGGTTAAGGCTCCTGCCGCGAAAGCTTCGCGGCTTTGCGCCTTATGGGTAAGCTCTACGCGCTCAACATCACCTGCGAAAATGACGGTGTGGTCGCCGACGACACTGCCTCCGCGCAAGGCGTGGATGGCAATTTCGTCCTCGGGACGCTCCCCGACCTCGCCTTCGCGTCCGTATACCGCATTTGCCGCGAAGTCAATGTTGCGTCCGTTCGCGGCACTTTTGGCGAGCATAAGGGCGGTTCCTGAGGGAGCGTCCTTTTTGTGGCGATGGTGCATTTCGACGACTTCGATATCGTAGCCGTTGCCGAGTGCTTTCGCGGCTTTTTGCACGAGGTCAAGTAGGAGGTTCACGCCGAGCGAGTAGTTTCCGCTTTGGACAATGGCGATGCGGTCTTTACACGCGTCTACCCGAGCCTGTTCTTCGGGTGTAAGCCCTGTTGTGCCGATGACATAAGGGATACCTTGCGCCGCCGCTTTTTCGACATTGGCGGGCACGGCGGTATGATAGGAGAAGTCGACTACGCCTTCTGTGCCTTCGGGCCAAGTTGCGTCATAACCTGGCGCGACATCGACTTTAGCGACGACTTCGAGGTTGTGTTTCGCGGCGAGGTCGACGAGCATATGACCCATGCGACCTGCGGCACCTAATACTGCAATTTTCATCTGATTTTACCTTCTTTTTACGGATATAGCGCAATTACGAGTGCGCCTAATACAAGAATAAACGCGGCAATTCGCCGTTTAGTTGAAGCTGTGGCGGGGGCCTCCGCACTCGGCTGCGTGGACAGCCCTCTATCGCGGCGCAGAAGCTTGTTGAGTCCGCGCAAGGCGAGGGGCAACCTGCCAGGCGGGGTCGCGAGTGCCGCGGCGACGATGAGGAGCGTAAGGACAACGAGGATTCGGGCAAGTTGCATATCTTTGGGCTTTTACATTAGGTGTAGCGCAAGACTTCGTCCACGGTTGTGTAGCCGTCAAGAATGGCACGGATGCCGTCCTCGCGCATAGTGCGCATCCCGAGCTCCCGCGCTTTTTCACGGATGATTAGCGTCGGAGCCTTATTATTGACGAGTTCGCGCAGGGGACCCGACATTCTGAGGTACTCAAATACGCCTTTGCGTCCCTTGTAGCCCGTGCCATTGCAGGTCTTGCAGCCCTTGCCGAAGTAGAAGGGGCGTCCGCCGATTTCCTCGCGCTTCATATCGAGGCGGTCGAGGGTGTCGTCGTCGGGTTCGTAGGACTGCTTGCAGTCCGCACAGCACGTTCTTACGAGACGCTGGCCGAGTACGCCCTCGAGGGTGGAAGAGAGCAGGTAGGGGGCGACATTCATATCCACGAGACGCATAACCGCGCCTGCCGCGTCATTTGTGTGCAGGGTGGAGAATACGAAGTGACCCGTGAGCGCGGCTTGCACGGCGATTTCCGCCGTCTCAAGGTCACGAATCTCACCAATCATCATCACATCGGGGTCTTGACGCAAGAAGGCACGGAGCACTTTCGCGAAGGTATTGCCCGCCTGTGCGTCGATTGGCACCTGAACAATGCCGTCCACATTGTATTCGACAGGCTCTTCTGCCGTCAGAAGCTTCGTATCAATTTGGTTAATGCGACGCAAAATTGAGTAGAGGGTCGTTGTCTTACCCGAACCTGTAGGACCCGTGACGATGAAGATTCCGTTGGGCTTCTCGACATCCATCGTGATTTGTTCGTAGACATCCTCGGGGAGTCCGACATTTTCCAAATCGAGGGAGGTCGTCGTCTGGTCGAGAATACGCATAACGACCGATTCGCCGTGAGCCGTGGGCAAGCACGAGACACGCAAGTCGACGGGGCGCCCCGCGACTGTGAGGGCGATACGTCCGTCTTGCGGGATGCGCCGCTCGGCGATGTTTAGGTTCGCGAGAATCTTTACGCGCGAGATAATGGCGGGTGCCATCTTCACATCGGGGGCTTTCATCTCGTAAAGGGCACCATCCACACGATAACGAATCTTGAAGTCCTTCTCAAAAGGCTCAATATGGATATCTGAGGCGTGGTCAACTACACCTTGGTAGAGGACGAGGTTCACGAAACGGATAATTGCCGAGGAATTTGCCGCGTTTTCCATGGAGGCAATATCGTTGATATTGCCATTCGCGGCAGCTTCGTCATCGTCCAGCCCCTCGCCGAGGCTCTTAATCATATCCGCCACGGACTCATTGGAATCGCCGTAGTATTGGGCGATGCGATCCATGACATCTTTTTCGCGCGCAAAGACGAAACGGACCTCCTTCGAGAGCGTGAAGAGGATTTCGTCCGAAATACGCGGGTCGACAAGGTCGAAAGTCGCGAGGGTGACCGAGGAATCGTCCGCCGCGACGGGGAAGACGTTGTACATCCGTGCAGTGGAGGCGGGGATAGCTTCCGTCACCTCGGTATCGAGGGTCATAGAGCCGAGGTCAATCGCTTCCGTATTCTGGTCGGCCGCCATACAGGCGAGTAGGTCGTCTTCGGAGATGATACCTTGGTCGATTACCTGTTGCCGAACCGTCTTAGACTCGGTTTTGGCGAGGTCGGCGAGGTCTTTCGCGCCTTGCTCATCAAGGTAGCCGTTATTGATAAGGATTTGTAGAATGGGGTCAATCATAGTTTAGCGTCCCATTTCTTCCTTGAGTTTCGCGACCACGCTATCGGGGTCTTGGCTCTTCGTGATGAGGTCTTCATACGAGATAAGCCCGTTGCGGTAGTGGTTCATCAAGCACGCGTCCAGCGTCATCATGCCGAACTTCGCGCCTGTCTGCAAGTCGCTCTTAATCATATTCGTCTTATTATCGCGAATACGGCTACGAATAGCGTCCGTCGAGGTCATGATTTCGAACGCGGCGACGCGTCCGCATACCTCGCCATTTTCGTTCAAGCGCGGCAGAAGGATCTGCGAAATGACGGCTTGGAGCCCCGCCGCGAGCTGGGTGCGTACCTGCGCCTGCTGGTTGGTGGGGAAGGCGTCGACGATACGGTCCACGGTTTCGGCGGCACCCGTCGTATGGAGCGTACCAAAGACGAGGTGGCCTGTTTCGGCGGCGGTAATTGCCGCGCCGATGGTCTCGAGGTCGCGCATTTCGCCGACGAGAATGACATCTGGGTCTTGGCGCAAGGCGCGGCGGATGGCTTCCGCAAAACTCGGCACATCGTCCCCGACTTCACGCTGGGTGACGAGGGACTTCGACGAATTATGATAGAATTCGATAGGGTCTTCGATGGTGATGATGTGTACGGAACGCTCTTGGTTAATGACATCAATCATCGAGGCGAGCGTCGTCGACTTACCTGACCCGGTAGGACCCGTGACGAGGATGAGTCCGCGCGGCTTATAAAGGAGTTCTTTTACGACTGGCGGGAGCCCGAGTTGCTCCATTGTGAGCAATTTGGACGGGATCTGACGCAAAACCATACCATAACGGTGGCGTTCTTTGAGTACTGAGACACGAAAACGCGTGCCGTCGGGGTGGGCAAGGGCGAAGTCCGCGCCGCCTTTGTGCTCGACGTCCGCCATCTGGATCTCATTTGCCGCTTCGCGGCAGAGGCGAAGGGTATCTTCCTCAGAAAGTTGCTCCTCGGCAATGGGGCAGAGCTCGCCATTGACGCGCAGAAGGGGTGGCATATAGGCACGGATGTGCAAGTCGCTCGCGCCTTCATCAATTGTCGCCTGTAAGAGTTCCTGTAGTGTAATTTCCATAGTAAAGAGTCCTTTCTTTCCTTATATTAGTCCGCGTCACCCATTGTTACGCGTAAAATTTCCTGTAGGCTGGTCATGCCACTCGCAACCTTGAGCATGCCGTCCTCACGGAGGGTGCGCATGCCCATTTCACGCGCTCTTTCACGCAAGATGGTGGCGGGGGCGTGGTCGAAGATGAGGCGCTGGATGGTATCGTCCACCTTGAAGATTTCGAAGATACCTTTACGTCCCTTGTAACCACTGCGTCCGCACTTATCGCACCCCGCGCCGTGATAGACATGCTCAGGCATGGTCTTAGAGATAGCCCCGAGCATCTTCAGTTCGCGTTCGCTAGGTGTATATTCTTCGCGGCAGTTTTCGCAAATGGCGCGCACGAGTCGCTGAGCCATCGCGGCACGCAGGGCACTCGCCACAAGGAACGGCTTTACGCCGATATCGAGTAGACGCGTGACCGCCGAGGGGGCGTCGTTCGTGTGCAGGGTCGAGAACACCAAGTGACCCGTGAGCGCGGCTTCCATCGCGATATCCGCCGTCTCATTATCACGAATTTCGCCGATCATCACGATATTCGGTGCCTGACGCAGGATGGAACGAAGTGCCGCGGAGAAGTCGAGCCCGACATCCTTATTCACCTGGACCTGGTTAATACCGCTCATTTGGTATTCGACAGGGTCTTCGACGGTGATAATCTTCTTATCAGGGGTGTTAATCTGTCCCAAACAGGCGTAAAGCGTTGTGGTTTTACCGGAACCCGTAGGACCCGTCACTAGCACCACGCCGTCAGGTAGCTTAATTAGCCGCTCGAAGGTGGTTTGGTCGTCCGAAAGGAAGCCAAGCTGCGGTAAGCCCAAAGAAAGGTTGGACTTATCGAGAATACGCATGACGATGGACTCGCCGTGGTTCGTCGGCACGGAACTTACACGCAAATCGAGGTCTTTACCATTGACGGTAATCTGAATACGGCCATCCTGCGGAATGCGCTTCTCGGAGATTTTCATCTTCGACATAATCTTGAGGCGCGAAATAATGGCGGACTGTAGCCGTTTCGGCGGCGAGTCCATCTTGCGCAGGGCTCCATCGATGCGGTAACGGACGCGGAACTCTTTTTCCATCGGCTCGATATGAATATCTGAGGCCTTCATCCGAATCGCATTAGTAATAATGAGGGTGGCGAGCTTAATGACTGGCGCGTCATCGCCATTGGCGTCCTCGCCCGCGTCAATTTCGTCGCGGGACTGGACATCCGCCGCTTCTTCGGTCGCGTAGAGCTTCGCCCGCGCGGTATCCACTTCTTCGCGGGGAGCGACGACCGCCTGCACGTCGCGCCCGTGTAGGACGTAGCGTAGCGAGTCGATCGCGTCATAGCCCATGGGGTCCGAGAGGGCGACGGTGACGGACTCGTCATCCGCCACGACAGGCACAATACCATACTTCTTCGCGATGTCCGCCGGTATAATATTGATAATGTCGTGGTTGATCGCCTCGGCATTTACATGGCAGTACTTGAGACCAAACTGGTCCGCAAGTGTACCCAGAACCTCGTCCGTGCCGATAACGCCGCTCGCGACGAGCGCGTCAAGCGTCGTCTCGTTTTCGGCCTTCATCGACTTATTCGCCGCCTCTACTTGGTCGGGGGTGAGAAACCCACGCTCAACCAGTAGCTGGAGCACATATTCATCATTACTAGTCATTGTTGATTAAGATTATACCTAAAATTGGCGGAAAATACAACCCCCCTTTGAACCTTTTTTAAGGGGGGTGCAAATTCCCTATTGCAGAAGCGCGGTAAATTTGGTATAATTTATACCAATCTTCGCAAGAGGAGGGTCGCGATACGGGCGAGTATATCCCGTCGCGTCGTGACCGTTGAGTTCGCTCGCGGTCATGAAACGCCGCGAGTTCTTCTTTTATGGAGGTTACTGCGTTGAGACCCAACCGCGCGCGGGACTGCTACAACAGGGTTCCCGGCGGCAACACAAAAAAGGTGTCCGCCGATAGCACGGTCGTTGAGAGGCAGGTCGCAAAAAGAAAAGTAAGTAAGGAATAAAGGTAAAATGCAACAGCAAAGAGTTCGCATCCGCCTCCAAGCATACGATCATCGTGTGCTTGACCAAGCCGTCGGTGGCATCATCGATACGGCTCGGGGTACGGGTGCGCAGGTTGTGGGACCTATCCCACTGCCGACGCGTATCGAGCGTTATACGGTGAACCGTTCACCGAACGTCGATAAGAAGTCCATGGATCAGTTCGAGATGCGCACCCATAAGCGCCTTCTCGACATCGTCAACCCCACGGCGCAGACGATTGATGCCCTTAAGAAGCTCAATCTTCCGGCTGGCGTGGATATCACCATCAAGGTCTGAGGAGGTCAGTGATGGAAGGTTTGATTGGTAAGAAAGTTGGCATGACTCAGGTTTACGACGAGAACGGCGTGCGCACTTGCGTGACGGTCGTTGAAGTCGGTCCCTGCCCGGTCGTGCAGCTCAAGACGCTCGAGAACGATGGCTACAGTGCCGCGCAGCTCGGTTTTGGCGCTCAGAAGGCGCAGCGCCTGGCGAAGGCTCAGCAGAAGCACTTCGAGAAGGCGGGCGTTGAGACGCTGAAGGTTCTTCGTGAATTCGCGCTTGACGCGGGCGAAGAAGTCAAGGTTGGCGACAAGATCACCGTCGCGAACTTCGAAGGCGTTAAGTATGTGGATGTGACGGGTGTGACCAAGGGTAAAGGCTTCGCGGGCGTTCTTAAGCGCTATAACTTCGCGGGCGGCAATATGACCCACGGCGGCCACTCCAAGCGTCGTACAGGCGGCCTCGCGGCGCGTGACCTGCCGGGTTGGATTGAAAAGGGCAAGAAGATGCCGGGCCACATGGGCGATGTCAACCGCAAGGCGATGAACCTTGAAGTTGTCGCGGTTCGTCCTGAGGACAACGCGCTTCTCGTTAAGGGTTCGATCCCCGGTGCGCGCAACGGTATCGTTATTGTCCGTAAGTCCCTCAAGAACAATGTAATCGCGGCGAAAGCGCAGAAGGGGGCTAAGTAATCATGAAGAAGATTGACGTCACGATTGAAGAGTCGAAGTTGACGCTCGATAAGGGTGCTCAGGCGGTCAAGGACGCGGTCACCGCTATCCGTAATTGGATGCGTGCGGGCACGGCCTCGACGAAAGGCAAGGGCGAAGTCGCTGGCTCGAACAAGAAGCCTTGGAAGCAGAAAGGCACGGGCAATGCGCGTGCGGGCTTCCGTCAGTCGCCAGTTTGGCGCGGCGGTGGTGTGGCACACGGTCCTAAGCCGCGTTGCTATGACCAGAAGGTCAATAAGAAGGTTATGAAGCTCGCGTTTGCGCGTGCGTTCTCCGAGAAGTTCAAAGCGGGCGATGTGATTGTCGTCGATGAGTTCTCGTTTGAGGCGCCCAAGACGAAGCTTATGGCGAGTTTCCTCAAGGAGCTGGGCGTGGATCGTACGGCGATTATCGTGCAGAAGGAAGTCGATGAGACGACCCTCCTCGTCACGAGCAACCTGCCTCGTATCGATTATTCGACGGCCGCGGCACTTGATGTGTATTCCCTCATGGTTGCGCGCAAGGTCGTTTGCGACAAGGCCGCTTTCGACGCGCTTGTTGAGCGCATTGCCAAGTAAGGAGCTGTCATGACGAACGAAGAAGTCATTAAGAAGGTTCTGATTACTGAGAAAGGCTCTCGCCTCTCGGTTGAGAATCGCTATGTGCTGGAAGTCGCGGCGTGCGCCCGTAAGCCTCAGATTGCCTCGGCAGTCGAAGCCAAGTTCGGTGTGCATGTTCTCGCGGTTCGTACGGTCAACACCAAGGGCGGTAAGCGCTACGTTCGTGGCACCCGTCGCGTGGTGACTGAACCGACTGTTAAGAAGGCGTATGTCACCGTCAAGGCTGGCGAGCGCATCGAACAAGTCTAAGGAGTATTTCAATGGGACTTAAAACATTTAAAGCTCGTTCGTGCGGCATGCGCTTTCGCGTAGCTAGTACGCGCGACGAAATCACCGCGAAGAAGCCGGTGAAGAGCTTGACGAAAGCTGTCCGTAAGACGGCTGGTCGTAATAACCAGGGTCGCATCACAACCCGTCATCACGGCGGTGGCGTGAAGCAGCGTCTGCGTCTGGTTGATTTCAAGCGCGTCAAAGTTGATGTGCCCGCGACAGTCAAGGAAATTGAGTATGATCCGACTCGTAGCGCTAACCTCGCGCTCATCGAGTATACGGACGGTGTCAAGAGCTACATCCTCGCGCCTGAAGGGCTCAAGGTTGGTATGACTGTTATGAACGGCCCCAAGGCTGAAGCGACGGTCGGCAACTGCTTGCCCCTCTCGCAGATTCCGCTCGGTTTGATGGTTCACGCCATTGAGCTCGTGCCGGGTCAGGGTGCGAAGATTGGTCGTTCGGCTGGTAATGCGTGCCAGATTATGGCGCGTGACGGCGGCACGGTTACGCTTAAGTTGCCCTCGGGCGAAGTTCGTATTTTCAACGGACGTTGCCTCGCGTGTGTCGGCTCGGTCGGTAATAAGGACTGGGGTTCGATTCACCTCGGCAAGGCGGGTCGCAAGCGCTACCTCGGCATTCGCCCGACGGTTCGTGGTGTGGCGATGAACCCTGTCGATCACCCGATGGGTGGTGGTGAAGGTCGTACTTCGGGCGGCAGTGACCCGCGTTCGCCGTGGGGTCAGCTCGCGAAGGGCGGCAAGACCCGCTCGCGCCGCAAAGCGTCCAATAAAGTCATTGTTAAGAGGAGGAAATAATCCATGGCACGTTCTCTCAAGAAGGGACCTTATGTCGAGGAGAGCCTCCTCCGCAAGGTCGAGAAGGCACAGGCTGGCAATAAGAAGCAGCCGATTAAGACGTGGAGCCGTCGCTCGATGGTTCTGCCTGAGTTTGTCGGCTTGACATTCGCCATCCATAACGGACGGCAGCACATGCCGATCTTCATTACTGAAAACATGGTCGGCCACCGGTTAGGCGAGTTTGCCCCCACGCGCACATTCAAGGCGCACGGCAATTCGGCTGCTAAGGTCGAGAAGAAGTAAGGAGCTTAAGACCAATGGAAGTTATCGCTCTAACCCGCAATGCGCGTATGTCGGCCGCTAAAGGTCGTCCAATTGCGCGCGCTTGCCAGGGCCTTAAGGCGGCCGATGCATTGAAGGTCGTCGAGTTTTCGCCGAAGAAAGCTGCGGAAATCATCCGTAAGACGCTTTTGTCGGCAATCGCCAACGCGAAGAACAATAATGGTATTGAAGACGCGGCGAACCTCACGGTGAAGCTTTGCGTGTTCGATGAGTCGATCCGTATGCGCCGCTATTGGCCGACGGCTCGTGGCTCAGCGCACCCGATTGCGCGCCGTCTTTGCCACTGCAAGGTTGTTCTGACCGATGCCAAGAAGGAGTCGAAATAATGGGACAGAAAGTTAATCCTGTCGGTTTTCGCATCGGCGTCAATCACGCTTGGGCGAGCCGCTGGTTCGCGGGCAAGAAGAACTTTGGCGCGTTTCTCGTCGAAGATCAGAAGATTCGCGAATTCCTCAAGAAGAAGCTGGCCGAGGCGGGTCTCTCGAAGATCCTCATCGAGCGCTTCGCTAATCGTGTGCGCGTTACCTTGCTCTCCGCGCGTCCGGGCGTGATTCTCGGTCGCAAGGGCGGCGAAGTGGACGCGGTGCGCACGGAACTCGAGAAGATGACCAAGAAGGAAGTCTACATCGAGATTAAGGAAGTGCAGGGTGCTGACGCGGATGCACAGCTCGTTGCCGAATCGATTGCTCAACAGCTCGAGCGTCGTATTGCCCTCAAGCGCGCGATGAAGCGTGCGATGAAGGTGGCGATGGATATGGGTGTTGATGGCATCAAGGTTCGTGCGGGTGGCCGTATCAATGGCGCGGAAATCGCGCGTGTTGAGTGGTCGCGCGAGGGCAAGGTGCCGCTCCACACACTGCGTGCCAATATCGACTATGGTTTTGCTGAAGCGAATACAACCGCTGGCAAGATCGGTCTTAAGGTTTGGATTTGCAAGAAGGAAGGTTTCCAGGCTCGTCCGCAGCGCGGCGATCGTCGTGGTGACCGTGAAGGAGGTAAGCGCCATGCCGCTCATGCCTAAGAGAGTTAAATACCGCAAGGTTTCAAAGGGCAATCGCTCGGGCTATGCCACGAGCGGAACAGAGCTCGCCTATGGTGAGTTCGGTCTCAAGGCGCTCACGCGTGGTTTGCTCACGGCGACTCAAATTGAGGCGTGCCGCGTAGCGATCAACCGCGAGATGAAGCGCAAGGGCAAGTTGTGGATCCGCGTGTTCCCCGATAAGCCCGTCACACGTAAGCCTATCGAAGTGCGTATGGGCGGAGGAAAGGGTAACCCTGAATTCTGGGCGGCCGTCATTCTCCCCGGCAAGGTGCTCTTCGAAGTTGGCGGTGTCAACGAGGAAACTGCGAAGGAGTGCCTCCGTCTCGCGGCAACCAAGATTGGTATTCACACTAAGTTTATCACCCGCGCAGGAGTTAAGATCTGATGAGCACGGAAAATACAAATCGCGGCACCCGCAAGATTCGCAAGGGTGTAGTCGCGTCCAAGATGGGTGCGAAGAGCGTGGTTGTCACGGTCGGTTATCGTGAACGCCACCCTGTTTATGGCAAGGTCGTCGAGCGCGTGAAGAAATATCACGTACACGATGAAGCCGATACCGCCAAGGTCGGTGACACCGTCACCATTATGGAAACGCGTCCGCTTTCAGCTACTAAGCGTTGGCGCATCGTTAAGTAAGGGATCTGAGCGATGTTACAGGAACTCTCTAATCTCGTTGTTGCGGATAATACCGGCGCCAAGCGCGCGATGTGCTTCCGCATTCTCAAGCAGCGCAAGGAATACGCCCATCTCGGCGATGTCATCCGCGTTGCTATTAAGGAGGCTACGCCTACGAGCTCCATCAAGAAGGGCTCGGTCGCGACAGCCGTAATTATTCGTACGGGCAACCCGATCCGCCGCGAGGATGGTTCGACGGTGCACTTTGACCAGAACGCGTGCGTTCTCGTCGATTCGAAGCTCAACCCCATCGGTACGCGTGTGTTCGGACCTGTGGCGCGTGAACTTCGCGACAAGAACTACATGAAGATTCTGTCCATGGCCCCGGAAGTGGTCTAATGCGAAGGAATTGACACTATGGCACTTTCTAGAATTAAGAAGAACGACACAGTTATCGTGATTTCTGGCACTTCTGCCGGGAAGACGGGCACTGTTTTGAGCGTTGACCCCAAGAAGGGGGTCGCGGTTGTCGGCGGCGTTAACGTGCATAAAAAGGCGGTTCGTCGTACGGAAAAGCAGGCGGGTGGCATTATCGAGAAGGAACTCCCGATTCGCCTCTGCAAGCTTATGCCTTACGATGCGGAAAAGAAGTCCGCTACACGCGTTAAGGTTGGCGAAAAGGATGGCAAGAAGGCTCGCGTCGCTGTAAAGAGCGGCAAGGCTCTCTAAGCAAGGAACTTAACAAATGGCAAGACTTAAAGACGAATATGCGAGCCGGATGGTTCCCGAACTTGAAAAGAAGTTCGGCACAACCAACAAGATGCTCGTTCCGCGCCTCCAGAAGATCGTCCTCAACATGGGCTTCGGCATTGTCTCGAAGGATGAGCAGAAGCAGCTCGTTGACGATTTGGCGGCGATTACGGGGCAGAAGCCCCAGCTCTGCCGCGCGAAGAAGTCCATCTCGAACTTCAAATTGCGCGAGGGTATGGTCATTGGCGCGAAGGTCACGCTTCGTGGCGATCGTATGTGGGAATTCGCTGACCGACTCATCTCGGCGGCTCTCCCGCGTATCCGCGACTTCCGTGGCGTTTCCAACCGTGGCTTTGATGGACGCGGCAATTATACGCTCGGCATCAAAGAGCACACAATCTTCCCCGAACTCGTCGTGGAAGGTTCTGCGCACAGCGGTATGGATATCACTTTCGTGACCAGCTCAACTGACAATAAGGCGGCTAAGGAGCTTCTTATCTCCATGGGCATGCCGTTCGCAGGGAGGAATTAATCATGGCTAAACAGTGCTTGATTGAAAAGCAGAAGAAGGCGCCTAAGTTCAAGGTTCGCGCGTACAATCGTTGTCAGCGTTGCGGGCGTCGTCACGCTTATATCCGCAAGTTCGGCGTGTGCCGTCTCTGCTTCCGTGAGCTCGCTCTCGCGGGTCAGATTCCGGGCGTAACGAAGGCCTCGTGGTAATTAAAGGAAAGGAATCCTATTATGACACTTGATCCCATTTCCGAAATGCTTACGACGATTCGTAACGGCTTGAAGGCTCGCCTTCATTCCGTCAAGTCGCCCGCGAGCAATCTTAAGGCGGAAATTGCGCGTGTCCTCAAAGAAGAGGGCTACATTTCTGACGCGGTAACGACGACGGAGTTCCCGAAGTCGCTCGTGATTACGCTGAAGTATAATGACCGCGCGGTCCCCGCGATTACGGAACTTAAGCGCATCTCCAAGCCAGGTCTGCGCAAGTTCGTCTCGGTTAGCGAAATCCCGTCCGTCCTCGACGGCATGGGTCTCGCGATTCTCTCTACTTCGAAGGGCGTCATGAGTGGCGCCGCGGCCAAGAAGGCCAAACTCGGCGGCGAGCTTCTCTGCATCGTCGCGTAATTAAGGAGCCAGAAGACAATGTCTCGAATCGGTAAAGAACCCGTCAAGCTCGCGGAAGGCGTCACAGCCACAATCGCGGGTCAGAAGGTGACGGTTAAGGGCAAGCTCGGTGAGCTTTCCTACACGATGCATGACGGCATCACGGCGAAGGTCGAAAATGGTGAAGTTCTCGTAGCGTGCGCGGATGACGCGAAACTCGGCAACTTCCACGGTCTCGCCCGCGCGCTGATCCACAATATGGTTGTCGGCGTGTCCGCAGGCTATACGAAGCAACTTTCGATTGAAGGTACGGGTTTCAAGGCTGTCCTCAAGGGCACGGAACTCGCGCTTTCGCTCGGCTTCGCCTCGCCTAAGATCTATGTCGTGCCTGCAGGAATTAAGGTCACGGTTGAAAACGATGGTCTCCAGGTCACCGTTTCTGGCTGTGATAAGGATAAGGTCGGCGAAGCCGCCGCCCGCATCCGTTCGTTCTACCCGGCAGAACCCTACAAGGGCAAGGGTATTAAGTACGTCGGCGAACACATCCGCCGTAAACAGGGCAAGAAGGTCGCCTAACGCGCGGCACTAAGGAGAAACGATAATGAGTTTCAATCGTAAAGTTCAGCGTCAGAAGCGGCATTTGCGCCTGCGCCAACATGTCGTTGGCACAGCGGCGCGTCCGCGTATGTCGATTTGCGTGACGAACAAGAATATGTACGTCCAGTTCATCGATGATGATGCGGGCAAGACGCTTGCTTCGGCGAGCACGCTCAAGGAAAAGAAAGCCAACCTCGAGGTCGCCAAAGGTCTCGGACAGGCTGCAGCCGCCGCGGCGAAAGCGGCGGGCATCGCTACGGTCGTCGTCGACCGCGGCGGTTTCAAGTACACGGGTCGCGTGGCGGCTATTGTTGAGTCCGCCGTTGAAGCGGGACTCTCCATCAGCGCGAAGAATGAGGAGGCTAAGTAATTATGGCTATGAATCGCGATAAGCGCAATGACCGTGACGCGCAAGACGAGCTTGACGAACACACCGTGTTCATCAACCGCTGTGCGAAGACTGTCAAAGGTGGTCGTCGTATGAGCTTCTCAGCTGTCATCGTCGTCGGTGACAAAGAGGGCAAGGTCGGCGTCGGTCTCGGCAAGGCGAACGAAGTCTCGGAAGCTATCCGCAAGGGTGGCGAGGCGGCGCGCAAGGATATGCGCAAGATTACCCTGCGTGGCAAGACGATTCCGCACGATGTGGAAGGCGTTTGCGATGGCGGTCGCGTAATCCTTAAGCCCGCGCCGGACGGCACTGGACTTATTGTTGGCGGCGGTATGCGCCCTGTTCTCGAAGCGGTGGGCATCCGTGACGCGGTGGGCAAGAGCCTCGGCTCCAAGAACCGTCTCAATGTGGTTAAGGCTACTTTGAACGCGCTCAAGAAGCTCCGCTCCGAAGACGAAATCAAGGCTATCCGCGCCTAATAAAAGAAAGGAATTCGAAAATGGAATTGCATTCTCTTACGAATACCGTGGGTGCGCGTTCGCGTCGTAAACGCGTCGGCCGTGGTTGTGGCTCGGGTATGGGCAAGACTTCTTGCCGTGGACAGAAGGGACAGAACTCCCGCAAGGGTCACAAGGGCAAGCTCGGCTTCGAAGGTGGTCAGATGCCTCTCGTGCGTCGCCTCCCGAAGCGTGGCTTCAATAACGCGGCATTCAATGCTAAAGCACTCGCGGTTAACCTCGCCGACCTCGAAAAGAACTTCGAGGCAGGTGCGGAAATCACGATTGCGTCCTTGGCGGCGAAGGGCTTCACGGATAATAAGCAGCCCAAGATCAAGGTTCTGGCGAACGGAGAACTCACCAAGAAGTTCACCGTCAAGGTTCCTTGCTCGGCAGCGGCCAAGGCTAAGATTGAGAAAGTCGGCGGCACCGTCGCCTAAGTCTCAATTCAAGCTCAGTAAAAGAAGCGCGGCACTTTTCGCCGCGCTCTTTTTTTGCCCACTGAGCGCCCAAAAGCACCGTTTTTAGATAGGATTAAAGCGTTAGCGTAGCCCTTTGTCGCTCCTCGGAGTTTATAAACCTAGAGTAGTGCGCATCGCGGCATGGGGGGTGTGCGGAGGGACGGCATACGCCCTTGCGCAGACCCCTATGCCACTTGTGCG
>CAVCJC010000033.1:0-18276 GCA_963602475.1 Lachnospira hominis (ex Liu et al. 2021)
TGAGGCGCAAAACCGATACCTCAAAATCACGGTTTCGCCCTTTGTTTATAGGGGTGAGAGCGCAATTACGGACCTAACCTGTATATACAGGTTTTTATTTTCTTCCCCCTTACGGGGGATAGGCAGGGAAGCGAAAATATGGTATACTACAAAATAGAAAATCATTGGTACTAGATGAAGTCTTTTGAGATGAAGAGAAAATGCGAGAGTAAGGGGCTCGGTTTTGCGCGACTTTCGCGTGAGGCTGTAGAAGGCTTGCTAGAGCGTGCTAGGCGCGTTCTGGCGCGTCCGCTCGCGAATTTAGTACCCCCCCCCCCCCTCGCTGCTACAACGCTGTAGCGAGCTTCTACGCGGCAATTGGCGCGGCGTATTTCCCTTTTTGTGTTCAAGTGAATGCATCTTGTTCTGAGATGTATTCGCTTTCTTTTCACCGCAAAGAAATAAGGAGAACCAACAATGAAGCATACATCAAATAACATTATAAAGGCATTCGCCTTTTGGATGCTAGGGGCACTCTGGGCAGTCTCAGCCACTCCAATTTACTGGAAAGGTGAGGATGGTGCATATTTGAATGATGCGAATAATTGGGAGGGTGACGCGCCATTCGACGGGACTTCGTCGAATGATATGAAGTTTAAAGATTCTCCGTCAAAGAATTATACTGTTAAACTTTCTGACGACCTTGTGAGTGCAGGTTGTTGGGACTTCTCGGACGCACCTAATGCGGCGACCTTGACATGGGACTTAAATGGACACACAATGACCTTCCTAAAAGTTTATAGCAGTCATTGTCACCAAGGTTGGACGAATATTATTGAGAACGGAACAATCGCCTTCACGAATGCGGCAGGCACGATTCAAACGGTGAACTTTTGGCACGCGAAGAGCGGCTACGCGATGTTCGTCAAGGGGACAGGTTCATTTATTGGAAACTTCTCCTTCTCAGACGGCGGCACGAAGACACTTGATGTCCGTGATGGTGCGCAATGGAAGGGCTCAGTAGCGGCAAAGGGTTATCGTTGCGCGGTAACTTTCACGGGCGATGGCACGGTTGCAAATCTTATGAACGGAATGATGGAACTTGGTGGTGCGCCCAATAATGAGAATCAAGCGGGTGAAGTAATGGGGTATATTACTGACGGTGCTGTTGTCACGAATGCCGCAGGTCTCCTTGTTGGAGGTTCTGCTTATCAAGGTTATGGCGGTAAGTGTCATCTCGTTATTTCTAATGCTACATTCTCACTTGCTCCTCAGGCTTCAAGTTTGGTGGTCGTTGGTGGTGGTTCTGTTAACAATGTTTATGTGAATAATGTGTTAACTGGTACGGCAGAGCATATAACTTCCGAAAATGTCCTTGAAATTGTGGATGGGTCAAAAGTCGATTTTGCCAATAATCGTTTCTCTGTTGGCAACTCAATGTGGCATTTGCGTTCGGGCGGTTCGGGCAGTCACTCAAATCTCGTTTATATAGCGGGTGAGGATACTGTTTTCACGGCCTTACTTGCGAATGCGGATTGGCCTGGCGTCATCGGACATAATGGCTGCTGGAATCAACTCCATTTAACGGACGGCGCGTATATGCGTACGGGCTACCTTTGCGCGGGCGGTCAGGGTAAAGCGTGGGGCGATAACGTCGCGACTTCATGTTGGAACCGTGTGACGGTTGATAAGGGTGCGTTTCTTGATTCAAGTGCGACCCTTATTCTTGGTACGCGGCATGGCGACGATTTTGCGAACGGTCGTGCGGCGAAGGCGCTGAACGCTTCAAATGTGTATGAGGTTGTCAACGGCGGCAAGGCCTCGGCACAAGGTGTTACTGTGGGCGTGCTGTACTGCGCCAAGGATAATCGCTTTATCGTCGATGGAGAAGGCTCCGCACTTAACCTCTTTGGAGAAGGTCGCGTTTATGTAGGTGCAAGCGGCTCATCTGGTAACGGTTTCGAAGTGACTGGTGGTGCTACATTGACGGGTGTAAAAACAATGAAGATTGGTGAAGAAGTCTATTATCAGGGCGATGTCGAGAAAGTCGGTTGCACGGCATCGAACAATTATGTGCGCATTGAGAAAACGGATGTTGAAGGAATTAACACGATTGAGATTGGTCACTACCATAACGGAGGCAATACTCTTTGGGTGGGTGATGGCGCGACTGTAAAGACGGGCGGCGTTGTGTTCCGTGGCTTTGGACATCGACTTGTCGTATCAAACGGTCTCCTTCGTGTGGCACTCGATAATCAGGGTACGCAACACGGATTGCGTCCCGCTTGGACAGAGTCTGGTACTTATACGACAGCGGACTATTCGGGTAAGCACACATTTGAGTTCTATGAACAGGGCAGAATTGTGAATGGTAAGAATATGGGTTGTGACTTCACAAATGCGTGTAAGTTTGTGTTCCATGTTCCTGCCAAGGGGTATAGCGAAGCAGCTTTGGAGTCCACAAGTGCGGGGCTGCAGTTCTCGGATGATACGGAGTTCGAGTTTGATTTTGATGCTGTGAGCAAGGATGGACTTAGGAATGTGCCGCTTTTGAAGTATTCGGGCGATATGGGTGAACAGTATCGCATCGTGATGTCCGATGAGTTGCTTGAGAAGATAAACGCGGCGGCGGCGAAAGTCCGCGAGGGTTCGAAAGTAAGACTCTCGTCCGACCGTCGTGAACTCACGCTCCGCGTCGGTTCGGCAGGATTTGCTATTATCGTGAGATAAAGTAGGTCGTTGTAAAAGAAAGGTGCGTTGCTATGAAAAAGATAGTACTTGCATGTTCGGTCGGGATTGCCCTGATGTCCGTTTCGGCGACGGACTCCGTCTGGAAGGGCGCGGACAGCGCGTATTTGAATGACGCGGCGAACTGGGAGGGCGACGCACCTTTCTCTGGGACTTCATCGAACAACATGAAGTTCAAGGACTCCCCGTCAAATGCCTACACGGTCAAGCTTTCGGATGACCTTGTGAGTGCAGGGAGTTGGAGCTTTAACGATTTGCCAGTTACCTTGACTTGGGACTTGGGCGGTCACTCGCTAACCTTCCTTTCGGGCTATTCTGACCACTCGCATAAAGGCTGGACAAACATCTTTGTAAACGGCACTATCGCCTATACGAATGCCAATGGCGCGTTACAAGGTGTGACATTTTGGAATGCGAAGAGTGGCGCGGCACTTTTCTTTGGTAAAGACACTTCATTCATTGGCAACTTCAAGTTCCAAGATACTGGAACTAAGACCTTGGATGTGCGTGATGGTGCTCAATGGAAGGGTAATATGATAATTCCAGGCATCCGTTCTCACGCGACAGTGACGGGTGAAGGGACGGTTGTGAATGTGAATGAAGGGACGCTTTCCGTTGGCGGTAATGGCGACGAAGCTTTAATGGAGATCCTTGATGGGGCGGTAGTCACCAATGCCGCGAACCTCTTCGTGGGCGCGAATGAGGCTTGCGTAGGAAATGGTTCACAGCTCATTGTTTCGAACGCCACATTGAAGTTAACGGGCACAAAGGAGTTCAATATTGGCGGTGAAACTAGTCGCAAGGAAGGTGATAAAGTTGTATCATATGTATCGCATCAGAATGTCGTGAAGTTTATTGGTGGTGCTCAGGTTGATACGACTAATTCCTATGCGCGTGTCGGAACGTGGTCTAGCCACTCCAACTTGCTTTATGTGGCGGATGAAGGAACGACTTTCGCGGCAATTCGTTTTGAGCGAAATGGCTGGGATGGTTCGGACTATCCGTATGTAGTGGGGCAAAACGGCAGTTGGAATGAGATTCATGTGACGGATAAGGCAACGATGCTCGGCGGTTATCTTGTGGCGGGCGGGCAGCTCAAGAATGATAGCACCCTTGCGGGTACGACCTCGCTTTGGAATCGCATAACAGTAGATAATGGGGCCACGCTAAAGTTGCTAGGCGAGGTGCGTGCGGGTTGGCGGCATAATGACGCGATTGGCAATGGGGCCGCGTATAAGTCGCTTTTCGCTTCGAATGTTGTTGAGATTAGCTCTGGTGCACAAGTGACTGCCGCGCGCGGCGCAATGATTGGTGATATTCCTATGGCATTTGATAATAAGATGATTGTGCAAGGCGAAGGGACTTCCCTCTCATTTGGTGATTCGAATCAGAATCTTAACATTGGCGTTGATGGCGGTTCGGGTAATGGTGTAGAAATTATTGGAGGCGCGACAATTTCAGGTGTTAACGAAATTAGTGTGGGCTATGGAACTTGGCACTATCTAAACGACCTCGTGCCTTCATCGGGTTCTAATAACTACTTCAGAATTGAGAAGACCTCGCTTTCTACAGCGTCCATTGCTAATTTGGGCTATTACGCTAACGGGTCTAACAAGATTATTGTAGGGGATGGCGGCACTCTGGAAGTGGCTGGGTTGCGTATGTATGGTTTTGGACAAGAGGTCATTGTTTCAAATGGCATATTCAAAACTAAAGGTTATGGGCTTTGCCCCGCTTATGTAACGGGACAAGTGACAACCAATAGAATCGATAATGTTGATTATAAGCGCGACCCGTATACACAAGACGATAGTGGTAAGCAACGCTTCTCGTTCTATGAGCAAGGGCGTATTGTGAAGGGGCAGACTTATGATGAAAGTCCCTTTACAAATGCTTGCGTCTTTGCGTTCCATATCCCTGCAGAAGGTTATAAGGAAGCCGCCTATGAATCGCAGACCGCTAAAATCGTCTTCTCGGATGATACGGAGTTTGAGTTTGACTTTGACGCGGTGAGTAAAGACGGCCTTCGGAATGTGCCTCTTGTGGCGTATACAGGTGGAAATACAGAAGAGTACCGCATTGTGATGTCCGATGAGCTACTCGAGAAGATAAACGCGGCGGCGGCAAAAGCACGTGAAGGCTCAAAGGTAAGACTTTCCGCTGACCGCAAGCTTCTGACGCTGCGTGTGGGGTCCGCAGGATTCTCTATCATCGTGCGGTAAGAGGTTGTGTTCTCATACAATTTCGAGTATAATTTTCAGTAACAATCAAAGAGAAAGATAAAAATAATGAGTAAACAGAGTCGATATCGTGTCCTACCGACACTACTCCTCTCCTGTCTAACACTCACTGCGGGGGCAGGCGAGTGGAAGGTAGATACATCCTTTGACGCGGGAATTACGCCCACATTTCGTGGGTTTGGTTCGTGTGAGGTCAAATATGAGACCCATACGGACGGCAAGCGGAAAGTTTCGGAGGCGATTTTTGCCGCGACATCTCCGTCCAATGCCGAGACGGTGGCGGGCAAATTCCTCTATGACCTCGGGCGCGGTGCTGGCGTGAGCTTTGATAAGGGAATCTTCACAGTTCCTGGCGGTGCTCTCGCAGTGGCGCGGCAGGGGGCCGTAACGCGGCTTATTTCGGCTTCTGACGCGGCGACTTTGCGTGATTGGGTGGATTCACAGTCGGGGCTAGCCGAGACGCTCGTTGAAAAGGCGACTTGCCCCGCGTGGATGAGCCGCTTTGGCTGGGGTACTTATGGTATGGGCGGCTTGGAACGCTTCCATGGCTGGATGTACAATGCCTGCAAAGACCCGAAGAAGCAACTCGACCCGCGTGATGACTATGACTTTCATCGCCAGATGGGGAACATTCACTTCGATGCGTGGCTCCAGCTCGACGAGCAGGATGATACGGACGGTATCGTATCGCCAGGTGTCCGTTGGAAGACGCGCTATGCGGAGCAAGTGGGCGTCCCGTATTCGTTCCGTTTCTATATGCCCTGCAACGGCTACAGCTGGATGAGCCGCCGCTTCGGTGAGTATATGGAGCAGCCCGCGCCATGGATGGTGAATGGCTGGCTTCGCTATGAGACGGCGCATCAGCCGCATATCAGTTGGTTTAATGAAGATATTTGGGGCTATATTGGGCGCAAGTGCATTGAGTCGATGACAGCCTTTAAGACTCCTCATGTGGGTGGCTGGATGCACCCCGCCGGGGAACTCTTGCACCAGCCGTGGTATGATATGCACGGCGACTATTCGCCGTCCGCCCAGAAAGATTGGCAAGAGTTTCTTAAGGCGAATGGTGTCACTCTCGCGGAGGCGAGCGCGATGTATTCGCTCGATACGAAGGATGCCTTTGTAGACTGGTCACAGGTTCAGCCACCTGAATTCGCGACATTCGCGGGCTTGCCTGGACAGATTCTCGACCTCGCGGGCACTTGGCTCTCGTCCTCTAATCGTACGGACTGGTCCTCGATTGATATGCCTGGCAATTTGGAGTGGTTTGAGTATTATAATCTCCACGGACACCTTGGTGACCAAGAAACCCGTATGCGTACGCCGCGTTATGTGAAGCGCACCTTTAATTGGGATCCAGCTCTCGCGGCGGGCAAGCGTGTTTATCTCTATTTCTTCCCGATGTCTGATATGCGTGTACGCCACACAGTCACTCTTAACGGAGAGAAAGTCTCTGATATCGGCACTTGGTGTGCACTTGATGTGACGGACCGCCTGCGTTTGGGCGGCAATGAACTTGAACTTTTGCTTCACGGCTTTTTCTGGAATGGGCGCATCTTCCTTTCCACACAAGAGCCTGCGGTATATCCGAACCTTGGCGCGGCACGCAATAAACTCTTCGCGCTCTGGAATGATTGGCGGCGTGACGCGAAAAAGCGTCGCTGTGAGCAGATTTTTGATGCTATGCGTCAAGCCGACCCCGATGCGCCTATTAAGTTTATGGCTCCGCAGAACTTTGGTGTGCCGATTATAAATAAGATGTTCACGGAGTGGGGCGCTTTCGCTCACTTTACGGGTGAGGGCATCTGGTACTATCCGTGGTATAAGCGCTATAGCAGGTTGTGGGGCTTGCAGGGCACGAGTGAATTGGCTGGGCCCTACGATACGGTTACGGATGCGCGTAGATCGTCCCTCCGCGTCTTCCTCGCGGGACTCGATTTGCACCAACCTGTGTTCCTGACTCAGGTTTACTCGCGCAATCCGCCTGTCCGTGAATGGTGGCTTCAGCATAAGGAAATGCTTGGGCGCCTCGGCACTTATGAGATTGACGGACCTCAGATTCTCGTCTATCGTCGTTCGCTCGTGTCGCTCGACGACTTCCCTGCCCCAGAGCCACTCGTCGGCGCGAAGGGACACGAGATTCAGACTCCGTGGGATTGGGATCTTGGGCGCGGCGTTATGCAGACGCTCGGGCAGTCCGTCCTCTACATTGACGATGACGGCATTGAAGCGAATAAGATGCGCGGCTATCAGGTGATGGTTGATAGCGGCAATGAAGTTTATGACCCCGCCTGCATTAAAGGCATCGCCGATTGGGTAAGGGAGGGCGGCACATTCATCGCTTGGCCGTTCACTGGTCGCTCCACACGCACAGAGTCCGATACTTGGCCCATCGCCACACTCGCGGGTGCAAAAGCGACGAAGATTCGCCCGCTCGGTGGCACGGTCACTTGGAAGGGACGCGAATACGCGGATAATGGACGCACCATTGCCTGCAACGGACTCAACTTCAACGCCTACTCGGTAGAACTTGAGCCGACGGACCCCGCGACAGAAGTCGTTGCGAAGTATGAGAATGGCGCGGCAGCCATAACGGTGCGTAAGCTCGGCAAGGGCCGCGTCATTTGGCTCGGCAGTGCTTTTGCGCGTGATAGTGCTGATTTAGAAGGCATTTGGTGGCCTGGCAAGGGCGAAGTCGCGTTCTGGAAGGAACTCCTCGCTGATATTGGGGCAGCTCCTGCCGTTTGCACGACGGACGACGCGCTTATTTGGGCGCAGCCCTACCGTTCGCATGACGGACTTGACGCGGTGACGGTTCTTTGCAACTTCAATACGAATGGTGTTCAGAAGACCCTCGTCACTTTGCGTGTGCCGCGTAAGCCTGCGACAATCGTCACTTGGAGTGAGCGCGGCGAAGAGCATCCTGCGTTCAAATATGACGCGACGTCGGGCACTTGCACCTTCACGGCGGAAATCACCGCTCAGGAGATTATGGTTGCCAATGCGCGCGTTTATGAGCCTTCGGACGCTATCGCCTATTGGTGGAAGGAAAATCAGGTCGCGTGGCGTCCGTTGCGCGAGCCGACGATGGACTTCACGAAGTATGCTGAAGGCAAGTGGCGTGACCCGACTATGGACTTGAAAGAGGGCTGGACTTTCGCCGATACGGGTAAGCCGTGCGCGGCAGATGTGCTCCAGTTCTGGGGGCTCCCTGATGGACAGCCCGCGAAGATTGTGAAGACCTTTGACCTCGACGACCCGAGTTGGATGAATGGCGGTATGACGCGCTTCACTTGCGGTGCGTGGGGTGGTCCGAACTTTGATGCTAAGGCTAAGATTACGCTCAATGGTACGGTACTTTGTGAAAAGGCGAAGGGACACGACCGCATTACGGTGGATGTCACGCATCTCCTCAAGGCAAAGGGCAATGTTATGGAAATGGAGTTCGATAAGCCCGATAATAACGAAGAGTTCACGGGCTTCAATGGCGCACTCTATCTCTTCCATCGTCCTGCCCCAGTAAAGGAAATGGTGCTCACGGGCTTGCCCGCGAAGCAGTTCATCCCGAAGGACTGGGAAGATAAGTATCGCGTCTTCATCCATATGGAGTCGAAGGTGGGTGACCGCGTGAGAGTTCCGCTCGGGGTTTCAAGTGCAAATGCGCGCTATATGCGTCGGCACCACCACCGCTTCGGTAATGTAACGGATGTCGATATCACCTCTCTTCTCCGCTTTGGCGAAGAAAACGAATTGAAGCCGTACGACCCGAATATTCGTGAACCGTTCGACTTCTCGAAGATTGAGGTTCGTTTGCAACTCTATCCGCTGGACGCAGTTCGCTAAGTCTGAAAGATTCTAGAAATGAGATCTATTCTAGCCTTTGGGCTTGCAGTCGTTGCTTCCGTATCCGCCGCGCTGTCGGCGGATGCGGAAGGCTTGCGTTTTAATCGCATTTGGACTTCCCATATGGTTCTTCAGCGTGGGGAGCCGATTCCGTTCGCAGGTTTTGGTGAACCTGGCCGCGAAGTAAAGGTTGCTTTTAATGGTGAGACGCGCACAGTAGTTGTGGATTCAAATAGTAATTGGCGAGTGACATTTCCAGCGATTGAGGGGGCAGGGGGAGCTTACGAAGTTACGGCAACAGACGGAACTTGCAAGATTAAACTAGAAGATGTCACGATGGGTGACATTTGGCTCTGTACAGGGCAGTCGAACGCATGGTGGCCGCTCGGTCGCTCGGGGAATCCTGAGCGCGAGGTTGCGGGTGCTAATGACGCGGGGGTTCGCCTTCTGGATACGCCGACTCTTGGGTCGGAAATCGAAGTAAATGAGCCGCCCTATGCACGAGGTTGGTCACGCTGTACGCCGCGGACGGCGCGTGACTTTTCTGCTCTCGCGTTCCATTTTGCACGGACTGTTCGTGAGAAGCTTGGCGATGTGCCTATTGGGCTTATTGGATCGGCTTGGCCAGGACCGCCGATTTCGCACTTCTTGCCTCCGCGTGACGGACAAAACACGAATTATCTCGCGAAGTCGCGCACAGCTTTGTATCAAGCGGCGGCGGACTTCAAGAAGGCGGATGAACTGCTCGATAAAGCCTACGACCTCTTTAATAACAATGACCGCCTCGCGGCACTTGCAAAAGAATATGCGAAAACGGAGAGTGCCGAAGTCGTTGCTCTGCCAGCCAAGGGAGGTCTTGAGCATACGGTTCTTAAGGAATATCGTGGAATCGCCGCGTTTACGCGCAAGGTGCAGATTCCGTCCGCTTGGCTGAACCACGACCTTACGCTTGACCTTGGTGCCTCGTCACTTCCAGGCGTCATCTTTTTCAACGGTAAGTTCATCGGGGCGGTCAAGAATTGGGAGTCGCCGATTCCGGGTGAAGTGGGTATGCTCCCGTGGAAGTTCACGATCCCTGCCGCGCTTGTGAAGATGCCCGATAATTCGCTTACGGTCTTTGTGGGTTGTCACGATGAACTCTCGTGGTGGGGTGCATTCTCGGGGCAAATGCCACTTTCGCTTAAAGACGCGCCCAAAGAGTCCCTTTCGCTCGCGGGTGAAGGCTGGTCTTGCCGCCGAATTATTGATATTCCCAATAAGTGCCGTACTTATGGTGGTAGTTGGGGTGCGCGTATTGCGCCATTCTTCCAATTGCCGATAAAGGGTGTCCTTTTCTATCAAGGCGAGGCAGACGCACAATCTAAACGCGATTGCGACGCCTATCTCAAGGATCAGACGCGCCTTGTGGAATGCTTGCGTGAGCGGTGGGAAAATCCCGATTTGCCATTCTACTGCGTACAATTAGCCAATCACGACGCGAAAAGTGATCAAACTTGGGGCGAGATTCGTGAGGCCCAGCGCCTCGCGGCGGAGAAGATTCCGCACTTTGGCTACGCTTGCTCCATTGATATTGGGCATCGCCGCGATATTCACCCGCCAAACAAGCGCGAACAGGGTCGCCGTCTCGCTTTGCAGGCTCTCGCGAAGACTTATGGCTGTACGGATGTTGTACCTGACGGACCCGAGTTCCGTGATTTAATCGTGAAGGGCAACGCGGCAGATGTGGTCTTCTCGCAGGAAATTACCCTAAAGGCGGATTCCGTCACAGGTTTTGAAGTGCTGGACACAGCGGGCGCGTGGCATCCAGCGGCGAAGGCGACTTTGAACGGCAAAAGCGTCCATTTGACGGCTTCATTTGAGATTAAGGGCGTTCGGTATCTCTGGGAGAACTTCCCTGAGCCGCCTGCCGCGCTCTTTGGGGCGACGGGACTTCCTGTTGCGCCTTTTCGTCACACACTTTAAAAGATTTTGAAAGGAAACTTGATTATGCGTACTCATTTAATGCTATCCGTTGTCTCTTCGTGTGTTTGCTTTGCACTGGCGACACCCGCTGTCGCGGACGCGAAGTTGCCGATGCGGAACTTGCGTGGCTATGGTCTCACACAAGCCGAATTCCAAGGTGAGAATACTGTTGTTGTCACGGCTGAATCTCCCGAGAAGGCACTTCTCTGGGCGGCACGGTACGACCACGTCTACGCGGCACATCGCGTCCGCGCAGGCGTTTATCGCTTACCGGGCGGAGGTTGGACGAAGCTCGATATTAAGAAGAATGTCCTTACGATTACTTATTCGCAGGCAGAACCGAGCGGAGAACTGAAGGCGAAACTTCCCGAAGTGCCATTCTATATGAATGCGTGGGATGATCATCCGTTCCGCTTCTACTATCGTGAACATGCGACCCCGCCAGACAAGACGGGCAAGTACCGTTGGGGAACGCCGTGGGAAATATACGATCCGCTTCCTGAGTTTGACTTTGCGAAGGCGAATGATGGGGCGGGCACGATTCACTGGGTGAATGCGCATCATTGCGATACGGCTAAGGGGATGGATGACCGCAATCATTGGCTCTGGGCGAAGCGACTTTCGGAGTCGCGTGGACTCCCTGTTGTTCTTAATACGAATGGTGGTACGCCGACTTGGGTGCTCGATGAGTATCGTGAGGAGCAAAATCGCGGCGCCCCCGATTATTTGGGTGGCTATCATGGTGTAGCAACGGCGGACTCCATGGGCGAGCCGTTCCTCTCGTGGGCAAGTGATAATGGACGCGGACTTATCCTTGATACACTCGCGAAGTGCCTCTATGAAAATAATACGACGAATGTTATTGACTTCCTTGAACCCCACGGCGAGTTGAGTCACGGTGACTTCACGGTTTATATCGAGCACGGACCGCTCGTGGATAAATCGTTCCGACAATATTTGAAGGAAACCTACGGGGAGAACATCGCGACACTTGCCGCCCGTTGGGAGAAGCCGTCCCTTCAGTCGTGGAACGATGTCTATTTACCAGAGATTGCCGAATTCGCGGGCTTTGGCCCGAATGCATTTGACCTAAAAGGCACTTGGGAATCGCGGCAAGTGAATAACAAGACGGGCACTTGGGGTCGCGTCGAGATGCCAGGACACGCTCTCGCGGCGTTTCTGCCACAGGAACGGACAATTTTCCGTCGCCAGTTTGAACTCCCCAAGAATTGGAAGGCGGGCGAGCGCACTTGGCTTTATGTGTGGGATCTTGCCAGGAAGATGGGCGACCGAGTTGCCGCGAAGGTTAATGGCAAGGTCTACGAGAGTTTTGCCGCCCATGGTAGTAATCACTGGGGTTATTTTGATGTGACGGACTCCCTTAAGGACGGCACGAACAACATCGCTCTTAACCTGCCGCTTGGGAAATGCTGTTATAAGGTGTATCTTACGCACGAAGAGCCGAAGGCGTATCCGTACTTTGGTAAGGGCTTGAATGCGCAGTGGGTTGACTTCTGCGGTTGGCAAGAATGGTCGCGTGCGAAGAGCGTCCGTCGCGGGCTTGACCGTCTGCGGGAGGTCGAGCCCGATAAGGGTGTTGTTTCAATGGCTCCTGGCACTTACTTCACAACACTCCGTGAAATTGCGGGTGAATACGGTACGCGCTTCCACGATACGGGCGGTATGGCGGCGTTTTGGTGGGAACTTTTGCCGATGCTTATGCATTCGAAGGGGCTGCCGTTCTCGCTTGAACCAGGCGGTCCTGCGGACGACCGCGAGGGTTTCCGTCGGATGACGAACTTCTATATGAGTGAGGGTGTAAACGCGATTCACTACTTCATCCATTTGGGTTGCGTCTTTTGGGAGCCTGAGATTCGTGACGAGTTCGAGAAGCGTTTGCCCGCGCTTATGATGCTCGGCAAGATATGCCCGCCAGAGAATGAAATTGCGATGGTCGCTGATAGCCGCGTCAATATGCTGATGGGGTATCCGTGGCGCAAGGATGTGGCGAGTGCCTATCCGTCGGGCTATATGACTTGGCGTTTTGCCGCGACACTTGGGCGCAACTACCAACTTGACGCGATTACGCCTTATGACTTTAAGGATGGTAATGCGTCCAACTACAAGTACTTAATTGACGCGAATAACACGCTTATGGATGCCGAGCAGGTCGCGGGCATTGAGAAATATGTCCGTGCGGGCGGCACTTATATCGCGATGTTCCAGTCGGGGCGGCATTCGATGACGGACCCTGATTCGTGGCAACTTAAGAAGCTCGCGGGTGTTGAGCCTGTGTGGATGTCGAAGTATGCGACAGAAGCGGATGAAAATGGCATTCCGCGAATTGTCCGCAAGGATAATGTTAAGCGCGTTGAACGTGCGGCGGCTTCAGCCTATCCAGGTATGCACGATAAGTTTGACGCGGACGGCATTGGCTACAAGGTCGCCGATCCTAATTCGACCGTGCTTTGGCGATGGGCGGACGGGACGGCCGCCGTCGTTTCGCGTCCGCTCGGTAAGGGGCGCATTGTATCTTTCGGCATTCGCCCACACACGGTTTATGAAAGCCACGAATGGCTCGTTATGCGCCAGATGCTGAAGGATCTCGGCGCGAAAGAAAAGCCCATCGCTTTGAAGGGCGGACGCGACTTCGGGCGGCATTATTTCACGACGGACGGACTTTATGATGTTTGGTACGCGGATACCGAATCGTCTAAGCCAGGCAAATATGAGATAACCTTCCGTGATGACAAGAAGCGCGAGATTACGGATGTCATTACGGGTAAGCCAATGGCTCTCTCGGGTACATTCCAATTGAATGACTTTGTGATGGGCACCTCGCTTCGTGGTGAAAATAACCAAGCCGCGTGGCGTTGGGTGAAGAACCAGTTTGGCTGGTGGCGTGGTCGCAAGCCCGAATATGTCGCGCCAGTTGAAGCCCCTCAGGAACGCTGGTGGACAAAGGCGTGGAATTGGACGAAGGCTAAGTATCACGCCTGGCGTTCAAATGATGCGGAAAAACCCGCGAAGGTTGAGCTTAAGTTCATCACCTATTCCGATGTTATTCCCTTGCTTGAGGGTTGGCACGATGAGAAGGGTAACGCCAAGAAGATTGAACCCTATGTGGTTGGACTTGACGCGGCACCTTCAAACTATGTTCTCACGACGACCGTCACGATTCCAGCGGAGTGGACGGATTGCGACATTGAGCTTTGGGGCATTGGGCAGTACGACTTTATGTTCGTAGGTGGCTCGCTCGCCGTTCGTCTCGATGGAAAGGAAGTCTTGGCGCGTAGAGGCAAGCGTATTGGCATCAATGGACTTGCTTTGCCGATGAAGGCTGGTGAAACGCACACCCTTGAACTTGATGTTAAGGATGATTCGCATATGCGTTTGCGTGGCTTTGGGGGTCCGCTCTACCTCTATAAGCGGCCACACGCGAAGTTTACGCAGGATTTGTCGGGTACCTGGGAAGCCCTCGCGACACCTGATGACGCGAATCCTAAGAAAGTCACCTTGCCAGGCTGGTTTGAGAAGGCGGTTGCGCTTAAACGCAGTGCCGTTGTGCCTGCCGCGTGGAAGGGCTTGCAGGTTCGTATTGACTACACAAGCGAAGGCGACCGCTTGCTCGGCGTGATTGTGAACGGACGCTTTGTGCGCCGTCACCACCACCACTTCGGCACTCGTACGGATATCAATATTACGCCACTCGTGAAGTTTGGCGAGGAAAATGAGATTATCCTCGTTGGCGGCAATAATGATGCCCAGCGCGGCACAATGAAGAGCGTTGTTTTGAAGGCTGTGGAGGTTAAGAAGTGAAAAAAGCTCTTCTTCTTGGACTTTTGGGTGCACTCACATTGAGTGCACCCGCCGCGATGTTCCAAGCGGGCGATCGCGTCAGTTTCTTTGGCGACTCGATTACCCACGGGGGAGGGTGGCACCGTGCGCTCATTCTTTATTATCTGACGCGCTTCCCCGATCGAGCGATTTCGTTCACGAACTCGGGTTCGGGCGGCGATAACTCGTCGAATGCCCTTAAAGTGCGCCTTGAGCCAGATGTTGTTGCACGTAAGCCTAATACGGTTGTCGTGATGTTTGGCATGAATGACTTTGGCTTCCCTAACTACGGGATAAATGCCGCGCCCGATAAGATTGCCGCCCAAGCGAAGTGCCTTCAGGACTATGAGCAGAATATGTCCAACCTCGTTGCAGGAATCAAGTCGCGCATTCCGGGCGTACACCTCTATTTAATGACACCGACCCCATTTGATGACGCGGCACTTTATGATAAGCCTGTGAACGAACATCTTGGGGCGAATGGAGGGCTTGTTCAGGCGGCGGATATTGTGACGCGCCTAGCCGAACGCGAAGGGGCGACGCTCGTGGACGAAAGTGCCGCGATTAACGGCTTTTATCGGCAGATTCGGGCGACGGACGACAAGGCGACTTTTGCGAGTGACCGTATTCACCCGAATATCTCGACCCATGTGATGATGGCGCATCGTTTTCTGGAAGCTCAGAATGCTTCTCGCGTCATTTCGGATGTGAAGTTGCAAGAGGGGCGCGTAGTTGGTGCGCGAAATGCGTTTGTCTCGGATATCAAGTGGGGCGACGATAAGGTCTCGTTCACGATGCTTGAGAAGGCGTTGCCGTGGCCTGTTGATAGAGAGGTTTCGGTTGGGGCGGAAGTCGTCCGTGCTGCTGTTGCCGCGTTTAATCAGGAAGTGCTCGCTCTTTACGGACTTAAGGACGGAACTTGGACACTGAAGATTGACGGGAAGGCGGTTGTTTCCGCTACGGCTCGCCAATGGACGGTTGGTGTTGACCTTGGTAGCAACGAGAAAACCCCGCAATATCGTCAGGCACTCGATGTCTATCGGGCGAACAACCGCGTCCATCATCGTATGGGGGAAGTTCAAGCCACGAATGTCTCGCTTATCCGCTATATTTCGCGAGAGATGCGCCACCAGAAACTCGATCCAACGAACGCGGCAGATCGTGAACATTTCTTGCAAGAGCGTCTCCCGAAATTGAATCCGTGGGATATTAAGCCGTGGAAGAATGTGATGGTAGAGTGGGACAACAATGACCGTCTCGTGCGTGAAATAGACGAAGAATGGCCTAAGTTGCGCACTCTCGCAACGCCGCGCCCCCACCATTACGAGCTTATTCGGCAATAGCGCCCTACATCTCTCGGACGCGGGTCGGAAGAGACTCCGCCCTTTACCTTTATCTACAACTCTACACGGCTAAATTAGACGGAGGGCAAGGAGTTATCAACATTTTTCTTCCATGGGGTCAGACCCCATGGACAAATGGCTCACTTTTAACCATCCGTGGCAATCCGCGTAAATCCGTGGTTAAAACCGCCGCGATGTAAGAGCATTTAGGCTAATCTTATTTTTCTGTGCGAAAACAGATTGCCATATCATCTTGCTCTCGCCGCGAGATCCCCAAATGTGCCGCGATTCTGCGCCATTCGGATACCGCACTCTTGACCTGTTTGAATTGCTCCGTCGCGGATTTTTCATTCAGTCTAAAGTAGTCCGCGACTTCAAATAGTGTATCAACCGATTCTATAGGCATTCCACTATCTAATTCTAGCGAAAGATAGTGCGGACGTTTTAGGTTTGCGTTTAAGTCATAGGCGGGCGAGAGCCGCCATTTGCCATTTTCAACGATAAAGCCGTGATTGCGCAGATGGTCGTCCGTATTGGAAACGAGTAGTGAAAAGGCTATTCGTCGCCAGAGTTCAGGCAGATCTTTGTCAGGCTTTGATCCGTGCTGAATGAGGAACTCAACAATGTCGAAATAGGTGCCGTTATTTTCCTCTTGGCGGTCCTCGCAACCTAACATTGTCATTGCGGAGGCAAAATGAATGCGCCATTTACCTTCGCGGTCAAAACGGCGACAAAGAAAAGTGGTGCCAGTCTTAGAAAACTTTTGTGCCTTCGCTTCGGGCACATCGATTCCTGCGTTTACGGCTAATAGATGAATCAGATATTCCCATGCGCCAATATCAATAGCGTCATCCCTAGAAGGGAACTTAGCCATCCATAAACTACCATCGGGTGCAGTTATGCTTGCCTTGGGGCGTGCACCGCCTAACGATGTGCCAGGACGGAGCAAAATCGCAAGGGCTTTTTCATCCTCATTGTCTAATTCAAAACGACGCGAACAATCTTCCAAGGTGCGAAGTGTCGTCCAGGGCGGTGCGGGGTTGTCCCCATCTATATTTACAAAGTCTTCTTTGCCTTCTATTTTGAACCGCAATGCCCCTAAGCGCGTCAAATCAAAAACGCCAAGTAGAAAGTCACTTTCGCGTAAATTGCCGCTTTTTTCTCGCCGACGGATAATTTTCCGTCCCCATGAATCTGGCGCGGCATCTTGGAACATCCCAAATCCGTAGGAGAGTTGCGGATATTGTTTGCCGTGAAATAACCCAATGTCTGGACCAAGAAATGAGATGGAAGGATTGCGAATAAACTCTTCTTCTAATTCAAATGAGGCGACTTCTTTCCCGCGCAATTCCTCGTATTCGAGCGTTCCAAGTCGGCGATTGCAGCTAGATTCGGCTAGGTAGACTTCTATGCGTTTCATGCGTGGACCCTCTTGGGGAGTTGAATGTCTTGTAGTTCGCGTCCAAGGACATCATCTAGAGCGACGCGTTCCATATCTTTATACATATTGAGGCTAAAGAGTACCGCCATATAACCCGCCATAGTGACGGAAGCTTTTCCTTGTTCGATAGCCGTGAGGGTCGCGTGGCTTATGCCTGCACGTTCGCACATCAGCGCGGCAGAAATGCGGCGACGAATGCGTGCTAACTTGAGATTTTGTCCTAAAATCTCAAGTGAACGCCGCGCTTTGGGCATCAAAAGTACCTTTTTCGACTTCATAAAACTCTTCCTTCTCAGAGATTACATCTAATATTTTAGCATTTATTCGGCATAAAATCAATAGTAAAAGACAAACTTTTGTTTGTCTTAGACAGGAATATAGTTTGGCAAGGGACTGGTCGCCCTACCTCTTCTCTGTGCCTTCGTGCCTCTGTGTTAAAAACACCCCACCCCATCCGTGCCAATCCGTGTAAATCCGTGGTTAAACGCGCCACGGCTTGCTCGCTTAATTTACTTACCCACGGACGAACTTACGGATCTTTTCCACGTTGAGGCAAAGACCACCGCTTTTATAAGTGAGCAAGCCGTGGCTTGCGGCGAGTATGATACCGCAAAATCGCCGTTTTTGCAAGGGCAAATGGGAAAATCTTTGCTAAAATCAACATTTTTATATTTATCCAAAACAATCACCTAGGAGAATGTAATATAGAGATATAAGGCGCTTTTGAGGGGGCTCGAGTAATATCGCGGTGGAACACTTTTCAATTTTCCCCGCTATATATATATAGGGGGATGTGATGACAACCATCGCGCCCAACCCAAAACTAATACGGAGCGCAAGGGACTGCGCTCCCTACCTGCCTTACACTGTAGGGTTGGTAGGG
>CAVCJC010000034.1:0-18257 GCA_963602475.1 Lachnospira hominis (ex Liu et al. 2021)
GCCGCGAGCGCGCGGTCAGCGTCGGATATATCATTAAACCAAATGACGCGTTCATCCACAAGCGGCAAAAGCGGCGCGTAGGAAGTGAGCGTTCGCGTCAATGTCTCGTGTGCGTGCCAAGAAAGAATGCCTAGTGAAATCATAGTAAATACTCAAACTATTTCGTTCGCGACAGTTAGAATGTGAGCCTCGCCCGCATAAATCTCCTCGCCTGCCACATTCAAGGAGCCATTGGAGGCTATACCGCCACAGAGTCCGTGGACCGTTTGCGTGTCATTGTCACCCTGAGCAACTTCCACAAACCTGCCTTTTAGGATATCCCGTGCGGCAATTTCAGGATAAATCGCGGCAAAGCCGTTCTCCCGCCAAAGCGCATAGAGCCACCCGAGTCGCGTCAAAAGCTCGTCCCGCACGGCTTGGATACTCACCTCTTTCGCCCCCTCCTGCACAAGGGAAGTTGCCCTCGCGGCAAACTCTTTAGGAAAACTCTTCGCCTTTACATTAACGCCTACCCCCGCAATGACGTGGTCGCCGTGGCGTTCGCAGAGGATGCCCGCGATCTTGCGTCCGTTTACAAGGATGTCATTCGGCCACTTAATACCGACGCGAGAGAGGTGAAGAAGCGCTTCTATAGCCTGGGCAACGGCGAGGCCAACCACCAAGGGAATCGTCGCGACAACTTCCGGTTCGCAATTGGCGACATCCAAGACGGCGGAGAGCGCGAGATTCTCGCCTTCACCCGAGTGCCACGGATGGTCCAATCTGCCGCGCCCAGCAAGTTGAGCGTCCGCCGTAAAAACATCACCTGGCTTACCGCCCCGCGCGTCAAGATTTGTGGAGCGCGTCACATCCTTATGATAGAGATGCCATTTCATCGTACGCTCAGTCCCTTTATTTCAGGTTCAAGTTCAATGCCAAATTGAAACTTGACGCGCAGGTACATAATCCGTGCGAGAGCCAGAATATCGCTCGAAGTCGCACCGTCCGTCGCCGCAATGACATTGGCGTGTTCACTCCAAACAGCAGCTCCGCCTATATGTAGCCCCTTCACGCCCGCCGCCTCCAATAAGCGACCCGCGAAGTCATTGGACGGATTCTTAAAGACGCTTCCGCAACAGCGCGGCGGGAACTTCTTGCGCCGCACGAGATAGTCCGCCGCATTTTCGTTCCGCGCGGCATTGAGGGCTTCGGCATCCCATTCAACATCCTCAATTTCGCCTGTGATGGAGCTAGTACGGTAACCAAAGCCACAATCTGCCGCGCTTAGCCATGCGCCATCCACCCGCACGCGGCGGATAAGTTCGCTGACGGAGTGTCCGAACGCCCCCGCATTCATCTTGACCCATCCGCCAATTGTGCCAGGCACGCCCGCCATCCACGCGATGTGGAGCGTCGCGCCAGGCTGTGCGGCGACCCCCGATGCTTTCGCGTAGGTATCGCGCGTCGTGAGGTCGCTAATCCAAAGATTTGAGCCCATCCCCACGATGTGCCGCGCACCACCTCCGACGGAATAGCCGCCTGTTCTAAAGAAGGAGAAGTTCTGCAGGGGGACGCGTTCCGTCCCTTTTTTACCCTCGGCGCAATCGGACTTTATGCGCGGCACAAGATTGATGATATCGCCCGCGCCAAGAACGAGCGTAATATCGTTTGGAGTAGATTCCAAGAAAGCGTGCTCCCACGCCTCTTCACACGAACGCGCGAGATAATAAGTTGCATTGCCCTTCGCGCGGCACGCGGCATATAAATCGGCACTGTCGCCACCTAGAATCGGCTCCTCAAATGCCGCGTAAGTCGGGCACAGCGCCACTTCGTCCGCCCCCTCAAATGCCGCAGGAAAGTCATTCAGCAAGGCTTTTGTGCGCGAATAGCGATGGGGTTGAAAGAGGACGCGCAAGCGTCCCGCACAACATTTGCGTGCCATCCCAATCGCGCACGCCATTTCCGTCGGATGATGCGCGTAGTCCGTATAAACACGCGGGGCAATAAGCTGAAAGCGGCGATCGGGAAGCTCTTGGACAATGCGAGCGAGCGCGGAGAGGATTTTCTCCTCGGGATAGCCGCGCCTCAGGGCGACTTCCATTGCCGCGCGGGCATTTAAGCGATTATGAGGCGCGAGCGCGGCAAATTCGGGACGAGTTGGGAGCGGAGAGAGCGCGGCGACCTCAATCACCTCTTTCGCGTGCGCTCTTGCCGCGTTGAAGCACGCTTCGTAGTCCGCGCGCGTCTTAAAGTGGTCGGGGTGGTCATATTCGCAATTCGTCACCACGAGAAGTGCCGCGTGATAGTGGGCGAGGGTTCCGTCCGATTCATCCGCCTCCACGACGAGGGGTCCGTTGCCGACTCCCGCGACAGGGAAGTCCCCCGTCTCGCCGCCGATGGCCCACGCGGGGTCTTCGCCAAGTTCCTTCAGGAGTTTCGCGGTAAAGGTCGCCGTCGTCGTCTTGCCGTGAGAACCACAAATGGCAATTGTCTCGCGCAGGGTCGATATTCCCGCGAGAACATCGCCGCGATAAAGAATGTTGGCGGCAGCACGGAACTCGGGGTTGTCGGGATGGACGGCGGGGGTGACAATCGTGTAGTCGCAGTCTTTTACGTGCTCGGGGCTATGCCCAATCGCGACAGGGATGCCTTGCTGTTCGAGCCACCGCGTGCGCGGCGAAGCGTACTTGTCGCATCCGTCAACTTTTGCGCCGAGGTTCTTTAACAGAACGGCGAGGCCCGCCATGCCGACCCCGCCGATTCCGATCAAATGGATGCGCTTTGAGGCGACATTCAAAGGAAGATTGACTTTGCCCTCTTGCACAGCTGTATAGCGACTCCCCACGGATCGCGCACGATTGCCATATGGAAGTCAGGGTTTTCGAGCGTCAACTTCTCAAGCGTGCCACCGGCGGCAACGAGCCGCTCGGCATCCGCCTTAACATCGTCCGACACCAGCGCGATATGCATTGTCATCGCGTTGAGCTGGCGATAATCTGGCGCGGCAGGCGTTTCACCCGTGCGGTAAATCTCGATTCCCACCGTGCCCGAGTCATCCATTATGAACGCGGAACCTGGCGCTGAGCGACGAAACCCAAGATTCTCACACCACCAGGTGATGAGCTTCTCAGGTTCCGCAACATCAAACGCTATATGTTCGAGTTTCAAGGCGCTTAGCCTTCCGCTTCAAGCGCGGCATCAACCTCGTCGGATGTTTCCATATTGGTGTAGACATCCTGAGTATCCTCGAGGTCTTCGAGCATATCAACGAACTTGTTGATGGCCTTCGCCTGCGCAACATCCGTCACCTGCGCCATCATATTCGGCACAAGACCAATGTTGGAGTTTTCTTCGTCCACCACGATACCCGCCGTCTTAATTGCTTCGAGGACGGCCGTGAAGTCCGTCGGCTGGCACTTAACGGTGAAGCCATCATCCTCAGAGACGACATCTTCAGCACCACCCTCGAGGGCGACTTCCATCACCTTATCTTCGGTGAGACCTTCCGCCGCAGGAATAATGACCTGACCGAGGCGATCAAAGAGACGCGAAGCGCTGCCGGGCTTAGCGAGCTCGAGACCATTCTTCTTAAAGACGTTCGAGACTTCCGCCGCCGCGCGGTTCTTGTTATCGGTAAGGACTGTGACGACAACCGCGACACCACCCTTGATGCCCTCGTATTGCGCATCGACGAGCGCGGCGGACTCGAGTTCGCCTGTGCCCTTCTTAATCGCACGCTCAATATTGTCGTTCGGCATCTGCGCGGCTTTCGCCTTCGCGATGAGTGTACGCAGGGTGGGGTTATTCGCAGGGTCCTTACCCTTCGCCTTCACGACGATTGTAATTTCCTTGCCCAACTTCGAGAAGATTTTACCCTTCTTCGCATCAGCCGCGCCTTTCGCGCGCTTAATAGTCGCCCAGTGGCTATGACCTGACATTTTATTCTCCTTAGATTACAAAGTTGTTAGATTGTGAAATCAGATTTTATGGCGATAAGTAATACGCCCTTTACCAAGATCGTACGGCGAGATCTCAACTGTGACCTTATCGCCAATAGCAATCTTAATAAAGAATTTGCGCATTTTGCCCGAGATGTGCGCGAGAACCTCGTGCCCATTTTCGAGTTGCACTTTATACATAGTAGCTGGCAGAACCTTGGTCACGGTTCCCGTGACCTCAATCGCCTGATCTTCTTCTTTCGCCATTCGGTTAGTACCTTATTTGCTCAAAACACTTGATAAATTATACCAAAATCTCAGCAAAAGAGCAAGTGCAGAATTCGTGTTTGGTGCGTTTACCATGACGGACGCGGCGGCGGTGGGACAATGCGCATCGAATTGGACGGCGCGAAGTCCGTTTCTTTCTGAGGGACAATCTTCCCCAGTTCCGCCAAGAAGGCGAGCGTGGGGGCGACTTTGACAGGGACTTTCATTGCCAAATCGACCTCGACACCATTCTCATAACGAAGCGTGAACGCGAGCGGCAACTTGCCCGGATATTTTGCCGCAAGCCCCATAATCGCCTTCGCTTTCGCCTTCAGCTCGGAGTCCGTATAGGCCAAAGCGACGCGGAGCGCCTTTGAGACATGCGGCAGGGCTTCTTCCACACGATAAATCTCGCGAACCGTGATATTCAGGTCGCCGACCGTGGGATTCTCTTTTGTAACACGGTCATCCTTCTCATAATTGATGCGGTGCGAAACTTCGCCCGTGAGCATCACGAGTTGCCCTTTCGCGCTCTCGACCTCGGCATACTGCTTCCACGCCTTAGCAAAGCAGAAAGCGTCCATTTCGCCTGTGCCATCATCAAAGGAAAGGATTGCCCACTTTTCGCCCACTGTGCCATCGGGACGCGGCTTGGGCAACATCACGCGGCACTCCTTAAGCTCGCACACGAGCCGCACCTCGAGTCGCCGTAGCGCGGCTTCTTCTTTTAGGTTCGGGTGGGTACGGACGATATACGCGTCCTTCGGTTGCGCGAGCAAAAGAGCGTCCGCTTCTTCCTTATTATTCAGCGTGCCGAGGCGGACGGTGCTCACCTGCGAAATCAAGCGACGACAACTTTGCAAGGGGTGCCCCGAGATGTAGACCCCGAGCATATCGCGCTCGTTGTTCAAATCCTCAACAGGCGTAAACGGCGGCACATCCACGAGCTGTTTATCACTCGTTTCCGTGTCAGTTCCGTTCGCGAGCATATCGAAGAAGTTGGTTTGGGCGCTCGCGTCCTCTTTCTGCTTCTGTTGTGCCTTCTTGAGGGCGAAGGGAATATTCTCAAAGAGCTTGCGCCGATTCGGTTCGAGGGTAGCGAACGCCCCGACGCGCGTTAGATTCTCCAAAACGCGCTTATTCACCACATTCGCCGCCGCGAGACGGACGCAGAAGTCGAGAAAGCCCTTATACGGACCATTCTTCTCGCGCTCCGCCACAATTGCTTGCGCGGCAAGTTCGCCCACGCCCTTAATGCCGCCAAGCCCATAACGGATGCCCTTCGCGTCCGGTGTCGGCACAAAACGCGGTCCCGACTCATTGACATCGGGGAGCTTGAGTTCGAGACCAATTTCCTGTGCCTCGGCGACGAAGCCGGGTAACTTATCGAAATTGCCGATTTCGGACGAGATTTGCGCACACATAAACTCGGCGGGATAGTGCGCCTTGAGATACCCCGTCTGATACGCGACCCACGCATAGCATACGGCGTGAGACTTATTAAACGCATATGAGGCGAAGGCCTCCCAGTCCGCCCAAATCTTATCAATGAGCTTGCGCGCCTCGGCTTCGTCCGCCCACTTGTCCACACGGAACTTGGGGTTATCGAGGCACCCCTTAATGAACTTCTCCTTGAGTTCCGCCATAATATCGAGGAGCTTCTTGCCCATCGCCTTACGGAGCTTATCCGAATCGCCGCGCGAGAAGCCTGCCAAGCACCGCGAGAGCAACATTACCTGTTCCTGATAGACAGTAATGCCGTAAGTATCCTTCAAATCCTTTTCCATCAAGGGGTGGTCGTAAGTAATCGGTTCCGTCCCTTGTTTGCGCCGCACGAATTGCGGAATGTACTCCATAGGCCCTGGGCGATACAGCGCGTTCATAGCCACGAGGTCCGTAAGCCGCTCGGGCTGAAGTGCCATAAGCCACTTCTTCATTCCGTCCGATTCAAACTGGAAGAGTCCCGTCGTTTCGCCGCGTCCGAAGAGTTCATAAGTGAGCTTGTCGTCATCTGGAATCTTATCGGGGTCGAGAAAGCCGTCCGTTCCCCGCAGTGCCTCGGGGACGCGCGGATTGTTCGCCCCAAGCAAATTGACGCACTCCTTCTCGACGGTTAGGGTCTTCAAGCCCAAGAAGTCCATCTTCAGAAGTCCGACGGGTTCCACAAAGTGTCCGTCATACTGCGTCGTCAAAAGCTTCTCACCCGATTCCGCCGCCGAATCATCCTTCTTTCCGCTACGGTCAGGCGTGGGCATAACCGGCAGCGTCTCAATCAACGGATCGCGCGAAATGATAATGCCGCAGGCGTGAACACCGGGTTGGCGGATGGAGCCTTCCAAATGTGCCGCGCGCTCCATAAGGCGATGGATAATTGGGTCTTTGGACTCAAATGCCGCGTTCAGGTCGGGGGCTTCCTTACGCGCCTTCGCAAAGCTAATCTTCGGCGTATCAGGGACGAGCGAGGCGAGTTTGTTGGTATCGGCGAGGGGATAGTCCATCACACGCCCGACATCCTTAATCGCCGACTTTGCCGCCATCTGACCGAAAGTGACAATGTGCGCCACATGGTCCGCACCATACTTGCGCGTCACATAATCGAGCACCCTCTCGCGTCCCGCATCATCGAAGTCCACATCAATATCAGGCATCGAAATACGGTCGGGATTCAGGAAGCGTTCAAAGAGGAGGTCAAACTTAATGGGGTCGACATTCGTAATCCCGAGCGCATAGGCGACCGCCGAACCCGCCGCCGAACCACGGCCAGGGCCTACCCAAACCCCGCACTCCTCACGCGCGGCACGGATGTAGTCATGCACAATCAAGAAGTAGCCCGGGAAGCCCATCGTACGGACCGTATCGAGTTCCATCTGCAGACGCTCAGTGATTTCCGCCGAAAGTGGCTCGCCCCAGCGCTTCTTCGCGCCTGCCCAGACGAGGGACGCGAGATATTCCGCCTCAAATTGAATACGGATAACCTTATCATAGCCACCCAACTTCTCGACGCGTCCGTCAGGATACATCCCCTTCAGCGTTTCCTCATCATACTTCTTGCGCGTATCTTCTTCAGTGCCGAAGCTGAGCGGAATGTCGAAGCGCGGCATAATCGGGTCAGAATTGAGGTTATATTCCTCAATACGTTCGGCGACTTCAAGGGTGTTCGAGATAAGCTCTGGATTCTCGGCGAAGAGTGCCTTCATATCCTCCGCCGTCTTGAACCACTCCTGCCCCGTGTAAATCATCCGACCAGGATCTGTCAACTTGCGTCCCGTAGAAAGCGCGAGAAGGACATCGTGGGAGTCATCGTCATCCTTATTCAAGAAATGGACATCGTTCGTCGCAATGACGCGGATATCGAGTTTCTTGCCAAGCTCCAACATCCCCTTCACGACCTTGCATTGCCGTTCATAGAGGTCAGCAAAGCTTTCGCGGGCACTCATCGGGATATCGGGACCTGCCTTCTTAGCGGGATGGAGCATCACCTCAAGCGAATAATCCTCGCCAAAAAGTTCCTTGTACCATCGCGCCACACGCTCCGCCTCAGCAAAGTCATTCGTCTCCAAAGCGTGGGCGACCTCACCCGCAATGCACGCGGCCGAACAGTGGAGTCCCTCGTGATATTTCTCCAAAAGCGCGTGGTCAATACGCGGATGGTGATAAAAGCCTTCCGTATGAGCAATGGAAATGAGCTTTACGAGATTGTGGTAGCCCACTAAGTTCTTCGCGTGGAGGCAAAGATGGAATCGCCGCTCATTCTTATCGCGCGACTTGTGGTCACCTGTCGAAGTGACATAAGTCTCACAGCCGAGAATCGGCTTTACATGCACCCCCGCGAGGTCACCATAAATCTTCTCTTTCTTCGAACGGCACTCATCATAAAAGTTCTTGAGGGCAAAAAGGTTACCGTGATCCGTCACCGCCAAGGCGGGCATCCCAAGTTCACGCGCCTTCTTTACGAGAGGCACAATTTGGCACTGTCCGTCCAATAACGAATAGGTCGTATGCAGGTGTAAATGGACAAAGTCGCTCTTAGTTTCACTCATGATTCAAATCGATTCTAAATGGATAGTGGTTCGTGGGTCTTGCGCTCAATAGCGCCGGGAATATGCGCCTTCAGGCGATATTTCGCGACCGTGCGGCGGGCAACTGGAAAGCCCTCCTGCTTCAAAAGTGCCGCGAGGCGTTCATCAGAAAGCGGATTCATCTTATCTTCTGCCGCGACGAGCGCCATTAGCCGCTCAATGACGGCTTCTTTCACAATAGTCTCGCCATCCGTCCGCACGAGTCCCTGCGTGAAGAAACGCTTGAGTTCTATTGTGCCGCGCGGGGTAGACGCATACTTATCGCGCACAGTGCGCGATACGGTCGTATGGTGCACGCCGACTTTCGCGGCAATTTCTTGCATAGTGAGAGGCTTAAGCCCCTTGAGCCCCTGCGTAAAGAAGTCGGGCTGGGCATCAAAAATCGCTTGGGCAATCGCCGTTATAGTCTCTTGCCGCCGCTCAATCGCGTCAATTATGCCTTCCGCCGCGGCAATGCGGGTGCGGATATATTCCCGGGTCTCTTTATCCGTGCGCGGGTCGGCGAGGAGCTTTTGGTACTTAGTGGAAATGTGAATCTCGGGAATGGACCGCTCATCCACCCGCGCCACCCACTTGCCACCCATATTCAGCGCGTGCACTTCAGGGTTAACATAGGCAATGTCATGCCCCGCGCGGCGATAGGCACGGCCAGGACGCGGGTCCAGCGTGCGAAGTGCCGCGAGCGCGGCAGTATATTGCGCAGGGGTTATCTGAAGCGCCTTCTCAATGACTTCCGTCTTGCCCGAGGCAATGTTCATTAAATGGTCTTTAATCAGGGCTTCTACCGTCTTTTGGCTCGGCGAACCATCCAATTTATCAATTTGCGCCAAAAGGCACTCTTTTATGGAGGTCGCCCCACATCCCGCTGGGTCGAGCTGGGTTATCTCGTGAAGGATGCTCCTAATCTTCGCTTCGCTCTCACCCGTCGTCATCTGAATATCAGGGAGAGACCCCGCGAAGAGTCCGTTGTTATCAAGCTCCCCAATCAAGATTTCCGCGAGAGACCTGTCCTCAGGCGCAATTTCTGAGTAGCCCAGCTGATTTATGAGGTGCTCTTCGAGCGTCTCTTCCTGCGTCTGAGAGTCAAAGAACTTCTGCCGCCGCTCGAGAGCGTCCACATCCGCCGTGTAAGTCGTGTCAGGGATGTCGTCGTCCTCGGTGTAGTCACTCGCGTAGGAGTTTTCTTCCGCTTCACAGAGGTCCTCTTGGTGCGAGACGGTCTCCCGCTCGATGGGCGAACTGACATCGTCAATTATGGGATTTGTCGCCATCTCCTGAAAGACTTCCGCACGCAATTCGGGCAAACTCAAGGAGAGCAAGTGCAGACTGCGGCGCATTTGCGGCGCAATGGTCTGCGTCTGCGCAATTTTCTGCCGTAGCTCCCCACCCAATGCCATGCCGTCGCTTACTGCTCCTCCGTCACGCGGATAATTTCCTTGACGCTCGTCACGCCCGCGAACACTTTCGCCCAGCCATCCTCGCGCAAGGTCTTCATCCCCTTCTTAATCGCCAAATCGCGAATCTCGGAGGCATTCTTGCGCTGGACGATCGCCTGCTCAATTTCCTCGTCGACTTCCAAGACTTCGAAGAGGGCGCGGCGTCCCTTATAGCCCGTGCGCGAACACTTATCGCATCCGCACGGCTCAAACACCGTCTCTTTTTCAGGCGGATAACTAAGGGTATAATACTTTTTATCTAGCGGCACTTCCTTGCGGCAAACGGGACAGAGTCGCCTACAAAGGCGTTGTCCCATAACCCCCGCCACAGCGGACGCAATCAAGAATGGCTCAACACCCATATCCGTAAGACGCGGGAAGGCACCCGCCGCGTCATTAGTATGGAGCGTTGAGAACACCATATGACCTGTAAGGGAGGCGTTAATCGCGATTTCCGCTGTCTCACGGTCACGAATTTCGCCCACCATGATGATGTCGGGGTCCTGACGCAAGAAGGCACGCAACGCCCGCGCGAAAGTCATACCAATCGAGGCTTGCATTTGCACTTGGTTGATGCCCGCCATATGGTATTCAATCGGATCTTCCGCCGTCATAATGCGCACATCCATCGTATTGACTTCGTGCAAGAACGAATAGAGCGAGGTCGACTTACCCGAACCCGTAGGACCTGTCACAAGAAAGATTCCGTTCGGACGGTGAATAATCTTGTCGACGACGGCAAAGTCGCGCTTATTGAAGCCCAGGTCCGCCATTTTGACGAAGTTGCCACTCTTCGCAAGCAAACGAAGTGACACCGACTCGCCATACGCGGCAGGCATCGTCGAAACACGAATGTCGATATCTTGTCCGCCAATGCGAATACCGATACGACCATCCATCGGCAAGCGCTTCTCGGCAATATCGAGGTTCGCCATGACCTTAATACGCGAGATAATCGCGGACTTTAGGCGGTTGAGTTGCGGCGGAACATCCACCTTGTGGAGCATGCCGTCAATGCGGTAACGGATGCGCAATTCAGTTTCTTGCGGCTCAATATGAATATCTGTCGCGCCTTGTCGGTCGGCTTCCGCTATGATTTGGTTCACGAACTTGACGATGCTCGCTTCCTCACCCATCTCATTCACATTGATGGTCGTAAGCGTACCCGCGTCATCGTCCACATTGTAGCGTCCGTCGCCAATCATCTTCTCAATGGCGTCCGCGCCGACACCATAGAACTTCTTGATGGCTTTATCGACCGTCTCCTTCGTCGCGAGGACGACGCGAATCGGCACATGGGCGACGAGGCGAAGTCCGTCCGCCGCCGCCGTATTAAACGGATCGCTCGTTGCCACCGTGAGCGACTGGTCATCCGCTCGCCACGGCAAAACGCCATATTGATACACGGCACTCGCGGGGAGGCGCGTCAGGGCCTCGGGTGTCGGCGGCTTCTCCTCAAGATTCACCGTCTCATACCCGAGAACACCCCCAACTGCCTTAAGGAAGTCCGCCTCACGCGCCCCGCCAAACTTAACAGCCGCTTCCGCAAGCCCCATCCCCGGACTCAGCGCACGCTGTGAGGTAATGTGCGCGAGTTGCTCTTCGGAGTACAGTCCCGTACTTCGTAAAATAGCGACAGCGAATGGAGATTGCGAGTCCATAAAGCGTCCCTTCCTTATTTATTAGCGGTCCACACGCGCCGAGCCACCACCCACGAGCTTCTCGACATCCGCTTTCGTGGCCATCGAGGTATCGCCGGGCGTAGTCATCGCGAGTGCACCATGTGCCGCGCCGTATTCCACCGCCTTCGCGCCATCATCGAATGTCATAAGCCCATAGATGAGCCCCGAGGCAAACGAATCGCCACCACCGACGCGGTCGTAAATCTCGAGTCCGGGACGCTGAATGGACTGATTCAACTTGCCCTTGTACCAGCAAAGCGCACTCCAATCGTTAATTGTCGCGCTTTTCACCGCGCGGAGCGTCGTCGCAACCGCCTTGAAGTTCGGGTACATCGCCCGAGCACTATCAATCATCCGTGCGAAGGAATCGACGGGGAGCTCCGTCAAATTCGCGTCCACGCCCTCGACCTTGAGTCCGAGTGCCGCGGTGAAGTCTTCCTCATTGCCAATCATGACATCCACATACTTGGCAATCTCACGATTGACTTCCTGCGCCTTAGCCTGTCCGCCAATCGACTTCCAGAGCGACGCGCGGTAGTTGAGGTCATAGCTCGTCACCGTGCCATACTTCTTCGCCGCCTTGAGAGCCTCAATGCAAACTTCCGCCGAAGTCTCAGAAAGTGCCGCGAAAATGCCGCCCGTATGGAACCAACGGACTCCTTCCTTGCCAAAAAGCGTCTCCCAATCAATGTCGCCTGGCTTCAGCGCGGCAATTGCCGTGTGCCCACGGTCCGCGCACGAGCGTGCCCCACGGCATCCGTAGCCGCGCTCGACGAAGTTGAGTCCGTTGCGAACGCCGCGCCCAATGCCATCGTAAGGGAGCCACTTCACGTGCGAGACATCGACCCCGCCCTGGTGCATGAAGTCTTCGACGAGGCGACCGACGGGATTTTCGGCGAACGCCGTCACCGCCGTAGTCCGTAGCCCAAAGCACCGCCGAAGGCCGCGCACGACATTGTATTCGCCGCCGCCTTCCCAGACACGGAACTCCCGCGTCGTGTGGATGCGTCCATCGCCCGGGTCAAACCTGAGCATAATTTCGCCCAAACTGGCCGCGTCCCAGCGGCAGTCCTCAGCCTTTTTCAACTGTATCGTTTCCATAGAAACCTTTCTTTCCTAAATCTTGTACCTATATGATACCATATTTTGCCCCTAATTGAAACAGTAAATTACTGTTTGGGACACTTTTTAGTTCTTTTTCGCCTGCTCTTTGGCACGCCATTCCTTCATGGTCATACCATAAAGTTGGCGAAACCGCCGCGTGAGGCTCGGTAAATTGCCAAAGCCACTACTTGAGGCAATGTGCGTTATGGGGGCTTTCGTATTGCGCAAAAGCCGCGTCAGCTCCGCGAAACGCCGCTCGTCTATCGCCTGTGCCACCGTGCGATTCTCTAGTTCACTAAACCGCAACTCCAAAAGCCGCTGAGAAACCCCCAGCTCCTGCGCCACATCCCGCGCCTTGAGCCCTTCCGTCGCAAAACGGTCGATATGCAAGAGCGCGCGGCGGATGAGTTGCGCGGCAGGCGTCGTGAACGAAGTCGATTCGCGCGGCACAACCTGCTTATAATTCCACGTGAGGAGATTAGAGTCGGTGGGCTTTCGCATCATCATCTTCTCGAGGTGCGCGGCAATAAGTTCGCCTTCCTGCGCCGTCACATAATGGATGCTTGAGAGCGTCGGCACCGCATTGAGGCAAAGAATCTCATCATCATCGACGCCTAAAATAGCCACTTGGCGCGGCACACTGAGATTCGCGCCATTACATGCGGCTAGTACCCGCGTCGCGATCAAGTCATTCGCGGCAAATATGGCGCACGGACTCGGCAAGGACCCCAGCCACTTGATGAGGGCGGACTCATTATCGAGCGTCGCATCCCTGGACGGCGTAAAGACATGACACCGCTTGCCCTCCTGCCGAATGGCGGTGGCGAACCCCTTCAGGCGGCGAATGGACCAAGTTTCTTTCAAAAAGGTCGGCACAAAGCCAAAGGAACGGAAGTCTCCCGCCGAAAGCAGGTGCTCCGCCGCGAGCGTGCCAATGCCCTCATCATCCATATGCACGAGGTGCACATAGCGTCCGCGCTTCACTTCCTTGGGGCAGACGGACTCCATAGACACAATCGGGATTTTCGACTCAATGAGCTTCTGCCAGAGGTCGCTACCGAGTTTTTGAAAGAGAATGAAGCCATCGACACCATCTTTCATCGCGTTGGCGACTGTCTCGGCGGAGAAATGGTCCTCGGTCTCGATAAGCTTAATGCGCCAATTGCGTCCGTGCCGCAGAAAGCGCAGCACGCCCTCCAAGCGTGCACGCCCCACGGCGTTGTACATTCTTACAGCGACAACGACATTGAATACGCGCGCTGGACTTTTAGGATTCCTCATTATCATAAGAGGATTATACCAAAATCCGCGCCCAGTTGCTATATTTTCTTGAAGTGAAAATGCCGCGCGACGAGGATGAGAAGCGCGCCTGCCACATAGAAGCCCGCGAGAGACCCAATCCCTGCCGCCATTGAGACATGCTCTTTCATAAGCCCCAAGACCGTCGGGGACATCGAGCCAAAGATGAAGGCAATGCACATCATTATACCGCACCCCGAGGCGTGATAGCGCGGATTTATCACATCCAAGAACGCCGCCATCAAGTTCGAGTCATAGATGCCGCGAAAGAAGCCGAAAAGCCCCATCGCCACACAGCAACACACAAAGGAACTCGTCCCCGCCATCCAAAGAATGAACGGAATCGCCCCCGAGAGCCCGAGGATGTTCACTTCCATACGAATCGACGGACGCGTCGTCACAAATCTGTCGCTAAAGCGGCTCCCGAGCATAATGCCCGCCGCCGCGCCGAGGTAGTGCCAAAGGACGGCATTAAGTCCCGCCGAACCCTTCGAAATCCCGAAGGTCTCACCCAAATAATCGGGCATCCAAATCTTGAACCCGACATCCACATAGACCATCATGCCAAGTCCGCCCGCGAGACAAAGTGCCGCGGGATTCGCCACGACCGCCTTTAACGCCTCACTTAAGCGCGGCTTATCGCTCACCGCACCCGCCGCGACTTCAGGCTTCGTATTCTTGAGGAAAAAGAGGAGAATCACCGCCCAGACGAGTCCGACACCGCCAAAGAGACGGAACGCCCACCGCCACCCTTCCGCACTCCAACCCGCGAGCCAGCCCGCGAGCCCACCACATCCGACAATGCCCACATAAAGCCCGAGCTGGAGAATGGACATCGCGGTCGCCCGCGATTCTTTATGCAGTTGCGAGACAAGCGAGGTGGCGGAAGGATAGTAGAAGGTCTGTCCAAAGCCATTCAGAATGCCATAGGTGACGACAAGAAGCCCAATGGAGGCTACAAAGCCCGAGAGAAAGATGCCCAAGCAGAAGACGGCAACGCCAATGGTCACCATCCACTTGCGCGAGAAGAGATCCGCCGTCAGCCCCGCAAACGGAACGCAGATTCCGTAGACAAGCGTGAAGACGGTGCCCACGAGACCCGCCGAGACGGCGTCCGCCCCCGTGGAGGACATGATAGACGCAAGTGACGGACCATATATCTGCCGCGTGCCCTGTTGCAAGAAGAACGCGACCCATAAAAGCCCGAGAGCCGTCCATTTATAACGATTTACTTGCGTCTGCATGTCTTTTCTCCTCTTCTAATTACTTCTCTTAGCCTTAGCCTGGCAAGCAAAGCCCGCCATCAATCATCAGCGTCGCGCCCGTAATGTAGCGTCCCGCGTCCGACGCGAGCAAAAGTGCCGCGCCCGCCGCGTCCTCAGGTTCCGCCGCGATATGCGCGGGGATCGCCCGAAGAACCTGCTCATTATAAACAGGGTTCGCGAGCGCTTCCTTATTGCGGTCCGTCGCGAATACGCCTGGACACAAGTTATTCACCGTAATGCCCTCAGAGGCGACTTGCCGCGCGATGGAACGCACCAGATTCTCCTGCGCCGACTTCGAAGCCGAATAAATCGTCATCTCGGGGTGCGGACGCCGCTCCTGCACGCTACCAACCGTAATGAGCCGTCCCCATCCCTGCGCTTTCATACGCGGATAGCACAGCTGGAACATCCGTAAGGTCGCGAAGAAGTTGACCTGCATCTGAAGGAGCGCTTCCTCACGCGGCACTTCTGTCCATAAGCGACGAAATTGAACGGACGCATTGCAGACGAGGATGTCGGGTGTCTGGGGCAACTCCTTGATGAGTTTATCTACCGCTGCGGGGTCACCCAAATCTGCCGCGACTTTTGCCGCGCTTGGGTCGAACTTCTGGACGAGACTATGCGCCTCATCGAGTGCCGCCGACTCGCGTGAGCCGTGCACAATGAGGTGCGCCCCAGCTTCCGCGAGCCCAAGGGCAATGGCGCGACCAATGCCGCGCGCAGAGCCCGTGACGAGAGCCGTCCGCCCCGCCAAAGAAAGCTTATCCTTAAGCATTAGAAATAGCCGCCTTTCGCTGTAATCTGGTCAATGGTCTCGCCTTTAGCGACCCACGAGAAGATCTTCTTCTCATTGGCGACAATCTCTTCTGCCCGCAGAAGGACCTCATACGCCACCGCACGCGGAACGACGACGACACCATCAATATCGCCGAAAACGACATCGCCAGGCTTGATGAAGCACTTGCCAATCTTAATTGGGATTTGGTAGTGCGTAATTTGGCAACGCGAGAGCGACCCATTCGGCATACGGTGCTTATAGAAAATCGGGAATGGCTTCTCGAGAATCTGCTTCGTATCACGAATATTCCCGTCAATCGCCGCCGCTTTCACGCCCTTACCATACGCGGTCGCCGTCATAACGCCGCCCCAGAGTGTCGCGTCCACATCGCCCGAGGTATCCCACAAAACGAAGTGGTTCTTGCCCATCTCATCGAGCATCTGTCCGCGATAGCTCATCTCACCCGTAATCTTGCAGCAGGGTGCCGACTTAACCGTGAACGCAAAGCCCGCGACAACATCTGAATCCCGTAGCGGATGTATCTCGCAAGGGAGCGCCTGGTCGAGATAGCAGAACTCGCGCAGAACATCCGAGACACATCCCGCGTAGAGCTTCTCATAGCGCGCAAGCAGCTCATCATCTGGAATCGGGAACGGAGTCATTTCCACCGTCTCGCGTTCACGGATGAGCTTCTCGAGCTTCATCATCTTCGCTTCTTTTTGCAGTTGATTTTCTTCTGCCATAGTTTTAGTATCCTTTCTTATAAAATTAGCTCCAGCGGCGGTCATTCGACCATTCCTTGTCCCACTCATCCGTCGGTGTCCACGGTGCTGGGAAGTCGGAGCACGCCTTTTCGGTAATGAGCTTCTCATTGAGTTCGCCAATTCCGAGGCCTGGCGCATCAGGAACCTTAATGAACCCACCCGCATACGAAAGCGCGGGCTGGACGAGGTCGCCCCACCACGGCACATCAACGGAATGAAGCTCGAGTGCCATAAAGTTGCGCGTCGCCGCCGCCACATGAACCGCCGCGAGGCAGGCGATGGGCGACTCAGCCATATGGATGTTCATCTGAACGCCATAGTCCTCAGCCATATCGCCCACCTTCTTCGTCTCGGCAATGCCACCACAGGTGAGCAAGTCAGGATGCACCACCGCGAGGGCGTGGGACTCCAAAAGCGGTTTGAAGTCTTCCTTGAGATAAATATCCTCGCCCGTGCCAAGCGGTGTCACCGTGGCTGCGTGGAGTTGCTTCCATTGCTCAACATTGCGCCAAGGGAGCACATCTTCCGCCCACGAGAGGTGATACTTCTCAAGGCGGCGTAGAAGTTGCACGCAGTCCTCATACGGAATATGCCCGAGGTGGTCAATGGCAATGGGTACTTCCCAGCCAATGACGTCCCGCACATCCGCCATATACTTCTCAAGGTAATCAAGCCCCTTCTCCGTGAGATGAAGCCCCGTATGTCCATGAGCGGTCGTGAAAAGCTCAAACGCCTCGCCACGCATAGAGCGCGGGTCAATTGAGCCGTGCGGAGTCTGCACGACATGCTTCATCTTGCGCATATACTCAAGATACCCAAGCGGCGCAATGAGCGCGTCTTTGACATCCGAGAGAAGCTCAATGCCCAAGTCCATCTTCAGGAAGGTAAAGCCCATCGCCATACGCGCCTGAAGTGCCGCGCCCATATCGCGTCCGCCGCCTTCGGAGTCCGTATCGCAGTAGCAACGGATCTCATCCCGCCACTTACCGCCGAGGAGCTGCCACACGGGTACGCCCCACGCCTTGCCGCACAAATCCCAGCACGCGAGCTCAATCGCGCAGACGCCACCCGCCTGCCGCGAATCGCCACCAAATTGCTTGATGCGACGGAAAATCTTCTCGACATTACACGGATTCTCCCCCAAGATACGACTCTTGAGCATAGCCGCGTAAGTGCGCGAACTCGCGTCCCGCACTTCACCATAGCCAATGAGCCCCTGATTCGTGTACAGCTTCAAGAGCGTACAACGCTTAGGAGCGCCATCAATATCCGCAAAGCGCATATCCGTTATGCGCAATGTCGCAGGATTTATCTTATTTATATTCATAGCTTCAAGTATCCTCAACAATCGGGAGAGTCACCCCTCCCATATTTCTGACTAATATTATACACTATCCGCCTTTGCTTTTGCCGCAATACTTTGTATTCTCCATGCGCAATGAGGCAAAGAGACAGGGGGCGCAGTCCCTTGCCGCCTTTCGCGCTTAGACAAGTAACTTCGTTCAGTCAGCCCTGCCTCGACAAGGTCAGTGGTTGCGGGCGAGAGTCTCTCTTACGGCGGCGAGCCGCTCCGCTCCTCTCGTGCAACTCCCGCCCGCGCCGCCGACAAATGGCGGGCAAGGGACTGCCCGCCCTACCACCCCTGCGGCGTAACGCTGGTAGGGGG
>CAVCJC010000035.1:0-18155 GCA_963602475.1 Lachnospira hominis (ex Liu et al. 2021)
CTCTATACACTCTGCAAGTAAGTACGCCTCGTGCGTATTAATGAAAAAGGGGTGCGCTTTTAGGGCGCACCCTTTTTCGTCCCTCTAAACTGCCGCGCGCGGCACTTTGAAATAGCGGCTAAATTATCAGCTGACGGACTTTACGGTTGAGCCATTAAAAGGGGCGTATGAGCCGCAATTTGAGCCATAAAATGAGCCATTAAATCGTAAGGGCTATGGGTTGGTTTTGCCGCGATTTGGAGAACGGACGCAAAAACCGCTTGCGTTTCTGCCAAAGAAAGTGTATACTAATTTTATGATGAAAGTTAGGAAGAGTTTTTCGAGCGGGCTGGTTGCTTGTACACTAGCCTTCAGCGCGGCGTTTGAGCTTTCCGCTGCGGAGGCTGAGAAGCCTGCGGAGGAGGCGGCGGCGACCGAGGTGAAAGTCGATGAGGCTTTGCGCAATGAGATTGCGTATGTCGAAGCCCTCATTGATAATGGCTTCCCCGATTTCGCGGGGCCTGTCATTGCCGCGACGAAGAAGAAATGGCCTGAGAGTGAGGCGCAATTCTTCGCGATTGAGATTCGCGGACTCCTGAGCTTGAACAAGTTTGATGAGGCGGAAAAGAAAATTGCCGCGCTTCCTGACCGCAATGGCGCAAAGTTCTGGGCGGCGCGTCTTGAAGTCGCCAATAACTACTTTATACGCGGACGCAAGGCGGACTGCGAGAAGATTTACAATGAGTTCTTTAAGAAGTACCCTAAGCCGACGAAGGAGCTGAGCACTTTCCATCGGCAGGCGAGTTATCAGTACGGGCAGATCCTCGTATTGGCGAAGGACTTCGAGGGCGCGTGCAAGATTTATGAGGGCTTGCTCGCGAACTTGAATCCGAAAGGATCGGACGAGGACGACAATATTTGGTGTAATGTCGCGAGTGAGACGGCGGATATGTATCTGCGCCTCGCGGCACAAGCGAAGGACGACAATAAGCGCAAGCAATTCCTTCAGGGGGCTCGTAAATACATTGATAAGCTCCTTTGGAAGCAAGATAAGCCCATCTTTTTCGGTCGCGCCATTGCGATGAAGGCGCACTTGGAGCTGTTGGGCGGACGCATTGACCGTGCTCAAGGGACGATTGATGACTATATGGACCAGCTCGCGGAGCTCCATAAGTCTATTAAGGATGCCGACCCTGACGGACACCTCGGGCTTTTGAAGCTCTCGCCAATGCCGACTTGCCGCTATTTGCTCGCGGATATGATGTGGCAAGAGGCGGAATCGGAGTTCAAGAAGCCGAAGCGCGATGACAATCTCATCAAGGATTTGATGTTTGGCGCGAAGACGAAGAATGGCAAGCGCAATGGTGCGGGTGCTTATAACCACGCGCTCAATGTGTTTATTCAGTATCCCGAGTCAACTTGGGCGGCTCCAGCGGGTGATTTGGCGGAAAAGATTCGCCTTTTCGCCGAAAAGACCTACGGCGCGAAGATTAAGACTAACATCACCGCTGAACAGATGGCGAAAGTTCGGGCGATGCAGTTCAAGGCGGCGGACGACAAACTCGCCGAGCGTGACTACCCAGCGGCCATTAAGGAGTACTACGCGGCACTTGCGGCGAATCCTGAGTGCCCCGAGGCGATTCGCGCAGTTGAGAACTTGGCTTCCGCTTACCTCGACCAAATTGTCCGTCTCAAGCCGAATGAGAAGGCGAAGAAGGAAGATTTGCGTATTGACGCGGACGCTGTAGAGGGGTATTTGTCGGAGCGCTTTGCCAACTACAAGAATAAGGCGATGATGACTGAGGCGGGCAATGCCGTCCTTCGTCTCGCGGGCAAAGAAAAGGCGTATGGCGAAGCCGCGCGGTCCGTTGCACTCTACAAGGCGTTTATGACCAACTATCGCAAGCACGTTCAGGCTCCTGTGACGGCTTCCGCGATGGCGTATGAGGCGCAAAAGGCGGGCAAGTTCCGTGAGGCGATTGCGTTTTATAACATAATTGACCAATATTACACAAATTCGACGCAATATGCTTTCGCGCTCTCGCAGCTCTCGGCGTGCTATGAGGAAGAGGGTGATAGCAAGGCGGCGCTCGCGGCACTTTCTAAGTATGTCAAAGTTGAGACTTCGCCTCTGCAGAGTATGCAGGCGCAGATGAAGCTCGCGATGATGTATCAGAAGGATGGTCTCGACATCTTCAAGGCGGCGGAAACGAATGAGACTCCCGAGGCGGTTGAGGCACAGTTGAAGGAAGGTTCAGCGCAGATTATCCGTGGCATCAAGCAATTTATGGACTTCGCGAAGAAGGCGGATGAGAAACTTGCCGACCCCGCCGTTTCGACGGACGACAAGGCGAAATATCGCGAATTGAAGGAAGCCGCGCTCTATCTCGTGGGTGATTGCTGGGGACGCATTACGAAGCCCGCCGACAAGCTGGAAGCGTTCCGTAAGCGTTCGGCGGCGAGCCTTGAGCAGTATGTGAAGCAGTTCCCGAAGGGCAAGTACGCGAAAGCCGCGTATGTGAAGCTGGGCACGATTTACACCGCCCTCGGTGATATGGCGAAGTCGAAGACGGCGCTTGATAGCCTTTCGCGGGAGTTCCCTGATTCCGATGAAGCGAAGAATGCGAAGCCGCGTTTGGCGCGTAGTCTCATTGAGATGGGGCTTGTTCAGGAAGGAACTGAAGTTTATCGCGAAATGCTGAATACGGACGGTGCCTACACGGCTGGGCAGTTCGTGGATGCGGGTGAGGCTCTTGTGAATGCGAAGAGCTGGGAGCTCGCGAATCAGGCATTTGAGAAGGCGATTTCAAAGGCGGGCACGAATCAAGTGCAGGTTGTCGCTAAGGCGCGGCTTGGGCAGGCGCAGTCCCTTTACAAGCAAAAGGCCTATGCTGAGGCGCGTGATGCACTCGACACTTATTTGCAGGATGAGCGGATGTCTCGTCTCGCGATTGCGGCGGACGCGAACCTCTTGCTCGCGGAAGTTGCCTCTGAGCAGGGTCGCACTGAGAAAGATGACACCTTGCGCAGTAAGCACTTCGGCGCGGCCATTGCCGCCATTAAGAAGTTGCGCGGCTATTGGCGCAAGAAAGAGCAGTGGGAGCAGGATTCCGTCGATTTGATGTCCGCCGACATTCGTGTGAAGCGTATGAATGCCGAAAAGGAGATGGGGCTTGACGAACGCGCGGCAGAAACGCGTGAATTGACGGCGGCGGGCTTGAAGGCCTTTTTGCAGGCGCGGCGCCCGACGGCGGAACACCCGTTTGATAAGATGTCCGCAGGTGAATGCAAAAACCTTGAGCGGGCGTACGAGACGCTATTGCCACTACTTTCGGCGATGGGCGATGCCCAAGCGGCGGATGTGCTGACATTCGGCGAGGAGTATATGCAATACTTCCCCGAAGGGCGTGCGCGGACGGAGGTCCAGAACTTCATCAACAAGGCTAAAGCAGCGGGGGTCGTCACACAGACGGACGCGACCGCGACAAGTGAACAATCTGAAGGAGAGCAACATGAATAAATTGACATTGGCGATACCCGCGATTTTGGCGGCTTCGACGCTCTGGGCGATTCCGGGCACGATTCGCACGGCACAGGGTGCGAAAACGGGCGATATTGAGTGGCAAGCCCGCTCAAAGGCGTATTCGGTTACTTCCAAGAATACGACCGTCGAATTTAAATTGGACGATGTAACCGACCTTGAGATTGAAAAGCCCAAGACATTCGACCGCGCGGTGGAGCTCGTGAAGAGTGGTAAGGGTGCTTCGGCGATTAAGGATTTGGAGGCAATCGTCCGTACTTACAAGATGCTCGTCTGGGATAAGCCCGCGGCGCGCTATCTCGTAGAGGCGCATCTCGCGGCGGGGCAGGCTCAGGCGGCGGAAAAGGCGGCGCGTCTTATCATCAATGAGAATCGTGAGGCGGCGTATATTGGCGAGCTCGCGCCTTCGTATTGGCAGGTGCTTCTGAAGCTCGGCAAGTCCACGCAGCTTGAGAACTGCTTGCGTCTCGCGGTGGAAAGCGGCGACCGCGCGACGAGTGCGGAAGCGCTTGTTATGCGTGGCGATATGATTCTTGCGGCGGGTCCTGAGGGTCCTGATACTTATCGCAAGGCGTTGACTGACTCGTATTTGCGGGTCGCGCTGATGTATAACGACGAACCGTGCAAAATGGCGCGGTCGACGGCTATGCAAAAGGCGGCGCAGTGCTTTGATAAGCTCGGCATGGCGGCGCGGGCGGAAAGTTTGCGCACTCAGGCGCGTAGCCTCTAACCTCTAACTCTCATTCACTAATCTTTCACAACTAAAAGAAGTAAAAATTATGACAAAGTTCAAGAAATCGTTGGCGGCACTCACAATCCTAATCGGTACATGTGCCGCGCCTGTCGCAGCCCTCCATACTTATGGTCAGGAGCTAACTGGCGAAGATGGTCAAGTCGTGAGTGCGGACGCGAAGTCCAGCAATTCTTCGGCGGGTGGCTTTTATGAAATCGTGTTCGGTTCGGGTGTCGTCGGCATGCTTCTCTGGTTCGCCCTCTTCGGCGACGGCATGCTCGCGATTTACTTCGCCATTGACTGCGCTATTCTCATTAAGCCAGGCAAGTTGATGCCCAATAAGCTCATTGAGAAGGTTCAGAAGGCGATGAGTGAAGGCGATATTGTCGCGGCGATGGAAGCCTGCCAGAATACGCCCTCATCGATGTCGAACATCCTTTCTGCCGCGTTCCAACATGTAGAGGAAGGCTTTGATGTTATTCAGGAAGCGGTTACCGCCGCCTCTGACCTTGAACAAGAAAAGCTTATGCAGCGACTTAACTGGGTCGCGGTTTGTGCGAACTTGGGTCCCTCGCTTGGCTTGCTCGGTACGGTGCAAGGAATGATTTTGACGTTCGAAGCGCTCGCTTCGGGCGGTGCAGGTGACGCGGCGGCTCTCGCGAACTCCATTGGTCAGGCGCTGTGGACGACTGCGGCGGGTTTGTGTATTTCCATTCCGGGTATCGCGGTGTTCTATTCGCTGCGTAATAACGCTAACCGCCTCATTCTGCGTATGACCGCTGTGACGATGGAGTTCTTGAACGGACTTCGCAATGTCGAGGTTGATACGGGCGCGGAAGAAGTCCCCGCCGAGGAAGTGCCCGCTGAAGAAGTCCCTGAAGCGTAAGTGAGTTCCTAACTATGGCTAGGAAGGAACAAGAGAATCCGCAGCTCGACTTGACGCCAATGATTGACGTCGTCTTTGAGCTCATCATCTTCTTCGTGGTTACTTTGACCGAAGCGCAGAAGATGGATGAGACAATCGAGCTGGAGGATGGGCGGCACGGCATTGTGCTCACGCCAGATGAATTGCCGCCCGACCATATGCGTATTGATGTCGCGCAAAATGGGCGTATCTCTATGGGTGATGTAACTCTGACCCCAGACGAGGTGTATCGCCGCGTGAAGGCGCGTTACGATAAGCTCCATCGCGAGTTTCCCGTAATGATTCGCGCCGACTTTGCCGCGCAACACGATGCCGTCCGTAAGGTGATGGACGCGTGCACGAAGGCGAAGATTTGGCGTATTTCGTTCGTCGCGATTGGCGAGGATAAGACCCATGAACGCAAGCGTCTAAAGAGGGTGAGGTAATATGGCTAGGAAGGAACAAGAGAATCCGCAGCTCGACCTCACGCCGATGATTGACGTGGTGTTCGAACTCATCATCTTCTTCGTTGTTACGATTAAGCAGGAAGACCTATTCACGAAACTCAATGTGAATAGACCCGCGCCTGCCGCGAGTAGCTCGGGTGAAGCGTCGGACGATATTTCGGTGAATATCGAGATTGGTCGGCGTTATGATGGCAGTGCGCAGGGCGTAATTATCTACAACGGACGCGAAGTTGACCGTTCAGGACTAGATAAAAACCTCCACGATATTGCCCGCACCTCGAAGAAGACGCCGATTATCATCAAGTGCGCGGGGAATAGTCCGCATAAAGCGCTCGTGGATGTCCTCGATATCTGCTACAAGAATGAGCTTTTCAGTGTCAGCGTGTTTTCACTCTAAAGGTCTAAAAGAAGGATGAGATTATGGAAGAGACCCCCGAGGAACTAAGTGAAGATATAGAATTTAAGCTCGAAGAGATTAATGAGCGCTTTCAGACGGAAGGCTTCTTCAGTCGTTTTGTCGCGATGATAAAGGGCTTTTCTAAGCCCCGCAATTCGCGCGAGTACAAGATTGCGCGTATTGAACTACAACGCCTCGCGGCACCTCTGATTGCGTGCGTGACGGTCATTATGTTCGTCATTATCCTTATCGTTATGACGGAAGTCACGGGGCAAGCGAAAAAAACGATTGAAATCCGCATTGGTGAGGTAGATGATTCGGCGGAAGAGACGCTTGAAGAAATTGCGGAAGAGCCGCCAGACGACATTGAGCCGCCGCCGCTCGAGGATGTCGAGATTATGGTCGATGTGGCAACACCTGGTCCTATGACCACGGTCGCGCCTGCTGCCGCGGCACCTGCCCAGCAACAAGCGGTCTCGGTTAAGCCTGCCGCGCAAGACTCGGTGGCGTTCGTTGATTCGCCTGTAAAGATGAAAGCGATGACGGGTTCTCGTAATCCAGGTTCGATTGGCGCGGCGACGCGCGGTGGTGCGGGGTATGGCGATGCCCAGACCGAAGCCGCCGTTATGAAGATTTTGTGGTGGCTTAAGGGCGTGCAGAAGCCGAACGGAAGCTGGGCGACGGGGATGAATCCGCTCGCCAATACGGCACTCGCCGTATTGACCTACCTTGCGCACGGTGAATACCCGGGCGCACCTTCGCCGTATCAGAAGGACTTTGGTCCGACGGTGCAAAAAGCTATTGAGTTCTTGGTGGGTTCGGTGCGTCCAGGCCCTGTCGTACGTATGGCGGGGGTGGATGGCAATGAATACGCCTTCTTGATTGCGACCTACGCGCTTTGTGAGGCGTATGGTATGACGAAGAACCCGAACTGCAAAGAAGCGGCGATGATGTGCCTTGACCGCATTGTGAAAGGTCAGTCGCCAACGGGTGGTTGGGATTATAAAATCAACCCCAAGTCGACGCGTGATGATATGTCCTTCGCGGGCTGGGCTCTTCAGGCACTGAAGGCGGGCAAGATGGCGGGGCTTCACCCCGACGGACTCGACGAGTGCATTAAGAAGGCGATACGCTGTCTGAAGACGCGCAACTTCAAAAATGGCGGCTTTAACTACACGGCGGGCGGCGGTCCCACGGGATTGACGGCGACGGGATGTCTCGCCATGCAACTTCTCGGCTTCTCAAGTCAGCCCGAGGTTCGTAAAGCTCTCGACTTTATGAAGACGTGGCAGCCGACCTTCAATGCGAAGGAACTTTCGCAAGAACAGAATAATCTCGGTGGCAATGCCCAGTACTATTGCTATTACGCGACCCAGTGCAAATATCAGGCGGGCATGCGTGACGGCGCGGCGAAAGCGGACGAAGTGGCTTGGCAGAAGTGGAATGTCGCGATGAAGAAGCTTTATACGAGCACGCTCACGACGCTCCCTGAGACGATTAAAGACTGGACGGGCAAGGCTCACAAGCAAGGCTATTACAATTGTAGTCAAGATAGCTACAAGGGTGATGTGATGAGTACCTGCCTTGTCGCGCTACAATTGATGGTCTACTATCGTTATTTGCCGACTTCCCAGACGAAGGCAACGGCGGAAGTTCATGATGACGATTCCAAGTCTTCGAATGCCGTAGACCGTTCGGACGATGTGGGCGTTGAGGTTGACATTTAATGTCCTTCCCGCTTTTTTTGGCTCTCAAATATCTTAAGCCTAAGCGTTCCGTCGCCTCGGTTATTACCCTCGTTTCCATTCTAGGCGTAATGCTCGGGATAACGGCGGTCGTTGTCGTGCGCGGCGTTATGACGGGGTTTGGCGATATTTGGGAGGAGAAAATCCTCGACTTTAAGCCCCACATCTCGCTTGTGCCTTCCGTCGGCAGTGTCGTCACGAATGAAGCGCCGCTCGCGGAAAAGCTCCGTACGATTTCGGGTGTAACGAGCGTGACTCCCGAAATTGATACGCGGGTACTCCTCTCGTATCGCGGACGCGTCCTCGCGCCGATTATTCTTGGTGTCGAGGGGGACGACTTCAAGAAGGCGTATCGTGTAGGCGAGCCTCTCGCGGGAACTTTCGACTTAGAGCCCGATACACTCATTATCGGCCGCCATGTCGCGCGGCAGTTAGGTGTTTGGGTGGGCGACGAAGTAACGATTTATTCGCCGAAAACCCTCGCCGCGAAGGACGAAGTCTACTTGCCCCTTAAATGGAAAGTCGGCGGCATATTTTCTTGCGGACAATATGATTACGATTCGGGCTATGTCGCGGCGAGTCTTGACGCGGTTCGTGATCTAATGGGGATGGAGCAAGGCGTGTTCGCCGTGCACATCAAAACGGCGGAACCCACCAATGCGAAGGCCTTTGCTCGCATTAGCGAAGAGATAAAGGCGGTGCGCCCAGGCTTGCGCCAAATTACTTGGCAGGAAGCGGACCGTGAACTTTTCGCGGCACTTGCGGTCGAGAAGAATATGACGGCCGTTTTGCTTTTGCTTATCTCCCTCGTCGCGCTTTTCTGTGTGATGAATACTTTGCTCGTCTTGACCGTCCAGAAGACACCAGAAATTGGCCTTTTGAAAGCACTCGGTTTCCGTCGCCGCCAAATTATGGCTGTCTTTATGACACATGGGATGATTCAGTGCACGCTTGGGATTATCCTCGGACTCCTCGCGAGCTGGGCAATTCTTACGAACTTGCAAAGCATTGTCGAGTGGCTCGCTCATATTGGGGTGAGCGTATTCCCTGAGTCCGTCTATGGCCTCGCCCGCATCCCGCACCGCATCGTTTTCTCGGATATCGTGTGGTCCGTTTTGATTGTCTATGTCTTCGGACTTCTCGCGTCCCTCGTCCCTGCCGCGCTCGCGGCACTTAAAGACCCTGTCAAGGCGCTGAATGAATAAGGAGGGGACTAAAATGTCGATAGTTTTAGGCACGATAGACGTAAAGAAGCGCTTCAAGATTCCGGGTCAAAAGCCCATCGAAGTCCTGCGCGGCGTGAACTTCTCGGTGCGACCAGGCGAAAAAGTCGCGATTGTGGGGCGTTCGGGTGCGGGTAAATCCACACTCCTCCACATCTTGGGCGGACTCCTCAAGCCGACCTCGGGCACAGTGACGCGTCCATCGAACTTTGGCTTTGTCTTTCAGGCGTTCCACCTCATGCCTGAGTTGACGGTGCTCGAGAATGTCCTTCTCCCCACGCGAGTACGCAAGGGCGACTATGGCCCTGTCGCGATAAAGCGTGCGAAGGACCTCCTTTCTCGCGTCGGACTCGACGCACGCGCCAATCATTTGCCAGCGGAACTCTCAGGCGGCGAACGCCAACGGGTGGCTCTCGCCCGCGCACTGGTGACGAACCCCGACCTCGTCCTCGCGGATGAGCCGACGGGCAACCTTGACGCAATGACGGGTGCGGATATCTTACGCATTCTCGCTGATCTTTCCCAAAATAAGCAAACGGCACTCGTCCTAGTGACGCACTCCCCAGCGGCAGCGGCGATTTGTGATAGAACGCTCACGCTCGAGGACGGCGTTTTGCACGAGAAATAAGGAGTTCTATGGAAGATGCCGTCCAAAAAGAGTATTTTGAACTCCTACGCTTTAAATCCATCGGCGCAGACCCCGCTAGGCTTCGTGACTGTGCGGACTGTGCCCTCTGGTGGAAAAAATGGCTTACAAAACTTGGGTTCACGGCTGAACTCATAATGCCCCCGATTGAAAAGGGAACTGTCGCGCCTCCTATTATATATAGCGAGCAACGTGGCGTGGATGGCGCGCCAACCCTGCTCATCTACGGGCATTATGATGTTCAGCCGGCGGACCCTCTTGATGAGTGGACAACACCTCCGTTTGAGCCCACCCTTAAAGACGGACGCGTCTATTGCCGCGGGGCACAGGATGATAAAGGGCAATCTTTCGCCTTTCTTTGTGGCGTGCGCGATTTCCTCACGGACCCCAATTCCAAGGTCGTCCCGACGATAAAAGTCATCCTTGAGGGACAGGAAGAGTCGGGGAGCACGGCACTTACGCGCTTAGCCCCCGATATGCGTCGCCGTCTCGCGGCGGATGTGCTACTTGTTTGCGACACAAATGCCGCGCCCGAATTGCGCCCCGCTATTGTCGCGGGGCTACGCGGCGTTTGCCACTTCACAATTCGCCTAACGGGTCCCTCGCGCGATTTGCATTCGGGCGAATATGGCGGCATTGCCCCGAATCCTGCGCAAGGAATCGCCGAATTGGTCGCCTCCCTGCATAATGCGGACGGCTCCATCGCCGTAAAGGGCTTTTTGGATGGCATTATCCCACCGACTGAAGCCGAAAGTGCCGCGGCGGAGGCGAGTATGCCGAGTATCGCCGCGTTTACGGAAGATATGGGCTGTGCCCCAGAGGGCGGTACACGCGGACACTCCCTCGCCGCACGCAATGCGTTTGAGCCGACGATTGAAGTCAACGGAATCCACTCGGGCTATGGCGGCGCGGGGTCGAAGACGATTATTCCTGCCCAAGCTTTCGCGAAGATTTCAATGCGACTTGTGCCGGGACAAAGTCCGAGCCGCGCCTTTGAAGCGGTGAAGGCACATCTTGAGGCAAATGTGCCGCGCGGGATGGTGCTCTCGATTGATGAATGGAGCCCTGGCGCGGGCGGCTTTAGATTGCCCCTAGCCTCGCCGCTTTTCCATATGGCGAGTGAGATTTTGACGCAACTTGATCCGCGTGGACCCGTCTTTCAGTGGGACGGAGCTTCCATTCCCGTCATTTCACTTTTGCGCGAGGTATCGGGTGCCACGCCGCTTATCGTGGGCTGGGGACAGCCCGCCGACCGCATCCATTCGCCGAATGAGAGCTATTCTCTGGAGCAATTCGAGAAGGCGCGGGCGTGGGGTTGCGCCATAGTCGGCTTACACAGTTTATATAATTGAGAAAGGATAAAAACTATGCAAATGAGTCGCAGAAGTTTTTTGGCAGGTGCTTGCGCGGCAGGTGCTTGGCAGGTGCTCTCGGGGTGCTTCTCTCCCCGTGCTTATAAGGCGAATGACAAGGTGCGCCTCGCGGCAATTGGTGTCGGTCAGCAGGCGTGGTACGATATGTGCCAATTTAAGCAGGATGCGGATGATATTTGCGAGTTTGTCGCTCTCTGCGATACGGATATGGGGTCCGAGCCGACGCTGAACGCGATTAAGGCGTATCCCAATCTGCCGCGCTATCGGGACTTCCGTAAGATGTTCGACGAAATGGCGGACTCCATAGACGCGGTGCTCGTGGCGATTCCTGACTTCTCGCACTTCCCCGCTGTTATGCACGCGATGAAGCTCGGCAAGCCCGTCTTCGTCGAAAAGCCCCTCGCGCACACTTTCGAAGAATGTGAACTTATGCGGCAGGCGGCGAAGAAGTATGGCGTGGTCACTCAGATGGGCAATCAGGGACACTCCACCATCAAGTACTTCCAATTTAAAGAGTATGTCGAGAAAGGCATCGTGAAGGATGTCGAGCGCGTGAATGTCCATATGAATATGGCGCGGCGTTGGCATAAGTTCAAAGGCAATATCTTCAATTATCCTGTTGGGACGGACATCCCCGCGACACTCGACTATGATACTTGGCTTGGCACCGCCCGCTATCATGAATATTCACCCGAATATATGCGCGGCGAATGGCGTTGCTGGTACGACTTCGGCAATGGCGCCATCGGTGACTGGGGTGCGCACCTTATGGACTGCGTCCACGAGTTTCTTTTGAAGGGCGACCTCCCCACGAAGATTGACCTCCTCAAGTGCGAGGGCTGGAATCAATTCGCCTTCCCGTGCGCAACGACGGTGGCAATGAAGTTCCCTGCCAACGAAAAGCACGCCGATATGACGCTTACGTGGTACGATGGCGCGGAAAATCTCCCGCCGCTCCCGAAAGGCTTCGTCTACGCGGAACCCGACGGAATCCCCAAGAACTCGGCGAATGATGAGGAGTCCTTCAAGGGCAAGCAGCTCTTCCCGGGCAAGGAAATGTACCAGAAGGACGGCACGATTTGGCAGTCCCTTTCGCATAAGCACCCGCTCCATATCGTGGGCGACTATAACGCGAAACTTCCCGACTACCCGCCAGAGACGGATAGCCACTATCGCAGCTTCATCCGTGCTGTGAAGGGCGAGGTACGCACTCTGAGTCCCTTCGAAGTTGCCGCGCCACTTTCTCAGGTCTTCACTCTCGCCTGCATCGCAATGCGCGTTAATCGTTCCATTACCTTCGACCCCGCTAAGGGCGAGATTGTGGGCGACAGCTACGCCAATTATTTCCTTAAGGGGCTTCCGCCGCGCAAGGGCTGGGAAGAATATTACAAGATCTAAGGCGACGCATGAAGATTCTCATTACGGGCGGCAAGGGAATGTTGGGGCGCACGCTCCAGCACCACTTCGCCGCGCACGAACTCACCATCGCCGATTTGCCTGACTGGGATATAACGGACGACGCGGCGCTTACGGAAAAAGTTTGCCGCGTTGCTCCCGATGTCATTGTCCACTGCGCCGCAATGACGAAGGTGGACGATTGTGAGGCGAAGCGCGATCTTGCCTTTAAACTCAATGAGGAAGGCTCACGCAATGTCGCCATCGCGGCAAAAGCGTGTGGCGCGCGGCTAATTGCGATTTCAACGGACTATGTATTCTCAGGCGAACCGCCTTCTGAACCGTGGGCGTGGGGCGAACAGGATGTGCCGCGTCCGCGCACCGTTTACGGAGCCTCGAAGTTCGCGGGCGAGCAGATGATTCAAATGATTTTGCCCGAGGCTATAATCTTGCGTATCGCGTGGCTCTATGGCGCGGGCGGTCCGAGCTTCGTGCATACAATGGCGAAGTTGGGCGCACAAGAAGGTGCTCCGCTTAAGGTCGTCAATGACCAGCGCGGCAACCCGACGAGTTGTGACGCAGTCGCCGATGTTATCGCCTTTTTGCTCACGAAGCCCGATGTCAGTGGCATTATCCACGGAACCTGCGAGGGACAGTGCACATGGTACGACTTCGCCTGTGAAATTAAGCGGTTACTGCCCAACTTCACGCGCGAAGTCACGCCTTGCACAACGGCGGAATATCCGCGTCCCGCGCCGCGTCCAGCTAACTCGGATCTCAAAAAGAGCACGCTAAACCTGCTTGGCTATCGCACCCCGACTTGGCAAGCGGCTCTCGCGGACTTCGTAGATCACGAAAAAAGTTTAAGTTCCCTGTGAACCTATCGACGAGCGACGGCGTTTACCCTTACATATGAAACGCATATTAGGCTCTTTTGTCGCGGCAACTGCCGCGCTCGTTGGATTCGCCGCGGAAAATGCCGCGACGAATGTCGTGGCTGACCTAGGTACTGTTACAGTCGAGGGGACGGCTCTTTCGCGCTATCGCGCACCCACCGTTAATGGTGGAACTTTCACGGATGTCCCGCCCGAGAAACTACCTGTCGTGGTAGATACTTTGACGGAAGACTTTATTCAGGAGCACAACCCGACCGACCTCCACGACCTTTTGCGCTATGTACCTGGTATCGAGACGGGCGGCAAGTCGCTTGTGGTTCGTCAACCTGGCATTTTCTCAATCCGTGGCTTTGGCGGTACGGAACCCACCTTTGAAGGCGTTTTGCCAATTGGACGCGGTGCAGGACTCTTTATGGATGCTTTCTTAATGGAGCGCGTCGAAATTGTGAAGGGACCCATTGGTGCACTCGGTGGCGGACAAGGCTCTGTGCAAGGTAATAATGGCGCGGGCGGTTCCATTAATATGTACCTAAAGAGTGCGACAACGGCGAAGGATGAGACAAATCTTCAAGGGAACCTTTCCGTCGGACGCCACACGCACCGCGAGCGCGGTATGGCGGATGTTAACCAGACTTTTCTCGACGGCAAGGGAGCCGTCCGTGTCTTGACGACGGCGGACTATTATACCCCCACCTACATCAACGAAGGTTCGCAGAAGGGGGCGCGTCCGCGTGAATCGTTTTCCGTCGCGCCTAGCTTTGTCTTTGAGCCAAATGATGAAGTTCATTTTGGCTTGAAGTCGCTCTTTCAATATACAGATCAGCCGAGCTACATTGGTGTGCCTGTTTGGCACGGACGCCCCGGCGGCGGCTATAGCTGGTACGAGTCTTCGTGCGAGCCTGGTGATCGTTCAACTTATCAGGGTTTCATGCTTAATCCGTGGCTTGATTGGCAAGTGACGGAAGACTGGCTCCTCAAGTTTGGCGCGGCGATGATGGTCTCTTCGTGGGAGCATACGACGAGAGAACCTTTTGTCAATCTAAGAGACAGCTCTCTCCTTAATAATTATTTCAATACAGGGCTGTGGGGTTATGGTTATGATGTTGGCGAGGGTCGTTATAGCCCGAAGACCAGCACTTCGGCGAACTTCTCGCATGCCAAAAGCGTAAATCGCAACTACAATGTGTATATGCGCTCAATTTACACTAAGGATTTAGGTGGTAGTGTAACGAATTGCTTTGTATTCCAACCTGATTATTATTATCGTGAAGCGGGAACAACTTTTGGGACCCCGACATCACGCTATGGTACACTCCTTCAAGATTCTGTTTCGTGGTGGTGGTTCACACTTCTAGGCGGCATTCGCTACGATCATTTTGAGTATGATTCGTATACAAGCGGCACAACTCGTTATTGGCACCAAACTGCGGACGCGGTTTCGCCGCGCGTGGGGCTTTCGATTCAGCCTCTTGATTGGTTCATTCTCTTTGGCAACTACTCTCAGACGCGTACCCCTACATTCGGCTATCGTAATGCGGACGGTTCCTCGCCGACAAGTCCGTGGATTGCTTCGCAGTATGAAGGTGGCGTACGTATCTCTCCTGTTGATCGCTTGTGGTTGACGGTCTCTGCCTATCGTATTGAGCAGGATAATGCGCCTGTTATGGATACGGTTAATGATTTCTACACTTACGACGGACGCTATACCACTCGTGGTGCGGAAGTCTCTTTAACGGGTGATATTACGGATAACTGGACGATTATGACAATGTATGCCTATAATCAGCATACGGACCGTACGGTTGCTCCTGGTGAAAAAGGGCGCGACTTTGAGAACTATCCCGCTCATACTTTCTCTGTTAACACCTCCTATCGTATCTCGTCAGGTCCGCTTGAAGATATTGTTCTTGGCGCAGGCTATCGCTTCCGTTCAATGAGCTACGCGACAGTGCGAGGTAAATATCAGAATGAAAACTTGCGGCTAAACCCCTCTCACCTTGTGGATATTAGCGCGACGATTCCGTTCTCGAAGTTTGGTGGTTCTGAGGATTGGATGCTTACCTTAGGCATCCGCAATCTCTTGGGTGAGAAATACTTTGAGTCCACACGCCATTTCTATGAGTGCCTCGTGGGTGAGCCGCGCACCTTTGAGATTGGTGTGCGTGCACGATTCTAATTGAGAAGAGGAGAATAAAGCCTTATGCAAGAAGCGTTGAAAGCAACAAATGTGTGCCGTAAGTATGGCGAAAGAGCAGTTCTGGACGGCTTTTCGCTGACCCTGCAACCCTCAGGATTCGAGGCGCTGATGGGTCCCTCGGGCGCGGGTAAATCAACCTTCTTGCATGTGGCGGCGGGACTCCTCGGCGTGGACGCGGGCACAATTGAGATTGGCGGCACGCCAATTACGAGCCTCTCAGACTCAGCGGCGGCAAAGTTCCGTCGCCGCCACATTGGTGTTGTCTTTCAGGACTTCAACCTCCTCGATGATAAGACGGTGCGCGAAAATATCGTCTTCCCGCTCAAGCTCGATCACGCGTCCGTCGATGAGGCGCGGTTCAATAAGCTTGTGGAGTTGCTGGGGCTAGGCGATAAACTTGAGCGCCATCCAACCGCCCTCTCGGGCGGCGAGCGTCAACGCGTCGCGATTGCCCGTGCACTTCTTCCTGAACCGGATGTCGTCCTCGCGGATGAGCCGACGGGCAACCTCGATACCCGCGCGGCGAAGGGGATTTGTGACCTCCTGAAGACGCTCAACACGGTCGGCAAGAGCGCCATTCTCGTCGTCACCCACGACCCCGTCGTCGCCGCCTGTGCGCAGAAGGTGAACTTTCTGAAAGACGGAACTCTCGCCGCGACTTATGAGACCCAAGGCGACCCCGCCCGTGTTTCGCGCCTCTATTTGGAGACTTATTCGTGAAAGCGCGGCACTTTTGTACCATCCTCGGCATTGCCATTGCCGCAGGTACGGTCATCTTCATCCGCTCGCTCGTCGCTTCAAACGACGCGCAGGCGGAGTCCGTCGCCGCACGGCTCTTGCGCGAGGTGCCCGTAGAGGAGCACTCCCAAACCGCACGCGCCACGCTGGACTTTCGTCCTGACGGACGCGTTATGCAGGGGCCTCCCCTGATGACGACTTTCGCGACCGCTCACGAGCTTGTCCCTTCGGGGGAGGTCGTAGTGACCCGTGCCCTCTTCGCTCAGCGCCATCTTACTCCGCCCGAAATTGGTTCGGAACTGACTTTTGTTGGACAGAAAGGTGCGTATCGTCTTAAACTCGCGAAGATTCTCGATTGGGAGCGTCCTTTGCGCAGCTACCCGAACGCCTTTGTCGCGCCCGAAACCGCCGCGGCAATGGACGAGGAGTGGCGTCCGTATAAATCGCGCACAGTTACGGAACTCGCGCCTGGCTTTAGAAGTGACGCGGGACGCAACTTTGACCGCGCCCGTGGCTTGTTGCTCTGGGCTTCCGCCCTGACAGCGCTCTGCCTTTTAATTAATACGCTCTCGCTTTCCGTAGAGGCAAAACGCCGCGATTATGCGATTATGCGCGTTCTCGGGCTTACGCGCAGCGGACTCGTCCGTAAGGTTTGGCGCGAGGCGTTTGGACTTTCCGTCATTGGCTATCTCGTGGGCGCGGTTGGCTCGAGCGCGGCACTTTTCGCGTATACGGCGCTGGACGCGGCACTTTTCCCTGAGGGCGGCGTGCTGGTGCTTTCCGCCTTCGTGCTTTCTGCCACGCTGACACTCGGCGCGGCACTTATCGCGGCACTCGTCTCCCTGCGTCCCGCCCTCGCCGTGAAGCCCCTCGAGGCGGCGAGTTTTCGTCCGCCACGACATCGTCCGTGGGGGATGATTGTCTCCTTTGCCTTTGGCTTTGGAGCTTTTGTCGCGGTCGAAGTTTGGGGAGCCTCCCTCACAAAGGCGTTTATCCCCTCCAAGCAGTGGACGGACGCGATAGTTTCCATTTTGCCTGGCGGAGTCTCCAGTTTCGATATTGAGAAAATCCAGAAGCTCGAAGGCGTGCGCCAAATCTCGGAGCTCCAGCCTTTGCAGGTGAACCTTCTGCCCCTCGAGGAACTCAAAGGGATGGGCAACACCTTCGGCGAGAAGCGTCCGAAGCAATATCGTAACGCACTTCTCCTCGCGAGCAACCACATCCCCGACTTCAAGTTTGTGGCAGGCGAGCGCACCGCCGCGACCAATGCACTTTTCACGAGTGACGCGTGCTTGATAACGGAAATGATGGCGCGAGCACGGCACTTGTCGCTCGGCGACACTCTCGAGCTAGATTGCGGACGCAACTTCACGCTCGGGCTCAAAGTCGTCGGCATCCTCGACTTGAATTGGCATATGGTCACGAGTCGCGGACTTGTGCGCGGCCTCAATCGTATGCCCGTGAATACCGACGGACCCGTCTTCGTGAGTTTTGACACCCTCGCGGCGGCGGATAGGCGTCCGCAAGAGTTTGTGCATATGACGCATGTTTGGCTCGATTATGAGCCCGACTTCCTCGCGAAGTACGGAGTCTTCGAGGCGGGGCGGCGCGTCGAGAAAGAGATTGTTGCCGCGCTGAACGGAGCGAACCTCGTCACAAAAGAGGGCGAAGTGCGCGGGAATACGGTCCGGCTGCATTCGCGAGATGAAGTCGCCGAGGGCACCCTCGCCCACGGCAATGACCTCGTCGGCTCAATGGCACGCGTTCCGTTTATCTTTGTCGTGGTTGTCTCGCTCGGGTTCATCTCCTTGTTGGTAGCGGATGCCGATTCCCAACGCCGCACATTCGCCGTTTTGCGCGCAGTTGGCGCAACACGCGGACAGCTCGCGGCAATTTTGACGCGGGACGCGCTGAAGGTGGC
>CAVCJC010000036.1:0-18068 GCA_963602475.1 Lachnospira hominis (ex Liu et al. 2021)
TTGAGCGGAGTGAGGCGGGCGGACGCGGGGCGGCGGATGCGCCGCGAAGCCCGCGCCAGGCGAGGAAGCCGGTATTCCGGCAACGAAGCATGGCGCGAGGATTCGCGGATGAAGCCGCCGAAACGCGCCCGCACGACGAACGGTAGCGAGACCGAGCACGCCCCTCAAGCGCGGAGGCGCGACGCGACGAACTCGACCAGAGTTGCCAACGCGGCACGGCGGGTGGCCGACAGCCGAGCGCCCGCCCTCAGGCGCGGCGGATTGCGCAGGACGCGCCCCCGACGGCAATCTAATGATTGTCGAGCGGGGCGCGGACAAGCAAGACGCCCGCATCAGGGTGGGTTAGCACGGTTGCCGCCCGCCGTGCCGCATGTTGTAAGGCAGAAGCGCAGGGTAGGGAAGGCAAAGTCGAGAGTCGATGTCGAACAATGGTGGGGCAGGGGATTACACATTCTACCCCTTCTTTGATGGGGCAAAATATGGTATAATAATTGTCACTTATGAAACGGACTCTCTTTGAGCGCTTTTGTCTTTTCGTGGCCACGGGCTTTGGCTTGGGGCTCATCGCGCCTTTTGCGCCAGGTACTTTTGGTAGTGCCGCGGGGGTGGCTCTCGCTTATGCGACGACCGCCCTCCCCGTCTGGCTCCAAATTCCTGTTTGCCTCGGCTTCACCCTCCTCGCCATCCCCTTCTGTGATGTCGCAGAAAAAATGCTCGGCATAAAAGATGACGGACGCATCACGGCCGATGAATGGATGCTCTATCCGATTGCCCTCATTGGCATTCCGCTCACCGAACTCCCGTGGTGGTCGATGATTCTCTTCTTTATAGTCGTGCGCGTCATTGACATTGTAAAGCCCGCCCCCGCGCGGCAATTACAGGAGATTCCCGGCGGACGCGGCATTGTGATTGACGACTTCGTGGCGAATCTCTATTCCCTCGCGATTAACTGGGCAATTTATTGGTTTCTCTTTAAATGATTGATCCTCTCATTACGGTGACAGATCCGTGTAAGCCCCTCGAAATTGACTTGGGGCGTCCGTTAGAAATTGAAGTTGGGTGTGGCAAAGGCAAGTTCCTAACCGCTCGCGCGGCGGCGAATCCTGACTGTGACTTCCTGGGCATCGAACGGATGCTTGAGCGGGTGCGCCTTTTCGCGGGCAAATGCCGTCGCGGCAATATTGCAAACGCGAAGATTCTGCGGCTTGAAGCGCTCTACACGTTCCATTACCTCTTGCCCGCCCATCATGCGCGGCGTGTTTATGTGTTCTTCCCCGATCCGTGGCCCAAGAAGAAGCACCATTCCCACCGCTTATTTGGTCCGCTCTTCTTGAATGCCCTCTGGAAGCGCCTTGAGATTGGCGGACGCCTTGAGTTCGCGACGGACCACGCCGAATATTTCGGTACGGTCGAGGAATGTTTCGCGGCAGATGCACGCTTTCGCCGCGTGGAGCCGATGGCGCGTCCGCCTGAGGTTTGGACAGAGTTTGAAACGATGTTTCGCGCACAGGGGCTGCCCGTCTATTCTGCCGCGTGGGAAGCGCTCCCTGCGGACGATGCGCCGCTCGAACCCCTGCGCATCCCCCCCGAGGCGGAGCCTCGTGAAGGAGTTATAAGACTAAGATGAAAACACAGATACTTACTCGCATGGTAAGCGAGATTGGAGTGCTCGCGCCCCAAATCGCCGCCGTAGAGAAACTTTTGGCTGAAGGATGCACCGTCCCTTTCATTGCCCGCTACCGCAAAGAGGCGCACGGCAACTTGGATGAGGTGCAAATTGGCAAGATTCAGGAGCGCCTCGCCTACTATACGGACCTCGAGGCTCGCAAAGAGACGATTCTGAAGTCCATTGACGAACAGGGCAAGCTCACGGACGACCTGCGCGGCAAAATCGTGGACTGCTACCAAAAGACGGCTCTCGAAGACCTCTACCAGCCCTATAAACCGAAACGCCGCACGCGTGCCCAAGTCGCGAAAGAAAAAGGCTTTGAACCGCTCGCGGACTCCATCTGGAACGGCGACCCCTTCGAAGGCTCGGGCGAAGATTTGCAGTATGCCCGCGACATAATTGCCGAACGCCTCGCGGATAATGCGGAAATTCGTGGGCTCGTCCGCCGCGCCTTTGCCACCAAGAGCATCGTCAAAAGTGAAGCGGCAGGCGAAAAGGCGAAGGAACCGACTAAGTTTGAGCAATATTACGACTTTTCCGAGCCCTTCGCCACCATTCCTTCCCACCGCTACTTGGCCATCCGCCGCGGACAGAAGGAAGGCGTCCTTTGGGTGCACCTCGAACTCGACAAAGAACCTGTAATAGAGGATATCCTCGACCTCGCGGCAAAAGAAGCGCCGCGTGCATGGCCCGAGGCGAATCGTACCCAAGTTGCCCTCGCGGCGGAAGATGCCTACAAGCGTCTACTCGCCCCAAGTTGCGAAATTGATGTCACCGTCGATAAGAAGATGGAAGCCGACCGCGCGGCAGTTGATGTCTTCGCGGAAAATCTCCGTCACCTCCTACTCGCCTCTCCACTCGGCGAAAAAGCCGTCCTCGCCATTGACCCTGGCATACGAACGGGATGCAAAGTCGCAATGATGGACAAAACGGGCAAATATCTCGGCAAAACCGTCATTTTCCCACAACAGAAGGCGGATGAAGCCGCCCGCACCTTGGCTCTCATCGTCAATAAGTACCGCCCCGAAGCGATTGCCGTCGGCAATGGCACGGCGGGACGCGAGACGGAAGCTTTCTGCCGCGCGACCCTGAAGAAGCTCCACACCCAACACCCCGAAATCCCAATTCCGATTGTGGTCAGTGTCTCCGAGGCAGGGGCGAGCGTGTATTCGGCGAGCGAAATTGCCCGCAAGGAGTTCCCCGACCTCGACCTCACCGTGCGCGGCGCTATTTCTATCGGACGCCGCCTGCAAGACCCGCTCGCGGAACTCGTCAAAATCGACCCCAAGGCAATTGGCGTGGGGCAGTACCAGCACGATGTCCATCAGCCACTACTTTCCGCTAAGCTCGATGAAGTTGTCGTCAGTTGCGTGAATGGCGTGGGGGTGGAACTCAATACGGCGAGTGCCCCTCTTTTGGAGCGCGTCTCGGGTGTCGGCGCGGCACTTGCGAAGGCAATTGTCGATTGGCGCGATGAACACGGGGTGTTCAAGAGCCGCGAAGACCTCAAGCAAGTGAAGGGACTCGGCGCGAAAGCCTACGAACAGTGCGCGGGCTTCTTGCGCATTCGGGGCGCGGCAAATCCGCTCGATGCTTCTGCCGTCCATCCCGAACGATATGCGCTCGTCTCGCAAATGGCGGCGGATATCGGGGTCAGTCTCGGCGACCTCGTGGGCAATGCGACTGCCGCGAAAAAGATAGATGTGCGCCGCTACATCACGAATGATGTGGGTGAGCCGACGCTCAAGGATATCATCAGCGAACTTTCCAAGCCTGGACGCGATCCACGCGCCGTTTTCGAACCACCCAAGTTCCGTGAGGATGTCACCAAGATTGAGGATGTCAAAGAAGGCATGAAACTCGAAGGCGTGGTCACGAATGTAACGGCGTTTGGTGCATTCGTCGATATTGGCGTGCACCAAGACGGACTCGTCCACCTCTCCGAGCTGAGCGACACCTACTTGACGGACGCCTCCAGCGTGGTGAAGGCGGGCGACCGCCTCAAGGTGACGGTCATCGGTGTCGACAAGGCACGCGGCAGAATTTCGCTCTCAGCAAAGACGAATCCCGTCATTGGCGGGGCGGCGGCTGGGCACGCGAGTGGCGGCAACGGACGCGGCACTTCGGCTCCGCGCCGCACCTCATTCGCACCGAAAGGTAGCTCGGGCTTCTCGTGCAACCCCTTCGCGAACTTGTAAAAAGTGGCACTTTCGGCTCTTTTCGTGCAGAAAACGAAGAAAGTCGAAAATTATGGTTGCATTCTGCGCCTGAAAATGGTACAATCTTATAAGTTTTGTGTGGACCCGTAGCTCAGTCGGTCAGAGCTGGGGACTCATAATCCCTAGGTCCTGGGTTCAAGTCCCGGCGGGTCCACCATTTTTCTCAACTTTCCCCTTGTTCTGTGCGCCAAAATATGGTATACTATATAGCAATCGTTTGGCTTGCGGGCGTAGCTCAATGGCAGAGCGTCGGCCTTCCAAGCCGATGACGAGGGTTCGATTCCCTTCGCCCGCTCCATCCCGAGCCAGAGTGGCGTAATGGCAGCCGCAGCAGACTCAAAATCTGCCGTACGCAAGTACGTGAGGGTTCGAGTCCCTCCTCTGGCACCAGTCGCGCAATCCGCGCGGCTATGGTTATGGAGAGATGTCCGAGTGGTCGATGGTGCAACCTTGGAAAGGTTGTGTGGGCGCAAGTCCACCGAGGGTTCGAATCCCTCTCTCTCCGCCAACTATCCCAGTATTAAAGAGCGAGCGTCGAGCACGGCTTTATCGCGACTTCCCGCACCTTGCCATCCTCACGCACTACGAGCGAGGTAGCGTCCGTCGCATTCACGATAAAGACATTCTTGCCGCGTGTGCGGTCGACTTCCACGACTTGCCCCGCGTCATAAATGGCAATGACCTGCTCTCCCTTGCCATACGCGTAGACAGCGGGATAATTCAGGTCGGGTCTTAACGGACGCAGCTCGCCTTTCATAAGTGTATCGCGATGGGCGACCCAGAAGTCGAGCATTTCGTGCAATTTGACGCGGTGGGACTCAGGAATCTCATCGAGCTTGACGGAAATCTGCGGTACAGCGAACATAATGCTCCAGAACTGCCGCGAAGCCTGCTCAGGGGTCTCGTCCTTGTTCCACATCAGCATATCCGAATGGACGGCGGTATTGCCCGAGGAAAGGCGCAGGTCGAGGGTGCGCGTACGGTTCGCGAGGGGATCCATCGGACAATCCCCCGCGCGAAGCATATTGCCGTATTGACGGATGCACGGTCCAATATAAGACTGACGAAACTCAATGAGCGCGTCAGGCTTAACCGCGGTTATGCGCTTATGAACCTCCTTCATCAAGGTATCAATCGCGACGGAAAGCGACTTTATATCGCGTCCCGCGTAATTATCTTTAAGCGCGGGATCGGAGCCACTAAAGTGGAAGTTATCGATGAAGTCGAGTTTGAGTCCGTCTAAGCCCCAATTCTTCATCGCGTTCTCGAAGGTGGTGCAAAGGAACTCGCGCACTTCGGGAAAGCGGGGGTCAAGCACATTGCCGTAGAGCATCTTATCCTTAAACCGCGCAAAGTTCTGGCTCTTGGGGCCGACCTGCGGCACGGCAAACCAAATCATATACTTCATACCGAGGGCTTGCACCTTCTTGATGTGCGCGGCAAAGTCGGGAAAGCGGTTCTTAGAGACCTGCCAATCACCGCAGAACGCATAGCCACGGTTATTGTCGTCCGTCTGCCAGCCGTCATCCACAATAAGCACCTTCATTCCGTATTTAACGGCGCGGGCACATTCCGCCTCAATCGCCTTGTCGCTCACATTCTGATGGAACGAATACCACGCCGAGTAAAGCGGCTCAAATGCCGCGTCAGGCACTTTCGCGGGCTGGTACTCGGGCATTGTCGCATACCACGCGAATGCCGCGCGAATCGCGTCCGCATAGAAGATGGGACGGAAATCTAGCCGAAAAGTGACCTCATAAGTCGTGAGCGGCTCCTCGGGTTCAGTAAAGAACTCCGCCTGGAAGCAAGACTCCGCCGTTTCTTCGATGATACCAAGCTTGAAGTTCACTTGGCGGAACGCTTCCGAGCACGCAATTGTGCCGCGATTCTCGTTGGAGTCCGAAAAATACGCCATAACGGGCGCCCCAGAGCCCAAGGACGAACCAAAGCGGCACCCCCAATCAGGTGGGAGGTTCTTGTGAAGCCCCGTGCCCGTCGTCCAGCGTCCGATGACACCCTTGAGCGGGAATGCCCCCTTCAGCGTCGTGCGCGGCGGTGTAGAGGGTTTTGCCGCGCTAAAGGCGAGATGCCATTCCTCGACACCCGCTTCCTTGGGAGTCACGCGCGTCTTAATGGTCCAACCGTTCGTATCATTATAAGTGACGCGTCCGACAAGAGTGCTCGTGAACTCCCCCGCAAGTGCCGCGCCAGACAAAAGAAGCCCTGCCGCCAAAGACATAGCGACTTTCGCGTTCATTTTCTGCATATCTCTGCTCCTTTCTTATTAGCGCTTGAGAAGAACTTCCTTCTCATACTTCTGCACCGCCTTCAGCCACGTCTCATTGGCAGGGACCTTATTGCGCTTGCAGAACTCATCCCAGACCGCCTCGGTCGGATAATTCTTGTATTCCTCTTGCAAAACGAGTTGCGCGGTGAATTCACCCGCATCCTGTAGTGCCTTAAGTTGCTTATTCGGCAAAAGCATCGCCTTGAGCAACTCCTTTTGCATATTACGCATGCCCAAGACCCACGCCGCAACGCGGCAGATGGAGGCATCGAAGTAGTCGAGCGCGATAATGAAGTTCTCGGGTCCCATACGGACAATTTCCTCCGCCGCATTGCGCAGGTCGTCGTTCTGACGGATAACATGGTCCGAATCCCAACGGACGGGGCGCGAGATGTGGAATGCCACCTTGCCGAAGAACATCAGGAACGAGCTAATCTTATCCGCCACATTTTCCGTCAAATGGAAGTGCCCCATATCGAGGAGCGCGAGAATCTTGCGGCTTTGGGCATAACCCATCACGAACTCGTGGGAGTTAACCGTGTAACTCTCAACACCAATGCCAAAAAGCTTCGATTCAAGCGTCGGGACGACGCGCTTCTTGTCGTATTTCGCCTGTTTAAAGATCTTGTCGAGAGAGTCCGCCATGCGTTGGCGCGGTCCAAGGCGATCCGAGGGGTCGTCCTTGTAGCCATCGGGGCACCAGAAGTTGATGGTGCAGGGCGACTTAAGTTCCTTCGCCATATAATCAGCAATTTCAAGGCACTTCACGCCATGTTTCACCCAAAAAGCACGAATCTTCGGATCGGGGCTAGAAAGCGTAAGCCCATCGACGACATTGGCGTGCGAGAAGAAAGTCGGGTTGAAGTCGAGCCCAATGCCGCGCTTCTTCGCCCACGCCACCCACGGCTTGAACTGTTCAGGCGAGAGTTGGTCGCGATCAACGAGCTTATCACCATGAACGCCATAGCACGCGTGCAGATTCAGGCGGTGCTTACCCGGGATAAGCGAGAAAGCGAAGTCGATATCCGCCATCAACTGCTCGGGAGTCGTCGCCTTGCCAGGATAGTTGCCTGTCGTCTGGATTCCGTTCGAGGCGCCGCCCACATTCTCAAAGCCGCCGACATCATCTCCCTGCCAGCAATGCATAGAAATGGCAATTTTGCTCAGTTCCTTAATGGCCTTCTCGGTATCCACACCGATCGCGGCGAACTTCTTCTTGGCATCTGCGTAGCTCATAGTTTTCTCCTTATTAGAGTTGATGTTAGTTAGAAAGATTTAGCGACAACCGCGAGGGCAATGGACGCGGCAATGGTGAGGAGCCCTGCGGCAAGCGCGAGGCGCGTCCGTTTACTCGTTCCCCGCCATTCGCCGAGGAAGATTCCGAGTAGGGACGAGAATAGCACACACGAACCCATCACGACAGCAAAAGAGACATAGCGCATCGCGCCCATCGCGGGTTCACCAATCTTTTGGCACGCGAATTGGAGTGCCCAGAGAACACCCGCGAGCGCGGCAAGTCCCCACGCCGCCCCAGAAGTCGCGTAATCGCCGAAAGTGTTATTGCGGGCATTCTGCCAAATGCACCAGAGGGCATTCACGATAAAGCCGCCCCAGAGAACCACCACGAGGACAGGCATCCCCGACCACGCGGCTGGAGTCCCCGCCGCGAGCGCGGCACTTTCCATCGCCGCGCCGCCCTGCAAGCCAAAGTTCATTCCAGCGGACGCAATACCCGAGAAAATCGCGACCGTCATACCCTTCTTGAAGTTGAATTCGGCGACCGCCTTCTTCTTCGCTTCCTCATCGAGTTCGGACTCTTTCAACTTACCTGCCGCGCCCACGAGAATAATGCCCAAAAGTGACACAAAAACGCTCCCAAGCGTAATTATCGCCGCCGTATCCTTAATAAGATCTGCCGCGTGCCCCGTGACAAGTGGCGGAATGAGCGTGCCGGCGGCGGAGCAGAGTCCGCACCCAATGGCGAGCCCAAGCCCAATGCCGAGATAGCGAATCATAAGTCCCCAAGTGAGCCCACCAACACCCCAGAGGGCACCAAAAAGGATGCACCGCGCGAGAGTCTCACCTGAAGAGCCGAGAATCACCGATCGAAGCGCAGGGCAGGTCGCCCGCGCCAAAATGAGCGGAAAGAACACGAGACCGACGACGGCATACACGAACCAGTACGACTCGTAATGCCACTTCTTTATGCCGCGAAAAGGCAAGGCAAAGATGGCACCCATCAGCCCACCGAGCGCACAAATCAAGGTTCCCATCGTCTCGCTCATAGCGCACCCTCCTTAGTTATTGCGTCCAACAAGTGACGCGGCGAGCAAGGTCAGGAAGTCCGTATTGCCCTTAAGTGCCGCGAGCGCGGCAATGGCGGCATCCGTTGTCTCGTGAATGCGCTTCTCGATTTCCGCTTTGGTATAAGGCGAGTCACCGTCGAGCAAATCATCCTCAAATTGAAAGGCGAGACCAAGATTACGTGCATAAACCCGTAGCGCGGCAACTTCTTCGTCCTTCGCATCCGCGGCATAACCACCCATAACAGCGGCAGCTACAAAAAGGTCACTCGTCTTATGCATATAGATGAAGTCGAGTCCATCGGACTTCGCGACATCCTCTACCTGCCCTTGCACAACCCCAATGCCCGCCGAAGCGAGCGCCTCCACCACATCCACGCCATTACGCGGAACTTTCGCCGCGACACGAAACGCGAGCGACTGCATCGCGTCCGCCGCGAGAATCGCCGTCGCCTCGCCATATTTTGCCCAAACACTCGGTTTGCCGCGCCGCTCTACATCATTATCCATGGACGGCAAATCATCGTGGATGAGCGTATAATTATGAAGAAGCTCAATTGCCGCCGCCGCGTAGCGTGCATCCGCCGCCGTACCGCCCACGGCTTCCGCCGCCGCGAGGCAGAGGAGAGGGCGGACGCGTTTGCCGCCCGTCCCAACCGCATAGCGCATCGCCTCGAAGAGTGTCGCTGGACGCTCCGTCGCGGCAGGTAGCACTTCATCGAGAGTCTTCTCAATGAGTTCTAGGAATTCTTCTTTACGCTCCATCTTGATTTCTCCTCTCACCTCAGTTTGAAACTTAATACATCTTCTCGTATTCGCCCTTCTGCACCTTCTTCAGGCACGAAAAGCCCGCGCGTTTAGCGCGATAATGTAAATCGGTCTTGGAATGTGCGAGACCCGGTGCCTGAATGACGCGAAAAATCTCCGCACCGCACGCGGGGCAGTGCGTCAATTTAGCGTCCGCCAAATGCTGCGAGACCTCGAAGCCTTCGCGGCACTTGTCGCACCCTTTTTCGGGCACTTTCGCCTCATACACATAAACAGGCATTAGCAACCTCGATTCGCACCTTTCGATGCGATAAATTGAATCGCCTTCACATAGGAGTCGAGCCCGTACCCCGCGAAGGTCGCGACGGCGGCCATCCCGACATACGAGATATGACGGAACTCTTCCCGCGTCTTGGGGTCGGTAATGTGCACTTCGACCGTTGGAATCTGCACCGCCTTAAGCGCATCGAGAATCGCGACCGAAGTATGGGTATACGCCGCCGCATTAAGAACAATCGCGTCAAATGTGCCGCGCGCTTCCTGAATCCAGTCAACGAGCGTCCCCTCGTGATTAGACTGCCGCACCTCAATCGCCGCACCAACTTCCGTCCCCGTCTTTTCGCAAAGAGCAACGAGGTCCGCATAAGTGCGCGAGCCATAAAGCGCGGGCTCACGAAGTCCGAGCAAATTGAGGTTGGGTCCGTTTAGTACGAGAATCTTCATTTTGCCGCGAGTTGTGCCTTTAGTTCCTTAACCTCAGCACGCAACTTCGCCACCATCTTGGGCAGAAGCACGCGCCCACCAAAGTCCTTCATCGACTCAGCGGGAGCCCCGAGCACATACTTAACCGAGCCATCCAGCGTCTGGGGTACGCCCGCCTGAGGCCCCACCTGAACGCCATCCGCAATCTTGATGTGCCCCGAAATACCCGCCTGCGCCCAAATGAGACAGCCATAGCCAATTTCCGTAGAACCGGCGACACCACTTTGGGCAATGAGCCCCGAATAGCCCTTCACCTTCACATTGTGTCCGATTTGGACGAGGTTATCAATCTTCGTCATCGGGCCAATGTAGGTGCGCCCAATGCGGGCACGGTCAATGGTCGTATTCGAGCCAATCTCAACGCCATCGCCAATTTCGACAATGCCGAGTTGCGGAATCTTCTCGATATAAACGCTACCATCCTCGCGGCGACCATTATTGAAGCCATAGCCATCGCCGCCGAGACGGACGCCACAGTGCAAAATGCAGTCCGCGCCGACCACCGTGCCCTCGCGCAGTGTGACCTGGGGATAAATGTGGGTACGCGCCCCAACGCGGCACCCTTCGCCAATAAAAACTTGGGCTTCAATAACCGCATTTGCCGCGATTTCCGCCCCCTTCTCAATGACGGTAAGCGCCCCAATATGCACATTCTCGCCAAGCTTCACACTCGGGTCAATAATCGCCGTCGGGTGCACACCCGGTGCACGAACAGGTTCGGGCGGCGCAAACAACTTCGCCGCCGCCATACACGCGTGATTCGGGTCCGCGACACGGATAATTGCGCAGGGTGCCCCATGTTCCCAATCAGGCGGCAACAAGACGGCGGAAGCCTTCGTTTCCGCGACCAGTTTCACATGCTTCGGGTCTTTGCAGAAGCTCAAGTCGCCCGGACGCGCCTCTTCAAGCCCGCCGCACGCCGAAAGCTCAACATCCGCGCCCTCGAGCGTTCCGCCGAGGACTTTCGCGAGTTCACTTGCTTTCATTCTTCTTTTCCTTCTCCGCCGCCGCGCGTGCCTTCTCAGGGTCAACACCCATCTCCTTCAGCACGCCATCCGTCACATCGTGCGCCTTCTTCGCGTAGAGTGTCGCGCTCGAATCAAGAATCATATCATAGTCCGCGCTTTCAGCGAACTTCTGGATGCTCTCCTTGATTTCCTGCGCCTGGAAACGCAAAAGCCGCGCTTCCAACTCGCTCAAAGCTTGCTCACTCTTCATCGCCTCGCTACGGATATCCTGCTGCGCCTTAATGAAGCGGTTCTGAATCTCGACCAAGCGATTTTCAAGGGACTTCTTGGTCGCGTCCGAGAGCATAGGGTTACGAAGCTCGTCCGCGAGTTTGCGTCCCTCATCCTGAATGGACTGCAAATCGGTCTTCTTAGCCTCCAACTTCTGCTTGTATTCTTCCTCAGTGGAGGTCAAAAGGCGCTTGTTATCTGCGTAACTCCTGTGATTACGAACGAGAAGCACCATATCAACCGTGCCAATCTTAACATCGGCGAAAACGGTCGCGGCACTCGCGAGAAGGAGACTTGCTGTTAGCGTAAGATATTTCATTAGTAATTTTTCCTTTTGTAGAATTGTTAGAAATCGTAGCCAATGGAGAAGCTGAAGACCTCCTCTTCGGCATGGTCAGGCTTCTTCAGCGGGGTGGCAAAGTCAAGACGAATCGGGAACATTGGGATGTCGAGACGAATGCCCACACCCGCCGTCCACGCGAAAGTATCCGAGAAGTCGAGGTCGAACTCTTCCTCGCCCACCGAGCCCAAGTCGCTGAACACGGCGAGACGCAACATCTTCACAATCGGCACCGTGTACTCGAAGTTCATGCAGAACAGCGTCTGACCGCCCCACGGCGACCAATCGCCACCGCCCGCCTTCTGACGCAAAGGCGCCACATTGCGGTATTCGACGCCACGAATCGTGCGCGGACCGCCCAAGAACATGCGATTATAGATTGGCACGCCGTCGCTATCCGAGAAGCTATCAATGGTCTCAGCACGAAACGCGACCATAAAGACGTGTTTATACCGCCGCCAAGTGGTGAAGTACTGACGATGATTGACCCCGAGCCGCCAATAGGTGTTGTCACCTCCCGCGAGGTCGCCAAAGATTTGGGAGCGTCCACCGCGTGTCGGGATGCGGAAGTTGTCGCGGTTATCGTGATTCCAGAAGATGCGCAACACCGCTTCTGCCGCGTCACCATATTTGGAGTCTTCATCTTTGAAGATGGCGCTCGTCTTACCCGAAGAACCCTTTAGATAATACTGGTCGTCTTCCACATCATCAAACGAAATGAACTCACCCGAGAGCCGCGCACCAAAGCGTCCGAACGGATCCCACGTCGGCCAAAACTTCACTGGGTACGCGAGCGAAACTGCCGCGCCATTACGCACAAGGTCATATTCATCATACCAGCGCTGACGGCGATACGCTTCAACCGTCAATTCAAGTAGGCGGTCGAAGAGGTGCGGCTCGGTGACGGAAGCTTCGTAAGTCTGAATACGAGGACCCACCTGCGCATAGATACGCCCCTTCTGACCCGCGCCACGGAACCACTTGCGCGGCGCAAACAAGTCGAAGTTCGCCTGCGAGAGTTCCGCCGAGAGATAGACCGAGTCAATGGAACTCGCGCCGAGACCAATCATAAATGAACCCGTGTTCTTCTCTTCCACCTCATAAACGAGGTCACGATATTCCGCGCCATTCTCATCTTTGCCGCGATCGGTGGCGCGTAGCGAATACCGCACCCGCGAGAAGTAGTCGAGGTTCTCTAGACGCTTCTGGCTACGCTCGGCACGATCCTCTAGCATACGGTCACCAGGACCCAAGGCAATTTCGCGGCGGATGACCTTATCCTTCGTATAGTCATTGCCCTCAATCACAATATCATTGATGACGACTGGCACGCCCTCAGTCACCACATAGGTGACATCAATCACACTCGGGTTGTCCTCGCGCGGAATGCGCCGCACATCGACCCGCGTATCCGCAAGCCCCGAGTCACCCGAACCCACCGTCACCATCACGCGGTGCGCGGCATCGGCGAGCGTCTTCGCGCCTGCCACATCGCCTTCCTTAGGCAAGTCACTCTTCGCCGCGACAATTTCCGCTGGATAATGCGTCACGCCCGTCACACTCTGGGTACCAATCGTGTAGAGCGTACCTTCCGTAATCTTAAAGACAATATCCGTCTTGCCATCCGCGAGGGGTTCGCGTGTCGGCAACTCCACCGTCGCATCCAAGTAGCCGAGGTCGTTATAGTAGGCACGAACCTTATCCGCCGCTTGCGCGAGTTGGTCATCGCTGACGGGAGAGTCCGTAAACCAGCCGACGGGATTCCACCACGGGTAGACATCAAATGTGGCGCGCAAGTCATCCGCGTCCGCATGATTCGCGCCCTCGAAGGTGTAATTGCGCGTCTTAAGCCGTGGACCCTCATCAATCACAAACCGCACAATACAGTTGTTGCCACCAGGCATCATCCGTGGGAACGCGGTCACTTTCGCTTGTGGAAAGTCCTTCTTCAGATACGCCGCCCGCACTCGCGCGGCGGCATCCGCCAAATCGCCTTCGCCATAAAGCGCACCGTCCCGCAGGGCAGCCTCGGTTTCAACCTTAGAAACGGAAAAGAAGTCATTGCCTTCCACCTCGAGCGGGGCTTGGTACCGAACCTTGCGGTAGACACGAAAAGTGACCGTTACACCTTCCGCACCGCGCGAGGCGTCCGCCGAAATTTCTTGGTATTCGCCCGACTCATTCAGAGCCGTCACATCACGCGAAACCGTTGCAGGATCATACTTTTGTCCCGGTTTTGTTTGACAACGAGAGAGAACGCCACCCGTATCGCCGCCGAAGTTATCGCGGATGTCGACCTTGACATCCACCACATCAACAGCGCCTAATGAGAGGCACGACAGGAGCGCAATTGCGCTTAAGATGATTTTCATACCTTATATTTTACCAAAAATCGCGTCATTTTGCGAGTTAAAAGTTCGTTAAGGCTAAATTGCCACTTCGACAGGAACGGTCAAACCAGCCAAAACTTTGTCCAAATCTGCCGGCTTCATAGCGACCAAAATGCCGCGATGACCCGCATTTATATAGATTTCTGGCAAGTTATAGATGGTTTTCTCCACATAGACCGTCATCCGTTTGCGCGTCCCAAAGGGGGATGTGCCGCCGACATGGTAGCCAGAGTGCCGATCGGCTGTCGCGGGGTCGCAGGTCCTCACCGTCTTCACGCCGCGCACTCGCGCCAAGTTCTTGACGGAGATTTCCTTGTCGCCGTGCATGAGGCAGACGAACGGCTTTTTGGTCTCATCCTCCAAGATAATCGTCTTGATGGTCGCGTGATGATCAAGCCCAAGCTCCGTCGCCGCCTGAATCGTGCCGCCGTGCTCGGTGTAGTCATAGCACCGCGCTTCATACGGAACTTTCGCCGCGTCGAGTGCCCTCAGCGCATTAGTGCGCGGGATGGTCGTCGGTTTCATTTGCGCCCTTTCTTTGACTTGGTCTTCAAATACGCCGCGAGTCCATGGGCACGCAATTTACACGCGGGGCACTTGCCACACCCCGCGCCAGGAATGCCGCGATAACAGGTGACGGTCTCGGTACGGATAAAGTCCAGAAGCCCCAACTTATCCGCTAAAGCCCACTCATCTTCCTTCGTCTTATGTAGGAAAGGCGTGACAATCTTGAACTTCCACTCCATCGCGAGACGCATCGCCTTCTCTTGTGCACGAATGAAAACGCCGCGACAATCAGGGTAGCCCGAGAAGTCCGCTTGCGAAACACCCGTATAGATTTCCGTCGCCCCAAGGCTCTTCGCCCACACGCCCGCCGAGAGCAAGAAGAACGCATTGCGTCCCTCCACGACCGTGGTCGGACAGCTCGCGCCTTTCTTACGCGTAATGGCAATAGACTTATCCAAGAGCGCATTCGTTGTGAGCTCGTGATAGAAGTCGAGCTTTATAATCTTATGTTCCGCAATCTTGAAGTGCCGCGCTAAGTGCCGCGCCGCCTTGGTCTCAATCGCGTGGCGCTGTCCATAGTTGAAGGTAATTGCCGCGACGGCCTCCGCCCCATACTTCTGACAGGCGAGCGCCAAACATAACGCACTATCTTGTCCGCCACTCAATACCACAACAGCCTTTATCGTCTTTTTCATTAGATTCTTGCTCCTTTTCTCTTTTATTCCAGTGGCGCGGCGGGATTGCCCATCACCGTCGTATGGGCAGGCACATCCAAGAACGCGACACTACCCGCACCCACAACCGCGCCCTCGCCAAGCTTCCGACGCGGCACAACGACCGCGCCAGGATACACCCGCGCAAAGTCCCCAATATGCACCCCGCCACCAATCGCCACTTGCGCATAGATGTGAGCATAGCTGCCAATGCGCGTGTCGTGACCAACGGACGCATTATGGAAGACGCAACTATGCGCCCCGACACGGATGTCTGCCGTCAGCACCGCCCCCGCCGCAATGACGCACCCCGCGCCGACGACCACATTCGGTCCCAGCCGTGCCGTGCGGTCGATGAGGCTAATGAAGATAGCCCCCTTCTCCGTGAGGGACGCGACACATTTTGCCCGCGCAGCCGTGTCGCCCAGGGCCGTGATGAATACATCGTCCGCTTCAGGCGTATAGTCCCTCACCGAGCCCAAGATAGACGGATACCCCGCGAAGCCCTCGAGCGCATTCGGGTTATCATCGAGAAAGCCCTTGAGCGTAAAAGTCTCACCATAGCCAAGCGCCGCAACTGCCGCGCCCGCGAGTTCGCGTCCAAAGCCACCCGCGCCTACAATCAGCAAGTTCTTCATTGCACGACCCCCACGCCGCGCGCCAAATCGCCGACACTCGTGTAGCCGTTTAAGTCTCGGAGCGCTACTTCAATATTGCCACGTTGCTTGAGGGCAACCTTAAGCGCAAATGCCGTGAGCGAACCCCAGAGCGGTGTCTCACGATAATCGTCCTCCAGCGTCAGCGAGGGCACTTCACAGACATCGGCAACGAGTGCACAAAGTTCCGCCTTCGTCATTTCGACATCTCCTTCATATAAGCCTTCAAAATACTAAGTCCTTCCTTGCGCGGCAAATCGCCTTTTAGCGTCCGCAAGGCAATTTCGGCGAGCGAGAGCCAATTCGACCCGCGATATTGCGCGGCGAGCCGTCCCTCAGCAAGACGATTGAGCCGCTGACGCTCCCGAAGGAGCTCTAACTTGTTCGCGCAATACTGTCGCGCATCGCGACGGATTCCTTCTACGGAACTCGCGGCATTCCCTACCGTGTAATTATAAAGCGGCTCATCTACACTCGTCATCGAATGGGACGCGAGTAAGTAGTCCGCCGTGAAAAGCGCATCCTCATTGAGCACCACGCTTTCCGAGAACTGTAAGTTCCACTTCGCGATTATCGCGCGGCGATAACATCCACGCCAAACTTCGCCCGATTCACGCTTTTTCGCGTACATATCGCGTCCGAATAGCCAGCCACACAAGTCCTTGAGCGAATAGCCCAAAATGCGCGGCAGATATTCCCGCCGAATCTCGTCCGAGTTGGTGTAGCGATACGCACCCTTGAGATGCACTTGCTGGCGCTCCGCACCCTCCGTTTTCGGAACTTGCCAATAGCCGCAAATACAGTAGTCCGCCGCGTCGCGTTCCATCGCCTCTATGATAGCGCGGCAGAAAGTGGGCTCGACCGTATCATCCGCGTCCACGAATTGGATGTACTCGCCCTGAGCCACTTTGAGCGCGGCATTTCGTGCGGCACTGACTCCGTGAGCCGGTGCCGCGAGCGAAACTACCTTTAAGCACGCGTACGCCTCGCTATACGCCTTGAGCACCACCCCCGTGCCATCATCCGAGCCATCATCTACCGCGATGATTTCACTCTCGGCGGGAAGCGCCTGACGGACGCTCTCCAGACACCGCACAAGCGTGGGCACCGCGTTGTGGCAAGGGATTATGATGCTGACTTTCATTACTGTTTCGGCGTGGTCACAAAGAGCGTGGCGTTTTCACCTGAGACATTCACCATCTCGCCAGGCGTAATCAACATGCTCTCGCCTTCCGCGAGCGTCTCATCCGCCACCTGAACGGACCCCCTTGCCGCGTAGAGCACCGTGAATGCCGCGCGGGTATCGAGGAGGTGCGTTCCGTTAAGCGCCAGTTGCTGGAAGGCGAAGAACGGACACACCACGCCTTTCGCCGCCTTTACGGGTGGCAGTCCATAGTTTATTGCCTTGAGCGATTCAGCGATGTGCAATTGGCGCGGACGCCCATCCGCCCCGACGCGTCCCCAGTCATAAAGGCGGAATGTTGTGTCGGAACTCTGCTGCACCTCATAAAGCCGCGTATTACCGCCAATCGCGTGGACGAGTCCGCCTGGAATGAAGAAGACATCACCCGCCTTGGCTTCATGGCGCACGAGCAGTTCCTCGAACTTGCCAGACTTAACCGCCTCTTCCACATCCGCCGCGCCAACACCGGGCTTGAGTCCCGCGTAAATAACGCCATCATTGAGAAGGCACCACATCTCCGTCTTCGGCTCGCCGCCTGTCATCAGGCACGTCTCCTCATTCGGATGCACCTGCACCGAAAGGCGCGTCTGAGCATCAATTACCTTGAAGAGAAGCGGAAACCCCGCCCATACCTCACTGAGCGACTTGCCCGCGAGAGGTCCGCCTTGAATGACGGAAGCCCCCGCTGGATGCGCCGAGACAACCCAATCTTCTGTCCCCCAGAGAGCCTTCCGAAGGACGGGCTTAAAGCGCAAAAAGCGCGGCAGTTCTTGTTGCATACTCGTTTTCGCTCCTATTCTTACTTTTCGATAGTAAGATTATAGCAAAATAACAGCCCACGGACAAGTACCCCAAGTGATTGGGTTTGATAGGGGGACTGCTGTGGTTGCCTCGCAGGGACTCGAACCCCGACAAGCAGAATCAGAATCTGCTGTGCTACCATTACACCACAAGGCAGCTTAACGCACTTTCTTAAGAAATGGCGGGGTCGACGGGGCTCGAACCCGCAACCCCCGGATCGACAGTCCAGTGC
>CAVCJC010000037.1:0-17552 GCA_963602475.1 Lachnospira hominis (ex Liu et al. 2021)
TGTGTTAAAAAAGCCGCGCCCCTATCCGTGACAATCCGTGAAAATCCGTGGTTAAAAAAACCGAACGCAAAAGGGCGTGAATGGTGAAAAAGTGATAGAGATATGCCCCATTATTTGGTATAATATTTGCCAATGACAGGTGACTATGAGCTTTTAGATTCAGGCGACGGACGCAAGTTCGAGCGCTTCGGTAAGATTTCGCTTGTGCGTCCGTGTTCGCAGGCTCTGTGGCGTCCGTCGCTCGCCGCCGCTGAATGGGGACGCGCCACGGCTTCTTTTGACCGTCTCGAGGGCAATAATTGGCACGGTAGAGCCAATCTGCCGAAGGAATGGACGATTGAGACGGCGGGCATTCGCTTTAAGCTCGGCGGGACAGACTTTGGGCATCTTGGGATCTTCCCTGAACAGCGTGCCCAATGGGCGTGGATTCGTGAGACGGTGGCGAAGTCCGTCGCGGCGGGGCGCGTCCCTAAGGTGCTGAATCTTTTCGCGTACTCGGGTGGCTCGACGCTCGCGGCGGCTTTGGGTGGTGCGGAAGTTTGCCATCTCGATGCTTCGCGGGGTATGGTGGAGTGGGCACGCGCCAACGCGGCACTTAACGGCCTTAGCGAGCATCCGATTCGTTGGATTACGGACGATGCGCACAAGTTTATGAAGCGCGAGCTTCGGCGCGGCAGGAAGTATGACGCGATAATCTTAGATCCGCCGACCTTTGGACGTGGCGCGGGTGGCGAGATGTACAAGATTGAGCGTGATCTCAAAGAGACGCTTGCGCTAGTGAAAGATTTGCTCAGTGATACGCCGCTCTTTGTGCTCTTCTCGTCTCATACACCTGGACTTTCGGCGCAGGTAGCGGAAAATATTTTGGGACAACTCTTCCCCAAGGCGGGACTTGAATCGGGCGAAATGCTTTTGGAAGGGCGGGGCTTGGGGTGTCCGAGCGGAATTTACTGTCGCGCCATTTTCGCGGCAAAAGAAAGGAACTAAAAATGGCAGATATCATTGTTGCACTCGATGTCAATACGCGTGCAGAGGCGGTTGCGAAGGTGAAGGAGATTGGTGAGACAATCGACTTCTACAAGATTGGACTTGAGCTTTTCACGGCGGAAGGTGCGGATGTCGTGAAGGCTGTAAAGGATTTGGGCAAGAAAGTCTTTCTCGACCTCAAGTTCCACGACATTCCCCGCACGGTAGAGCGCGCCGTTTTGAGTGTGGGCAAGCTCGGTGTTGACCTTCTCACCATCCATGCGGCGGGCGGACGCGCCATGATTCGTGCGGCGGCGGACGCGGCGGCGACATTCGGGGCGAATGCGCCCAAGGTTCTCGCGGTGACGGTGCTGACATCACTTGATGAGAGCGACCTCGCGGATATTGGTGTTGCTAACCGCACGAGCGCGGAGCAGGTGACGGCCCTCGCCAAACTCGCGGTGGAAAATGGTGCGGCGGGGCTGGTGTCGAGTCCGAAAGAAGTCGCGGCACTTTCGGCGGCACTTCCCAAGGGGACGCTCTTTGTCACGCCAGGCGTAAGACCTGCGGGCGCGGCAGTTGGCGACCAAAAGCGCGTGGCGACACCGGCCCAGGCGGTCCGTGATGGCGCGACTCACCTCGTAATTGGGCGCCCCATTGTGCAAGCGGCGAACCCAGCGGAAGCGGCGCGGGCGATTTGTGCGGAGATTGCGGGTTAAGAGTGTATGAAAGCGAAAGCTAATCGAGGAACTCTTCTTTTTGCCGCGCTCGCCACGCTTCTCGCGTGGACGGGCTGTCAGGCTTTGCGAGAGGCGCGTGAAGCGCAGGAAGAGCTTGAGCCTAAAGGGCGCGTAGAAAACTCGGTTAGCACGGGGCTACCTTACGAAATAAAGGATGTCTCACTGCCGAGCCTCGTTGAGTTTGCGCTCACGAATCGTCCGTCCCTTCGGGCGAGTGCGCTCGCGGTGAAGGATGCGCGGCTCGCGCTTAAGGAGCTGGATGCTTCCGCCCCCCTCGTGAGCGAAACGCCGTGGACCAGCTTCTCGATTTCCGCCTCGGGTGGCTATGATGCGTCTAGCGGCGCGGCACCCCTGCGCGATTTGAAGTGGAATACTGAGGGGAGTGCTTCCGCCGCGCTCTCGCTCGACATTCTCGCTTATGACTTCGGACGCTACAACGCGAAGGCGCGTGAGCAGAGCGAGAAGATTGTGGCGGCGGAACTCGCTTTTATTGAAGATAGTTACAGCGTCTTTGAGGAAGTGACGGAATGCTTCTTCACGCTTTTGGAGAAAGACGCGCTTCTCGAGGTTGCGCTCACGAACCAAATTGAGTTTGCTTCGCACTTGCGGCAAGCGAAGGAGAATCTCGCGGCGGGCGAGGGCAAGAAGTACGATGTTATGCGGGCGACCTACAACTATACGGACGCTTGTGAAAAGACGGTCAATGCCTCGAATGATGTGAGCAATGCGGGGGCGGAAATGCTGCGTGCGCTCGGTATTGTCGTTTCGCGCGGCGATCGCGAGAAGATTGTTTGGCATATGCGCAATCCGCTAAGAGAAATGCGCCGCGCCTTTGCTCCGACTGAAGTCACGACGACCGCCGTCTTTGAGTTTGCTCGCACGAATTCGCCTACTTTGCAAGTGGAGCGGGCCTATTTGAGGGCGGCGAGCGCGGCAGTGGACGCGGCACGCGCCGATTTGTATCCGGAAATCTCGCTTAACGCGTCCCTTAATTGGTCCGACCCCCTCTGGTACTGGAAGTGGGGTGTAAGTGCCGCGCAGGATCTCTTCGCGGGCTTTCGTAAGACGGCCGCGCTTGAACGCGCCACTGTCGCCTTGCGCAAGGCGGATGCTGATCTTGATGTCGCGGAGCAGAAACTCTCGCTTGATATTGCCCTCGCTATTGCCGAGCGCGACAATGCGCGGAACTCGTTTGAGACGGCAAAGGCTTCCGTCATGCAAGCGCGGGAGAATCTCGATATGGCCAATGAGCAGTTCCGTATTGGCGAACTTGATACGGTCGACTACAATACGGCAGTCAATGACTATACGACCTCGCTCGGCAATCGGGTGACGGCATTTTATCGCGGACAAATTGCGGAGGCTAAGTTATTTGCATTGGCGGGACTCAAGCCGCGCTATGCCCTCGGCTATGTTTATGAGGAGGATATTAAATGAGAAAAATAGGCATTTTCGTGTGTTTGGCGCTCTCTTTGGCGGCGGGATGTTCGAAGTTTGAGAGCAAGCCCAAGACGGGCGCTCTTTATCGTACGGCACCTTTGGCGCGGACGGACATTGTGAGCACGGTTGAGGCGACGGGCACGGTCACGCCGCGCAATTCGTCCTCGGGCATTCCCGTGGGTGCGCAGGTGAATGGTAAGCTCATCAAGCTTTTTGTGGACTATAATTCGGAAGTGACGAATGGACAAGTCGTCGCTCTCATCGACCCGCTCGTTTATGACGCGACATATAAGGCCTCGGTGGCTAAACTTGAGATGAATAAGGCTTCGGTCGCGCGCTGTGAGGCGGAGCTCACCTACGCGGAAAAGACTTACGCGCGCAAAGCCCAACTTGCCGCGCGAGATATGGCTTCGCAAGCCGACTTGGACGCGGCACTTGAGGCGCGGGACGCGGCGCGGGCGAGTCTTGCGAGTGCCAAGGCGAGCGTAAAGCAGTGCGAGGCGGATGTGAGCCAGGCGAAGGCGAATCTCGATTACTGCACGATTGTCTCGCCAGTAGATGGTATTGTCATTGATCGCAAGGTGGAGGAGGGCGAGACGGTCGTTTCTTCCTATAACGCCGTGCCTGTTTTGACAATTGCGGAAGATTTGAAGACCATCTGGATTGAGGCGACGGTGCCCGAGGCTGATATTGGGCAAATCAAAGTTGGTCAGCCCGTTTCCTTTACGGCGGACGCTTATCGGCGGCGTTTTAAGGGGAAGGTCCGTCAGATTCGCCGCGCCGCGACGACGGAAAATAATGTCGTTACCTTCCCAGTCATTGTGGAAGCGGAAAATCCTGATGAAATGCTCTTCCCAGGTATGACCGCGACACTTTCGATTGAAACGGGGCGGGCGGAAAATGTAATTGCCATTACGAGCGCGGCATTTAGATTTCGTCCCAAAGACGAGGATTTGGCGAAGTTGCCCGAGGATTCCGTGCCGCAGGGTCCGAAACTGTGGTTCGCGGCGGAAGATGGCACGCTTCGTCCTGTCGCCGTAAAGCGCGGCGTTGCCGATACTTCGTTTACGGAAGTCACCGCCACGAATGGCGAGGAATTGGAAGGGCGCCAAGTGGTGATTGGCTATCAGACGACGGCTGCCGTCGAAGAAAATGAGGCGGATAATCCCTTTATGCCCAAGATGCCCAAGCACAATAAGAACAAGGGGACTGCCCCCGAGCCTAAGAAGCAATAAACGCGAAAAGATGTCCGCCTTAATTGATATACGCGATATGTACAAAATCTATGCGCTCGGGGAAGAGCCCGTGCACGCGCTAGATGGTGTCTCGCTTAGTATTGAGACGGGTGAATTTGTCGCGATTATGGGTGCCTCGGGCTCGGGCAAGTCTACGCTTTTGAACATTCTTGGCTGTTTGGATACGCCCACGAAGGGTTCGTATCGTTTGGACGGCATCGAAGTCGCCTCACGGTCGCGGGCGGAACTCGCGCGTATTCGCAATCAGAAGCTCGGCTTTGTCTTTCAGAACTTCAATCTTTTGCCGCGTACGAGCGCGATAGAAAATGTGGAGCTACCCGACTTCTATCTCAATCGGCTTAATCATTCCCAGCGGCGGGCGCGGGCTCTCAATTTGCTCACGCGCGTCGGGCTTGGCGGACGCGGTACACATACCCCCGCGCAACTCTCGGGCGGACAGCAACAGCGCGTCGCTATTGCCCGTGCGCTGATGAATAATCCGCCCGTACTCTTCGCGGATGAACCGACGGGCAACCTCGATACGAAGAGTTCCGTTGAGATTATGAATCTCTTCACGAAGCTTTCGGAAGAAGGCATTACCATCGTTATGGTGACTCACGAAGACGATATTGCCGCGTATGCCAAGCGCCATATCGTTATGCGTGATGGCAGGGTTATGCGCGATGACCACGGCGAGGGCGGACGCAAGAATGTGGACGAAGTGGCGCGTTTTGTGAAGGAGGCGCTCGCGTGAACTTTGGGATGATATTCAAAGTCGCCTGCCGCGCCATTTTGCGCAATAAGACGCGCTCGCTTTTGACGTGCCTTGGTATTATTGTCGGTATCGCGGCAGTTATCGCGGTTATGGCGATTGGGCAGGGTGCGCAAGCTATGATGGTCAAGGAGATTTCATCCATCGGCAATAATCTCGTGATGGTCTTCCCAGAGCGGCGCAATCGCGGCGCGGTTTCGTCGGGTATGGGGCAAGGCGAGACGATGACGGCGGGGGATGCTGAGGCGATTAAGAAAGAGCTTTCCCATCTCGTGCAGGGCGTGAGCCCCAGTGTGCGCTCGACGGTGCAGATGATGTATGGTGCCAAGAACTGGTCGGGCAATGTCCAAGGGTGCTCGACGGATATTACGCTCATTAGCAACTGGACCGTTTCGGAGGGACGCTTCTTCTCTGAGGAAGATGAACAGCGCTGTGCCCGCGTTTGCGTTGTCGGGACGACGGTAGTCGCGAACTTGTTCGAGGATGATGACCCCATTGGTAAGACCCTGCGGCTCAACAATATGACCTTCAAGGTTATTGGTGTTCTTGGTTCGAAAGGTGCCAATAACTGGGGACAAGACCAGGACGATGTCATTATGGCTCCCTACACGAGCGTCCAGCGTTATCTGAAGCGGTCAAAGTTCCGTACCATAAATATGATGAGCATTTCGCTTCGCTCGATGGACGACCTTGAGGAGGCTAAGCGCGAGATTTCCGCGCTTTTGCGCCAACGGCACAATCTCGCCGATTATCAGGATGACGACTTTGAGACGCGTGATACGACGGAAATTATGAATACGATTGGTTCCGTCACTGGGCTAATGACGGTGCTTTTGACGGCGGTCGCGGCAATTTCGCTTCTGGTGGGTGGTATTGGCATTATGAATATTATGCTCGTTTCGGTGACGGAACGAATCCGTGAGATTGGTCTTCGTATGGCGATAGGCGCGACTCCCGCGAACATCCTCTCGCAATTCTTGTTGGAGGCGGTTGTTTTGTCCACGGTGGGCGGTGCGTTTGGTGTCGCCGTCGGTATTGCGGGTGCCCAAGGGATTGGGGTTTGGAAGAACTGGCCCATCCTTATCGAAGCGGGGCCCACTATCGCGGCATTTATCTTCTCCTCTTTTGTGGGCATGTTCTTCGGCTTTTATCCTGCGTGGAGAGCGTCCAAGTTGAATCCGATTGACTGCCTACGCTATGAATAACACTTTAATGAAAGGAACCTTCTGATGTCACTCAATATTGTAAAAGAAACGGATAATCTCGTCCCCATCAAGCACGTCTTGATGAGTGTCAGCGATAAGCGAGGACTTGAGACTTTTGTGCCCGCGCTGGTTAAGGCGTGCCCGGGCGTGAAGATTTATTCGACGGGCGGAACTTACACGAAGATAAAAGAGATCCTCGGTGGCGCGGCGAATGATACGCTTGTGTCCGTTTCGGACTACACGGGGCAACCTGAAATGCAGGGCGGACTCGTCAAGACGCTCGACTTCAAGATTTACCTCGGCATCCTTTCAGAAAAATACAACGCGGCACATCAGGCGGACTTGAAGCGTCTCTCGGCGGAAGCATTGGATATGGTGGTCGTGAACTTGTATCCATTTAAAGAAACAGTCGCCAAGAGCGATGTCACGGCTGAAATGGCACGCACGAACATCGACATTGGCGGTCCGTGCATGGTCCGTGCTTCGGCGAAGAACTATTTGCGTGTCGCCTCGGTGACAGACCCGAGCGACTATGAGGCGATCGCGGCGGAACTCGCGGCACAGAAGGGCGCGATTAGCTTTGCGACGCGCCTGCGGCTTATGAAGAAGGCGTTTGCGCATACGGCGGACTACGATACGGCCATTGCCGCGTTTTTTGCCGCGCAGGCGACGGAAAAGGTAGAGGCGACTTACACGCTCCACTAAGAGAATGTTACCTTCGAACTTCATAGGCGCGACTTTCGATTCACGGCTGGTGAAGCCGGGGATGCTCTTCATTGCCTTAAAAGGGGAGTGCCAAGATGGTCACGCCTATATTCCGAAAGCGCTCGAGGCGGGTGCAGTTGGGATTATTGATGGCTATGAGGAACTCAATCGTGCCGCGCAAGAAAAGCGTGCACGGCTGAAGGCGAAAGTCATCGCGGTCACGGGTTCGGCGGGCAAGACGACGACGAAGGAACTCTTGCGCACTTTTCTCGCGCCGCTCGGTAAGGTGCACGCGACGGAAGGCAACTTCAATAACCACATTGGCTTGCCCGTTACGATTTTGAACTGTCCTGACGACGCGGACTTCCTTGTTCTTGAGATGGGCACGAATCATCCAGGTGAAATCGAGAATCTCTGCCGCGTAGCGAGCCCCGATATCGGAGTCATTACGAACATCGGCACGGCGCACCTCGAATATCTCGGCTCGCAAGCGGGTATTGCCCAAGAAAAAGGCACGCTGTTCACGTGGGCGAAAGACTTTTGTGTGGCGTGCTCGAATTGTGCGCAACTGGAGATTTTGCGCGAGAAGGCGGCGGGCAAGTTGCGGGAAGTCGACCCTGCGCCTAGCGGACTCGCGAAATCCGTTGCCCAAGTCTTGCCGGGGCTACACAACCTTTCGAACGCGGCACTTGCCTTTGCTGTCGCCGCTTCCTTTGGACTCACCGAGCCGCAGGCGTGCGCGGCACTTTCGTCCCTGCGGCTACCGGGTGCGCGGTGGCGCAAGGTCGAGAAGGGGGGCATTCACTTTATTGACGACACTTACAACGCCAACCCCGACTCAATGAAAGCCGCGCTTAGGGCACTCGCTGAATTGCCGAAAGACGGACGCGCCTTCGCGGTTCTCGGGGATATGTTTGAGCTAGGCGAAGATTCGCCGCGCTATCATGCGGAAGTGCTCGCATTCGCGAAGTCCCTCGGGCTAGACGCCGTTTTTGTGGTGGGCGAGATGTTCGGGAAGTGCACGCAAGAGAATGCTTTTGAGTCCGTCGCCGCGCTCAAAGCCGCCGCGCCGTGCTTATTTGCGCCAGGCGATACAGTTCTATTAAAAGCATCTCATAGCGTCAAATTGGGCGAAATTTTGGTATAATATAGTGTGCAATGCTTGAAGTTCGTAAATTATCTTTCGCTTATGCGCGGCATCCTCTCTTGAGAGATGTCTCGTTTGTCGTCTCGCCAGGCGAAGTAATCGGGCTTGTGGGCACGAATGGCGTAGGCAAATCGACGCTCCTCAAGATTCTCTCGACCGTATTTATGCCCACGGTCGGGCAAGTCCTGCTCGAGGGACGCGACGCGGCACGCAATCCGCTCGCTTATCGTGCCTTAATTGGCTATATGCAAGAGATTCCCGCGCTTTACGAAGAAATGAGTCCGAAAGCCTATCTCAAATACCGTGCGCGGCTCAAGGGCGAGCCCGAGAAGCGCATTCGGCGACGGATGTCTGAGGCGTGCGAGCTCTGCCGCGTGACGGAGTTTCAGGATGTGTCTATTGGGAAGCTTTCATTTGGACAAAAGAAGCGCGTCGCTTTGGCGGACGCCCTCTTGTTGCGTCCGCGCGTCTTACTGCTCGATGATTTGTGCGCGGGGTTGGACGCGGCGATGCGTGAGACGATGGGGCAAATTATAACTGCCGCGACGGCATTTTCGTGCGTCATTGTCTCGGGGCACGAGCTTACGGATATGCTTCGCTGGGTGACGCGGGTACTCGTTTTGCGCGATGGCGTAATTGCGGGGGCGTTACCGGTCGCGGGGACGGAAAAGCCGCTTCTTGAGGCGCGGGTAATTTCCTTAATGAAAGGCGAGGTCAAATGAGTCCTGTACGCCTAACATTTTCGCGCATTATAGGTCGCGCCCGCGTCGCTTTCACGAATGCGCTGGTGACCCCCTGCTTTTTGGCTGTGGCGGCGGCACTTTTCGCGTATAATCTCTTTTCTTCGGAAGGCCTCCACCAAACACCGGGTCTCGTGTGGAGCATTTCCGTCGCGCCCCTTTTGCCATTTTTGACCGTGTTTCTTGGCATGAATACATGGAGCGACGAGTTCCGTGCAGGGCGGCTTGAGGAACTACTTTCTGTCGCCGTCAAAGAGCGTGAGTTTGTCTTGGGCAAGTTCTTAGGCGTGTGGCTTCTCACCTTGCGCGATTTAGTATTCTCTTTGATATTAACGGCTCTTGCGCTTTATTTCTTTAATCCCGAGCTTCTTCTGAATTATCCGCTCGTGGGCTTTGCGACGGGCTTCCTCGCCCTCGCCCTACAGGCTATGCTCTGGAGCGCGCTTATTGTCGCCCTAAGTTCGCTGACGCGTAGCGCGGCAGTTGCCGCCATTGTCGCTCTCGTCTTGATTGTGCTCATTCCGCGTGGTGGATGGCTCGCGGCACTCGCGTGGATGCCCAGCGGGGCGGCGCGTTTGGGGGCTATGCCGCTTGATGCGCATATTGTCGATTTGGCGACGGGGCATATTTCCATCGCGGCACTGGCATTTTATGTGCTCGGAACTTTCGCGGCACTCTTTATTTGTACGAACATCATCTATTCGCGGCGTTTGGTGGGTGTCGGCAATAAGTCCGCGCGCAGTTCCATTCGCGGCATTTCGATTCTCACGCTTCTCGCCGTCGCTTTGGCGTGGACGCTTACCCTGCGGTTTAATACCTTCTTTGAACTGCCCGCCTTCGTAAATACACAAGAGAAGTTCTCGGCTCGCACGCGGCATATTATGTCCGAATCGCAAGGCGAACTTCGTGCCATTCTCTTCACTTCGCGCCGCGACCCCGACTTTAGGAGTTCTGCTCGCTTTGTCCGTGCCTTCGCGCGCGAAACTGCCGCGCTTGGCGGTGCGCATATAGTGCCACGCTACATCGATCCACTTACGGATCCAGCGGCGGCGGGGCGCCTCATCGGCTCGGGCGTGCCCGAGAACTCCCTCGTGCTTGAGCAGGGGCCAAAGCGCATTGTCGTGCCGCTTGAACGCGGCTTTGGCGAGCAGGTGTTTGCATCCGCCTTGCAACGCATTACGCTCCCACCACAACAGCGCACGGTTTATTGGACGACGGGGCACGGCGAGATTTCCCTCACCGATTATGGCAAGTGGGGGCTCAGCGATATTGCGCGCTCCATTGTAATGGCGGGCTATCGCAATCAGCCTTTGGAGCTTTCGGAAAATAAACCGCTCCCCACGGACTGCGCCCTCATTATTGTCGCGGGAGCACGCACGGAGTTCTCGCGGCTTGAGCAAAGTCGCCTCGAGGCGTATCTGCGCCAGGGTGGGCGGCTACTCGTACTCTTGTCGTCCGTTCAAGGCGGCATTACGGGGTTCTTGCCCATCTGGGGGATTACGCCGAAACCCGCGCCGCAAGTAAGTGCCGCGACGCTGACGGGGACGGATACCCTTGTGACCGACTTCGCCGAACATCCCATTGTCGCGCCGCTCAAGAATGAGAAGCTCATTTTCGACTTCCCCATCGCGCTTGTGCCGTCTACACGCACAGTGCAACTCGGGGGCGTAGGCGCGAGTTCGTATACGGAACTTTGCCGCGCTTCGGGAGTCTGCCGCGCGGCACTCGCGGAGTTTGGCGGCACTTCGCGCGAGGATGTCGTGGCGCGTCCAGCTCGCATTATTGTCGTGGGCGATGTGGGCTTCGTCCAGAATGTGCGCCTTGAGAACTCCGTCTCGGCTAATCGCGACTTCTTCTTGAATTGTGTCGCCTATCTCGCGGGAGTGGATGCGCTCGCGGAGTCGAGTGTGGAAGCGAATCAGCTCATAATTGGCTTAGACCGCGCGGGAAGAGTCCGTTTTGTGCTCCTTTCGGCTCTCGCGGCACCGACTCTCTTAGCGTTAGTGTTCATCTTTATGACGGCGGCGAGGAGGAATCGGCAATGAATAATCGCCGCACCTATCTTTGGCTCATCAGCGCGATTATCCTATTCGCGGCTTCACATGTCTATCTCTCATGGCGGGGTAGACCCGCGCACGCGCTCATTACGCGTACCGCTTTGCTTACGACAGCCCCTAACGAAATTGCCGCGCTTTCCATTGAGACACCCGAGACTCCGAAGCCGCTCGCCTTTATAAAGCGCACCCAGTGGGAGATGACAAGTCCCTTCCTCGCTTCCGTCGAGCGTGCGCAGGTGGACTCTTTACTTGACGCGTTTTTAAATTCCTTTGTTCAGGCGACATTCGATGAACACGAGCTTTTGCGCCTTGGCAAGTCGCGCATTGACTTTGGGCTTGCCCAACCGCGTGCGAGTGTGAAGCTTGAGAATGCGGCGGGCACAGAAACCGCGTACCAATTCGGAGCGCTTACACCTTCCAAGCGCGGCATTTATGTCGCGGTAGAAGGGGAGGATGCCATTTATGTCGTGGATAGCCGCGTTTGGCAGTATGTGGCGCGTCCCCTCGCCGATTATCGCAAGAAGACTTTGTTCCCTGAGGACATCGTAGAGCGCGTTCAGTCCTTTGACATCCGTGAGGGACAGCGTGCGTTTTCGCGCTATGTTCGTAAGGAAGGCGTGTGGTCCCAAGCGGGAGCGAATGCGCCAACCGAGGGACGCGTCTCGAATTCGCGAGTGGAACAATTCCTAAAGGCGCTCGCAACTGCCCAAACGGAGTCTTTTGTGTGGCCGATGGGCTCTTCTAATGAATCGTCTATCGCGACTTCTTCACTACTCGCGGGGTACGGACTCGATGCCGAGAGTGCCGTTACGGTAACGCTCAAGAGTTCTAATGGTACGGACGACCAAATCTCTTTTGGCTCAAGTGCCGCGTCTAATCTCGTATATGCGCTCGTGCAGAATGCGTCCGCAATTGTCCGTGTACCCGCCGACCTCCTGAAGTTAGCCGACCCTGCCAACTTTACGGATGCGCGGCTATTCCCCTATGCGACGGAAGCCGTTACTTCCCTTCATTTGGAAGATGCGGGCGTGGGCTACTCTTTGGCGAAGACTCCCTCGGGCGAATGGACAATGTCCGCGCCAGTAGTTGCCCCTGCGGAGAAGGAGACGGTTGAGACTTTACTTGATAATCTTCTGGCGCTCAAAGTTCCTCTCTCGGGAAGCACGAATGAGGCGCCTCTTAGCGCGGCAGTTGGGACTCAGAAGGGTCGGTCGCCGCTCACAAAAGTGCCGCGTGAGCGGGTTCTCGCGAATGTCGCGCTTGAAAACTTGCGCAGTCGCGAAATGCTCGCTGTCCCCGCGTCGGAAATCTCGCGCCTCGTGCTAACGAAAGCGGGGGAGACGAAGCCGCTCGCGGTTGTGTACAATTCGGAGCGCCGCGAATGGCTTGTTGAGCCGCCTCTCGCAGGTGAGGCAACCCAAGTCGATATCCCGGCGGTCGCGGCAATTTTGGCGCAGGTTCAATCCCTTAAGGCGCAGCGCATTGTAAAGCTTAAGGTCGCCCCAGCGGACTTGCGGCTTTACGGACTCGAGAACCCGCGCCTGACACTCAGCATTGACTCCACTCAAGCGGGGGCGGTGCGGCGTAACATCCTCATTGGCGACGCGGTGGAAGGGGGCGCATACGCGACAATTGGCGCGGCGGATGCCGTCTTCGTTTTACCCGCGCGTGCCCTGCAGGCTTTTTCGGCTTCCCTCATCAAACCTTTAGAAAGGTAAATCTATGAAATACGACAAAAATCACGCATTGCTCGATTGCGAGATTCCGTCCCTCCCCAAAAAGAGTGGCAAAGTTCGCGATGTCTTTGACCTCGGCGACAAGCTCCTTATGGTGGTGACGGACCGCATTAGTGCTTTTGATGTTATCTTGCCTTGCGGCGTACCCGACAAGGGCAAGGTGCTGAATCAACTCTCGCTCTTTTGGCTGGAGTTCTTTGGCATGCAAAATCACCTCATTACGGCGAATGTCGCGGAATATCCCGAGGTTTTGAAGCCGTATGCGGAAGATTTGCGCGGACGCTCCATGCTCGTCAAGAAAGTCGATATGGTGCCCGTTGAGTGCATCGCGCGCGGCTATTTGACGGGTTCGGGCTGGAAAGAATATTCCGCCAAGGGCACGGTGAATGGTGAGAAGTTGCGCGAGGGCTACCAAAACGCCTCCAAACTCGATGAAGTGCTCTTTACGCCCACTACCAAGGGCGAAATTGGCACGCACGATGAGGCGATTAACTTTGAGGAAACCGCGAAACTCGTGGGACTCGAGACCGCCCAAGCTTTGCGTGAGGCGACAATCAGCCTCTACACCAAGGCGGCGGACTATGCCCGCGCACGCGGCATTATTATTGCGGATACAAAGTTCGAGTTTGGCAAGGCGGCGGACGGTTCGCTGATTTTGGCGGATGAAGTTCTTACGCCTGACTCCTCTCGCTTTTGGCCGCAGGCGAGCTATGCGGTGGGGTCGAATCCGCCCTCGCTCGATAAGCAGTATGTGCGCGATTGGCTGGACTCCATCCACTTCAATCACCAGCCGCCAGGACCTGAATTGCCCGAAGAAGTCATTTCGCGTACGCGTGAAATCTACCTCAAGGCGTTTGAGGACCTTGCGGGACACAAAATCGAACTCTAAACTACTTTTTTAACTAAACTCTAAACATTAAAAAGGAATCCTAAAATGGGAATGCTTGGACAACTTAAAGATGCCATGAAGATGCGTTCGGAAGCGAAGCGCATCCAGAACGAAATTCAGAAGATTACGGCTGAATATTCAAATGGCGGAATCACCGTCACGGCGCGTGGCGATATGACGATTACGAGTATCGTGATTGCCCCAGAGGCCTATGACGAAGTGAAGGCGGGCAAGCCCGCACGCTTCGAGACGATGCTTTTCAATGTCGTCAACGGTGCCCTCAAGAAGGTGAGGGACGCGACACAAGCCGAAATGACGAAGATGATGCAGGCGGAAACGAAACTCTTCGGTAAATAAGAAGATGTTACGTCCGATTGAGGATCTCGAGAAGTGCCTCGCGAAGTTGCCGGGGTTCGGCAGGCGCAGTGCCGCCCGCGCGGCACTTGCACTCGTGCGGGAAAGGGTTCGTCTCGCGGACCCACTTCTTGAGAGCCTCAAAATCGCCTGTGATTCGGTCTGTTGCTGTTCGCGCTGTGGGGCGTTTACGACGCGCACGGAAGATCCGTGTGCCCTTTGTACGGACCCCTCGCGCGAGAATGGCATACTGTGCGTCGTTGAGGAACCCTCGGACATCGTCTCTCTTGAGGCGGCGGGGGTTTTTCACGGTCGCTACCACACGCTCGGCGGCAAGCTTAATCCTGCACGGCGGCAATCGCCCGATAAGTTGCGCTTTGCCTCCCTCTTGGAACGCATTGAGAAAGAGCATTTTACGGAAGTCTTTCTCGCGCTTTCCACGGATATGGATGGCGACGCGACAGCGGGGTATATCGCGGAACTTTTGCGGCAATATCCCCTAAAAGTGACGCGTCTCGCGTTTGGACTCCCCGCCGATTCGGGCATCGCTTATTCGGATCCATTGACCCTAAAACGCGCCATTCAAGGACGCCGCGATGTCTGAGGTTATCTTTAAGAATATCTCAAAAGTCTACGCGAAGGGCGACGCGCCCGCCGTGGATGACTTCTCGCTCACAGTGCGGGATGGCGAATTTCTCGTTTTGGTGGGACCCTCGGGTTGCGGTAAGTCGACAACTTTGCGTATGGTCGCGGGGCTAGAACTCCCGACCCAAGGCAAGATTTTCATCGGTAGCCGCGATGTCACTTATGCCGCGCCCAAAGACCGCGATATTGCGATGGTGTTTCAAAACTACGCGCTTTATCCGCATATGACTGTCGCGCAAAATATGGCGTTCGCCCTTAAATTGCGCCATGTCCCTAAGGCGGAAATTAAGCGGCGTATTGAGTCCGTCGCCGAGGCCTTGGGGCTTGCGCCTTACCTCAAGCGTCTCCCCAAGGCACTTTCGGGGGGACAGCGTCAGCGTGTCGCGCTCGGACGCGCCATTGTGCGTGAACCCGCCGTATTCTTGTTTGATGAGCCGCTCTCGAATCTTGACGCGAAAATGCGTGTTGAAATGCGGGCGGAAATTATCCGTTTGCACCACCGCCTTAAGGCGACAATGATTTATGTGACTCACGATCAAACGGAAGCGATGACGATGGGTGAGCGTATTGTGGTGATGAACCAAGGTCGCCTTCAGCAAGTCGCGCCACCCCTTGAGATTTATGAGCGCCCCGCCAATACTTTTGTCGCGGGCTTTATTGGCACGCCGCCGATGAACTTGCTTCCGCCTGGCGTAGTTGACGCGGCGCATACCATTGGCATTCGCCCTGAGCATATTCGCCTTGAGCGAGTCGATGAAACCGCTCCCACTAAGGGCTTATACGGACGCATTGATTTTTGTGAGCCGCTGGGCTCAGAGACTCTCGTACATATTCTCCTCGAGTGCCAAAATCAACCGCTAATCGTCCGTGAGGACGGCTTTGCCGCGTATCGTGCGGGAGAGCGGGTCAAAGTCACCCTCGACCCAACAAAACAAGTCGTATTTTAAGCCCAAGCGCGGCGTTTGAGGATGACGAAGGACTCAAACCGTGCGGTCCGTGGGAACATATTGAACCAACGGACACTTTCCACATCGTATCCGAGCGTGAGCCGCTTAAGATCGCGCATAAGTGTCGCGGGGTCGCACGAGACATAGAAGATATAAGGGGCTTTCAGCCGCAGAAGGGCATCCGCGACCCCGTGGGCAAGTCCTCCGCGCGGCGGATCAAGGATGATGGTCGCGGCATCAGCCTTGGGAAGGCGCGATTTGAGGTGCTCAATTTGTCCGACAATGAACTCCGCGTTCTCTTGGCGTTGCAGCGCGGCATTTCTCTTGGCGAAAGCGACGGCCTCGCGTCCGCTTTCGATGCCGATGAGCTTAGGCGGATGGCAGGAGAGTCCGAAAACACCCACGCCGCAGTAAAGATCAATGACTTCGGGGGCGACGGCGGCTCGCGCTTGGTATTCTTGTGTGACCGCGCTTACGAGTTGTTCGCCGACTTCGGGATTGACTTGGTAAAAGCCGCCTGCGGGCACTTCGAAGATGTGCTTGAGGGTGCGCTCTTTGAGTGTTGCCTCACGCGGAGCGGAGCCAATCCACCAACGGACGCCTGAGACTTCCGACCAACGAATTGTGAGATTAGCCTCACGTTCAACGGTGCGGCGCACATTTGCCGCGCCCTGGGTGAGAAGGGCGAAGGCACGCGAACGAATTTCGGGTGATTGTGCATTTATCTCAGGGCGTGCGAGGGGGTCTTCAGTTATATCGCGCACGGTGTGGCTCGGCTCTTCACGATAACCGAGCACCCACTTGCCATTTTGCCGCGCGAAATGGTAGACGACCTTATTGCGGTAGTTAAGAAAGCGCGTGGGAGCAACTGTGGGGAGGAAGTTCGCCGTCGCGAGGCGTGCACGCTCAAAGAAGTCGCGCAATTGCGATTCTTTCGCTTCCTGTTCGCCGCGCTCGGTAAGTGCCGCGTAGACCATGCCCGGCACAACGAGAGACGGAGGTGTTTGGCGTTCGGGGCTCGCCGTGACGACTTCCACGAGGCGTCCCTTTACAAAGTTCTTCTTCTCTTCAATAATCTCAGCCTTAACCTGTTCGCCCGCGAAGGCACCAGGGACAAAAATGACGCGTCCATCACCGAGTCGCCCCAGCCCATCGCCTCCGTAAACGGTCTTCGCAATATAAACGGATGATGTCATTACTTTCGCCTCCTTATAATTACCAGAATGCCCATTGTTCGAAACGGATTACATACAGCGCGAGTACAAGATTGGTCACGATATGCGCTAAAATTGCCGCGCCAAGTCCCTTGCGCAAGGCTACGAGTCCGTAAAGAGCCCCCGCGATTGCCCCGACGAGCCAGCGATTGTGCTCAAGCGCGAAGAGTCCGACCGTCCACCAAAAGGCACTCGCGTCAAATTGCGCGGGAGGGACGCTCTGCCAGTCCTTGGCTTGGAGGCGCCGATAGAGAAAACCGCGAAAGAACAGTTCCTCGGCAGGCGCAATAATGAAGGCACTCCCAATCAGCCGCGCGAGCGTAAGCGCCCACCCACATTCCGAGGGCGCATAAAGGGGTGGCGTATCGGCGGCAGGAGCTCCGCCCAGAATGAAAAGCCGCTGATACCATCCGTATGATTCAGGGGCGACCCAAAGGATGAAGACGATAAGCCCCGTCAGCGTGCCCCAAAATAGGGTGGTGCCCCAATTTCGTGCCCCACGCTTGCAAAGTCCGTGCGCGGCAGGGATGAGCAAGAGCGCGGCACAAAGGGTGCGCAGAGCATACATCTCGGGCGTTGCGGGTAGTGCCAACAGAAGCACCATCCAGCAAAGGTAGGGCAAGGTCGCGGCGAGTGTCGCCGAATAATCTTTCAAAGCGTATCTCATAGAACTTTACCTCAACATTATACCATAAAATCGCCCCAAAGGGGGGATTATTTATTGAGCCTTGGAAACGGAAATGGTATAATATTTCGCATC
>CAVCJC010000038.1:0-17535 GCA_963602475.1 Lachnospira hominis (ex Liu et al. 2021)
GTAAGACATATAATGAAAATTTAATTGAAATAAATTGTGGTGGCATTACAAAAGACCCCTTATTTAAGGTTGCTGAAGAATTAATGGATGTGTTTAATCAAGCATCTGCTTTAGTCAAATACAACGACCAGATTTATATTTTGAGAGAATCTCATAACTAAAGGGATGCCTTAAACATACAGTCGTGGCGGTCCCACGATATTATGAACATTCGAATCATATGAAGCTAATTTTGAAAGGAAAATAGATATGAATAATGAGATGCCTGGAGATTTGGTTGCAGCGCTAAAGAGATTGAAAGATGGCGAATACAGAGGGCAAGGATTTGCTGGGGTGCTTCGCATTCTTGCCTTAGCGCATCAGAATATGGGGAATATTAAAGGTGCGATAGTCGAGTATAAGGCGTTATTGTCCATTTATAGGGGTAGTCGTGAGGTGGGGACATCTGACGATATCGCTAATTTGCTTGCAAAAATAGGAGCTTTGTTTTCTCAGTGTGGAGAAGACGATGAAGCACTTGGGTATTATGAGGAGTATGTTGGGTTATGCCGCGAAGATCTTGCGAAGAAAATCAAGGAGGATGAAGCTCGGGCGAAAGAACCACCACCGTCCGATACGATAGAAGAATTGTTGAGTATGACTCCTGAAAGGGAACGCTGGTCGGATTATGCGCGCCATAACTTGGCGGACACCCTAATGACACTTGCTTGGTGTAAGTTCAGGATTTGGCTTTCAAGGAAGGACGACGAGACCTCCAGCGAGATTCTCAACGAGGTGTTGACGCTTATGCGTGAGGCAAAAGGATATTATGATATTCTTGCCAAGGGGAATGCTAAGGAATATGGAGAAACAAGGCGTTGCGTTGGAGAGTCCATTAAGCGCATTGAAAGTGGTGCTTTCTCGTGTGCGCAGAAGACGTCCGCTCTTATGCGTCTTAAGTGTGGACGCGTATTATTGGCGAGAAAGGCAAAGTCTCAAAGTGCCGCGCTGGGTCCTACAGGAGAGCTAGCGGGCGAGCACATTGTTGATGAGGTCTTTGCTTACATAATGAATGATGTCTATGAACTAGGCGAGTCTGTGATTACGGACAGTTCCGCGCTGGTAATACAAAAACCTAATGCTCAGCATTTTAAGAAGTTGAAGAAACTAGAGCGCGAGAGAAAGATACTGGAAGACTTCGTTGGGTGTTCGCTGGATGCATTCTTTCAATGGGCGGAAGAGAGCAAGAAGGTGTTTTGGGGAATGAAAACTATTGGATTGTCAAAGCGAGGGGCTAACGCTAAGAGACAAAGAAAAAGCAAAGGAGAATAATATGACAATTCATAAGACCCAATTCGCATCGTATTTGTTTGGTCTAGTAATGGTCGGGGCGATGGCTTTTGTCGGATGTGATAAGACAATGCCAGAAAAAGAACAGGATGAGATTGTGCAACAGGAAGATGGCGAGAATTGGTGGAATGTCCCATTTAGCAGGATGAGTTTATTTGAGAATGAAGACGAGTCGTATCTTTCTTTCGAGATTGGGCTGGATAAGCCAGAGCAGGGTTCGATGTCCGATGTGAAGTATCGGGCATTGCTGGACTTTGTTGGTGGGGCTGTTATTAAAGGGGCAGAATCGCTCCATTTTGTTAGTGGGGTCGTGACTAAGTGTGCAGGACCCTATGCGACCGTTGACACATCGGTGGAAGCTGTACGAAATTGGTTTTGGAAGAATCCAGACGCTCAAGAGAAGATCTGTCGTCTTCAGATAAGCGGAGAGAGTAAATATTGTGGCGAACAATATTTCTCTTATGCTGTTCAGTATGGGAGTTGGGACTGGGGTGATGTGTCCGCTTCGGTGTGGAGTTGGAAGGATATGCGAGCAATGAAGATTACGGACTTCATTGACATAGATAAGCATAAAGCGGCACTCAAGAAGTTGATGCGCAAGGCGGTTTACGAAGAGTTCAAGGAATCATATGCAGACGAAATGGAAATTGTCCTTCCCGAGAGGTATGCCAAGAACTGGCCGCACACCTTTGAGAACTTCTATGTTAATGAACAAGGGATTGGGTGGTGCTTTGATTCTGGGGAGGTTTTAATTGGCGGTAGATGTCCGATGGAGATTGTGATAGGGTGGAATGAGCTTAAGGGGCTATTGCGAGACAAGTCGCTAATCCCAGCAAGAGTGACCAAGTGAGAAGCGGCAGGGAGGGCAAGCGGGGCGGAAGGGACTCCGCCCCCTACCGATAGCGGAGGGAAAACGGCGGGACGGAAGGGACTCCGCTCTCTATCAACTGAGACATAGTGTTGCCTTTATGGGAACGATATGTTATAATATAAGCAACAAAAGCGGAGAAATGTAGAATTCTACATAATTTTCTAGTATGAGAATTGAGCGTAATAGCTATATTGAAGAAGTAAAGAAGTTTATGCACAATGGGCTTGTGAAAATCATCACAGGCATCCGTCGTTGTGGCAAAAGCTACTTTCTTTTCAATATTTTCAGGGACTACCTGCGCGAGCAGGGGGTAGATGATGCTCATATTATTGAGATTCGTCTTGATGAAGATGACTATGAAGCGCTACGAAATCCGCGTGCTCTATCCGCGTATGTCAAAGAACGGTTGCCTTCCGACGGGAACTCCACCTATGTGCTTATTGATGAGATTCAGGAATGTAAGCCGCTAGAAGGCGACAAATTGACCTTTTATGATGTCCTGAACACCCTAATGAAGAAGGCGGACATTTATGTGACAGGTTCCAATTCGGAAATGCTTTCGGATGATATTGCGACAAACTTCCGTGATCGCGGCACTGTTATTCGCATGTGGCCGCTTTCATTTGCCGAATATTATGCCATAGGGGGCAAGGAAAAGGCGGACGCGTGGGAAGATTACCTCATTTGGGGCGGCATGCCGCTAGCTGTGCTTTCTCCCGACCAGCCCTCTCGTGAAGCCTATTTGAAGAGCCTTTTTGAGCGTGTTTACTTCGCGGATATTGTAGAGCGGTATTCACTAAAGGATGCGCTTGCGCTTGGTTCTGTTTGTGATGTGCTCGCGAGTTCTATTGGCGGACTTGTGAATGCCAAGCGCATTGCGGATACTCTTGGCACTACTGCCGCGCTGAAAGTCACACCTCAGACGGTGCTCCGTTATCAGGAACTCTTTTGCCGCTCTTTCTTATTTGAGAGAGCCGTCCGTTATGATTTGAAGGGGCGCAAGTACTTAGAAGGACTTGCTAAATATTATTGTGTGGATACGGGTCTACGCAATGCGAGACTAAACTTTCGGCAGATTGAGCGCACACATCTAATGGAAAATGTCATCTATTGCGAGCTTTTGCGGCGTGGCTATAATGTTGATGTAGGGGTGGTTCGGACCGTTGAGAAGGATGCGCAAGGCAAAAGTGTCCGTAAGGAGTGCGAGATTGACTTTGTTGTGAATAGTGGTGCACGCCGCGTTTATATACAGTCTGCTTTGAATGTTGACGACCCCGAAAAACGACAAATTGAGTTGCGTCCGTTCAAGAAAGCGGAAGGGTTCTTCAAACGAATCGTGATTACGGGGGGCAATGAGCGTTTGACTCAGAATGAGGATGGCATCATTTTTGTTGGTGTCATTCCATTCCTCCTTGACTCAGAAGTCAGCAATCTGTTCTGACGGGGCGGAAACGGCGGGCAAGGGACTGCCCGCCCTACCAATGACGCGCGAGCGGTTTCTTTTGCGTTTGCGCGGTTTTTTTGCTATAATAGTGCTATGAACCTGTTGAAAGTATTGTTTGGAACGAAGAACGAACGCGAGCTTAAGAAACTCTGGCCCGTGGTTCGTCAGATTAACCGTATCGAGGAAGAATATCAGAAGAAGAATTTCACCGATGAAGACTTCCCTCGTATGACGGCGGAATTTCGTGCACGAATTGCTAATGGCGAGTCGCTCGATGACCTCCTGCCTGAAGCCTTCGCGCTCGTAAAGAATGCGTGCCGCCATTTGGTGGGCACGACGGAAGAAGTGTGCGGGCACACGCTAACCTGGAATATGGTTCCGTTTGATGTCCAGCTCCTCGGCGGCATTGTGCTACACCAAGGTAAGATTTCCGAGATGCAGACGGGCGAAGGCAAGACGCTTGTGGCGACGCTTCCGCTTTACCTGAATGCGCTGGCTGGCAAGAATGTCCAGCTCGTCACGGTGAACGACTACCTCGCCTTGCGTGATGCTTCGTGGATGGGGCACCTCTACAAGTATTTGGGGCTCACGGTGGGATGCATTCAGAACTCAATGGACTCCGCCGAACGGCGTGCCCAATATGCCTGCGACATCACCTACGGCACGAATAGCGAATTTGGCTTTGACTACTTGCGTGATAATGGCATGGCGCAAGATCCGTCTCAGGTTGTGCAGAACGGACACAACTTCGCGATTGTCGACGAAGTGGACTCCATTTTGATTGATGAAGCGCGTACGCCGCTCATTATTTCGGGGCCCGCGACAATGTCCACGAGCCATGTCTATCAGCAGTTGCGTCCGATGGTGGATGCGATTGTGCGTGTGCAGACGGCGCAGTGCAATGACCTTGTGCAGGAAGCGAAAAAGGCGTGGGATGCGAAAGATGTGGAGAAGGTCCGTGACCGTCTCTTTATGGTGTATCACTCGATGCCGAAGCACAAGCAACTTTTGCACCTCTTGGAGAATCCTGAGATCCGCAAGATTCACGAGGATGGCGAAATGCAGATGCTCAGTGAAATGCGCCGCGAATATGCGCACGAGCTTAAGAATCAGCTCTATTTCACCATAGATGAGCGCACGCGCGAAGTTTCGCTGACGGATAAGGGGTGCGAGAAGATATGTCCACAAGATCCGACGCTCTTCGTTTTGCCTGACCTTGCCGCGCAGATGAGTGCGGTGGATGGTGACGCGGCATTGACGGAGCCCGAGCGCGTCGAAAAGCGCCGCGAAATTCAGACGGCGTTTATGGAGAAGAGCGACCGCGTGCATGTCGTGAATCAGCTTCTTCGGGCGTACTGCCTTTATGAGAAGGATGTGGACTATGTTGTGCAAGATAACCACGTCTACATCGTCGATGAGTTCACGGGACGCGTCCTGCCAGGACGGCGCTGGAGCGACGGACTTCACCAAGCGGTGGAAGCGAAGGAAGGCGTGGAGATTGAGAAAGAGTCCCAGACACTCGCGACCATCACGATTCAGAACTACTTCCGTCTCTACAAGAAGCTCTCGGGCATGACGGGTACGGCGGAAACTGAGGCGCGGGAGTTTAAAGACATTTACAAGCTCGGGGTTGTCTCCATCCCAACCAATAAACCCGTGAATCGCGTGGATGGCAATGACCAAATCTATCGCACCCAGCGCGAGAAGTTCAAGGCGATTATCGCGGATGTTGCGCAACGCCACGAGAAAGGGCAACCTGTCCTTCTCGGTACGGTGACGGTCGACACGAGCGAGATTCTCTCGCGCATGCTTAAGATTGCGCACATTCCGCACGAGGTTCTGAATGCGAAGAATCACGCGCGTGAAGCGGAAATCGTCTCCTTAGCGGGTATGCGTGGCGCGGTGACCATCGCGACAAATATGGCGGGGCGCGGCACGGATATTAAACTGGGCGAGGGCGTAAGGGAATTGGGCGGTCTCCATGTTATTGGTTCAGAACGCCACGAATCGCGGCGTATTGACCGCCAGTTGCGCGGACGCTGTTCGCGTCAGGGCGACCCCGGTTCGTCGCAATTCTTTATTTCACTTGAAGACCAGCTTATGCGCCTCTTTGGTTCGCAGCGCATTTCGGGGATTATGCAACGCCTCGGGTTGCAAGAGGGCGAGGTTATGGAGCACAAGTGGCTGAATAAGTCCGTTGAAACTGCTCAGCGTCGCGTGGAGCAACAGCATTATGCGATTCGTAAGCGCACGCTTGAGTATGATGATGTGATGAATAAGCAGCGCACCATCGTCTATGAATTGCGCGGCACTATTTTGACGGGTGATGCGGAAACGGTGCACGGCACAATCCTCGATGTCATGAATGACCTCGTACGGACGCAGTGCGAGCGGTATTTGGCGAGTGAGAAAGATAGCCTGCCTTTGGACTTCCTGAATTGGCTCGGCGTGACCTTCCCCGTCACGGTGACGGAAGAAGAGCTTAAGCCGCTCTTGGGCGACCCTGTCGCGGCGGGCGACCTCGTCTTTGGGCGCGTTCAAGAGGCGTATGAGACGAAGTGCAAGGGCGAGGACGCGGAGGTGCTTCCGCTTATGGAGCGCGGTGTTTTCTTGAGCGTCATTGACCGTGAGTGGCAGGACTACTTGCGGGCGATGGACGACTTGCGCCAGGGCGTGAACCTTCGTGCGTATGGTCAGCGCGACCCGCTCATTGAGTATAAGAAAGAAGCTTTTGAAATGTTCGAACGGCTGATGACTTCCATCAAGACGAAAGTCATCTCGAGCGAGTTCCGTTCGACGACAATGACGAACCTGCGGCGGATGATGGCGGCGATGGAAGCGGCGCGTGAGAACGCCCAAACCAACGAGGATGCTATCTCCGTTGATACGCCCCAAGAAGAAGCGCCGCGCGCGGCACCGAATATGAGCCTTGAGAATAAGAAGGCGGTGGCGGAAGTGTTCGCGTCAATGATGTCTGGTCCTGCGCGTGTTGTGCCGTCCTCTCCAAAGGGGGCACCACAACCTGCGAGGGGGTCGGTTGGTCGGAACGATCCGTGTCCCTGTGGCTCGGGTAAAAAGTACAAAAAGTGCTGTGGAAGGAATAGTATATGACAAGTGCAATTATAGTCGCGGCGGGTCGTTCGACTCGCATGGGTGCGGGTATTGATAAAGCGTTTCTCTCGCTTATAAATAAGCCTGTTCTCGCGTGGTCGCTACTCGCGTTTGAGCGGTGTGCGGATATTGACCGCATCATTCTCGTTGTGCGCAAAGATCAGATAATGGCTTCAAAGGCCGTTGTTAAGATGTTCGGCATCTCGAAAGTGGATAAGATTGTCGCGGGTGGTGCGCGTCGTCAAGATTCGGTCAAGGCGGGTTTGGATGCCTGCGATATCGATACGCGCTATGTGCTCGTACACGATGGGGCGCGTCCGTGCATCACCCCCGAGATGATCTCCGAGATTGTCGCGCAAGTTAAGCGGCTACCCGCCGTTACTTTTGCGCGCCGTGTGACGGATACACTCAAGAAGGTGCCGAAGGGGCTGACGATTACGGGTACGGAAGACCGTGCGAAGCTCTGGGCGGCGCAGACTCCGCAGGCGTTTCAAGTGGGTGTGTTGCGTAAGGCTTACGCGGCACTTAAGACTGAGGTCTCGGATGACTGCCAAGCGGTGGAACTCACGGGCGAGCAGGTGCGCGTTCTCGAGAACGACAAGCCCAACTTCAAGATTACGACGGTTGAAGATTTGCAACTCGCCGCGGCACTTCTGAAGTAAGTGTATGGAGCGGCGACTCGCTATACTTGGTGATATTCACGCTAACCTCGACGCTTTTGAGGTTGTGCTGGAGGATTGCCGAAAGGAAGGCGTGACGGACTTCCTCTGTACAGGCGATGTCGTCGGCTATAATGCGTGCCCCAAGGAGTGCATGAAGATTGTTCGCGACTTGGGGTGTCCTGTCGTCAAGGGCAATCACGACCACTATGTATCTTCCGCGCAGGATTTGGAGGACTTTAATCCGTTTGCGAAGGAAGTCATTCTTTGGACACGTAGCCAACTTTCTGAAGGAGAGCTAACCTGGCTTCAAGAGTTGCCGTTTGTGGTGACGAAGATGGGCATTACACTCGTGCATTCAACGATGGATAAGCCCGAGAACTTTGGTTATGTTTTCGACAATTACGAGGCGGCGGCGCACTTCGTCCAGCAAAAGACCCCCGTCTGCTTTCATGGGCACACGCATTGTCCGATAATCTATGAGAAGCAGATGGCGGGCATTAGTCGTTTTGATCCGCAGGACTTTAAGCTTACGCCTGGCCGTAAGTACTTCATCAATGTGGGTTCGGTGGGGCAACCGCGTGATGGTGACCCACGTGCGTCTTATGTGATTTACGATCCGCAGACGAAAGAAGTGCGGTTTCGTCGTCTTAATTATGACATTGTCGCGGCGCAGGAGCGCATCCGCCGCGCGGGATTGCCTGAACGCCTGGCGCAACGCTTGGCGGTGGGCGAGTAGAAGGCGCTTTAACTTTTCACACATAACAACATAAGAGGAATAAAGATGAACAAGCTAAATTGTCTAGGGGTAGCGTGCGTTGCGGCGGCGCTTTCTAGTACGGCGGCGTGGGGAGCAATTCGTGCGGTCACCCCCACGGCGTGGAATGGTGACCCGAATTGTTGGCAGATGAAACGCCACGCCGAGAAGATGAATGTCGTCACTAATGGCGGCGCGAAGATTGTTTTCATCGGCGACTCGATTACGCATTTCTGGGAAGGCAATGGCAAGGATGTCCTAAAAGCACACCTCAGCGAGGGCGACTATCGGATGCTCGACCTGGGCACTTCGGCGGACCGTACGGAACATGTCCTTTGGCGCCTTGATAATGGTGAACTCGATGGTTATGAGGCGAAAGCCATCTTCTTGATGATTGGCACGAACAATTCGGGGCACTTCCCGTTTGAGAAAGAACCGCCCGTGGATACCATCCTCGGCATCCGTGCCATTTTGGAGAAGATTCACGCGAAGCAACCCAAGGCACTCGTGGGGCTTACGGCGATTTTCCCGCGCGGACGCGACGCGAATGACGGATGCCGTCGGCGCAATGAGATTGTGAACAAGGAGATTCAGAAGCTCTGTGACGGAAAGCAGACCTTCTGGATTGACTTCAATGACCAGTTCTTGACTCCCGACGGGCTCCTCTCGCCCGAGTACTTCCCCGACCGCCTGCACCCCTCAAAGATTGGCTATGAGATTTGGTTTGCGGCACTTAAGCCGTATATGGACTATGCGCTTTCGGACGGCAAGCTTCCCGCGCCCGTCAATCGCTATGCACCCTATGTGACGCGGGCAAATGTGCGGATGGATGAGAAGGTGACGGTGTATCCGACGACGCGCATAGGAGGTATGAATGATTGGTGGCTTAATCGCCTTCTTGAGCACCGCAATCAGATTGCGGACTCCAATGGCGAGATTGACATTGTCTTCTTCGGCGACTCGATTACCCATAATTGGGAGCGTGGACCTGGCAACAACCAACTCGCCAAGTTGCGCGAGACTTATTCCATCATCAACCTTGGCTATGGCGGTGACCGCACGGAACATCTCGTTTGGCGCGGCGAAAATGGCGAGCTTGATGGCTACAAGGCGAAGTGCGTAATGCTGATGATTGGTACCAACAATAGTGGCTCAAATAGTGCGGAAGACATTGCCGCTGGCATCAAGAAGGTACTTGAGGTCGTTGCGCGCAAGCAGCCGCAGGCGAAAGTGCTCCTTCTCCCCATCTTCCCGCGTGGCACGGCGGAAGATAAGTGCCGCGCTAACAATGAGAAGGTTAACAAGATTATCCGTGACTATGCGGACGGCGAGAAGGTGATTTGGGTCGACTTCAATCAGAAGTTCCTTGATAAGGACGGCGATGTGAAGTGGATTATGCCCGACCGTGTGCATCCGCAAGCAGCGGGCTATGACATTTGGATGGACGCGGTGCTGCCGTACTTCAAGTCTATTTGTGGCAAGTAATTGCCGTGTTCAGTAGCTTAGAGATTTTGAAAATATGCTCGACCAGCTTAGGGTCGAGCATTTTTTCTAGGTAGGGCACGACCTCGTGGCGCACTTTGTTGCGCTCGATGGAGAGGTCTCCGTTGGAGGCATCCTCGCGCCACTCTTCTTTGTACTTGCGCAGGTAGTCCTTGAGTTCGGCATCGCGGCACCCGAGAAGTGGACGCACGAAGCGGATTTCGCCGACGGACGAAGTTTCTTTGATGCCCGCGAGCCCCTCAGGTCCCGAAGCGCGGCGGATGCGCATAAGGAAGGTCTCGGCGACATCGTCCATATGGTGCCCCGTGGCAATTGCGTCCAGCTTAAGGGACTTCATACACTTCTCGAAGAAGTCGAGCCGTACGCGCCGCGCCGCCATTTCCACGGACTCTCCGCGCTTGCGGGTGACGGTGGCGTGGGTGCCCTTGAAGGGCACGCCGAGGCGCTTGGCGAGGGCACGCACGAATCGATATTCCTCTTTTGACTCAGAGCGTAGGCCGTGGTCAACGTGCAGGATGACGAAGCGCTTGGACGCGTTCTTCTTTTTGCCGCCCTTTGTGAGCAAAAAGGCGAGCGCCACGGAATCAGCCCCGCCCGAAACGGCGAGCCCGATGCGTCCTGAGGGCAATATCGCGCGATTAATCTTCATATGTTGCGTCCAATAGTATACCATTTTTTGCCGCTCTAATTCAATGGGAGATTTGCACGAAATGCGACATGGTGAAGTTTGGGCTTGTTTTTGGCGGGGGGCTTTGCTATAATAGTAGGCAATGACGATTCCTCATGAGATTCTAGTCGTTGATGATGAACGATTTATGCGTCAAGGTATGCGTACGCTCCTTGAGGGAGAGGGCTATGTCGTCGAAACAGCGAAGAGTTGCGAGGAAGCAATCCATAAGTTCAGCGCAAGGCGTCCGAATCTTGTCCTCTTGGATGTGATGATGCCGAAGAAGAACGGACTCGTTACTTGTACAGAATTGCGCAATCTTGACGCGATTGTGCCGATTATCTTTTTTACAGCCGCAAACTCAGAGGTCTCGCTTGTTCGAGGTCTTGGTTGTGGCGCGAATGACTACATCTCTAAGAATTGTTCACCAAACGAACTCCTCGCCCGCATTTCTGCCGCGATTGCCCGCAGTGAGGCGGCACTCGCTTCCGCGCCCAACGCGAAAATGCGTTGCGTTCTTGAGGATGTCGTAATCGATTTTGCCCGCATGACAATAGCGCAGGGTCAATCATTAACGCCTATAACACGATCCGAAGCTATTGTTATGCGGGCGCTTATTAATAATAAGGATAGTTATCTTTCGACGGAAGATATCATATCCCTCCTTTACGGATCCGACTATGTTGGGGACGATAAGGTCGTGACGTCGCTTATGCGCCGACTGCGGCGCAAACTTGGGCGCGTCGGCAACCTCATCGTCAACCGCCGCGGCATCGGCTATAAAATTGTGTAGCCGCCGAAGGACCACACAGAAAAAAGACGGCTTTGATAGCCTCTCTGCGAACTCTGCGCCTCTGCGTGAGATATAAATGTAGCGACCCCAAAACCGCGCACTTCTGAAAGTGACATATTTGTCACTTTAGCCCCACAAAAATATCACCAAAATATCATCCTCATATCACTTTTCTTTCCGCCAAATAGTGTATACTATTGTCATAACTTGAGCAAAGAAAGGTTTTGCAATGTTAGCGAAATGTTATTCAGGTGCCGTCAATGGCGTAGCTGCGATGCCCGTTGAGATTGAAGTCAACTCAACGGAGGCAACGAGTAGCTTTACGATTGTCGGGCTCCCCGATGTGGCGGTCAAAGAGGCGAAGGACCGCGTGAGCACGGCTGTGAAGAACTCGGGTTACACCTCCCGAAAGGAATATGCGGTCACCGTCAATCTCGCCCCGGCAGATGTCCGCAAGGAAGGCCCCGTCTACGATTTGCCAATTGCTATATCCTTATTAAGGGCGACAGGACGGCTGAGCGTCAATAATCTCGCGGACTATGCTTTCGTGGGCGAGCTCGCGCTTTCTGGGGTGGTGCGGCGCGTCCACGGGGTTTTGCCTATCGTATTGGAGATGAAACGCATTGGCAAAAAGGCGATATTTGTCCCCGAGGAAAACGCGGCAGAAGCGAGTGTTGTGGAAGGAATCGATGTCCTACCCGTCCATACTTTGCGCGAAACGGCACTCGCATTGATGGGTGAGGTGACGATTCCGCCACGCAAGACCGACCTCGCGGCACTTGTGGGCAGGGCGGACGCTTATGATGATGACTTCGCGGATGTGAAAGGCCAGGAATGCGCCAAGCGGGCACTGGAGGTGGCTGTCGCGGGCGGACACAATGTGCTGATGATTGGCTCGCCTGGTTCGGGCAAAACGATGCTTGCGCGGCGGATTCCTTCCATTTTGCCACCGATGACTGTTGAGGAAGCCCTCGAAGTCTCGCGCATTCATTCGGTGGCGGGGCCGTTGAAGGTGAAGAATGCGTTTGTGACGACGCGCCCGTTTCGTGCGCCCCACCATACGGTGAGTTCTATTGGGCTCCTTGGCGGCGGGACGCGTCCGTTGCCAGGCGAAGTGTCGCTTGCGCATCGCGGCGTTTTATTCTTAGATGAGTTCGCGGAGTTTCCCCGCCAGGCGCTGGAAGTCCTGCGGCAACCGCTCGAGGATGGGCATGTCGGAGTGTCGCGTGCGGCGGCGGCATGCGACTACCCTTCGCGGTTTATGCTGATTGCTGCGATGAATCCGTGCCCATGCGGTTATTATAATGACTCGACGCACGAATGCCGTTGCACGCAGTCCCAAATTCTGAAGTACCAGCGGCGTATATCGGGTCCGCTTCTCGACCGAATTGATATCCAAATTGGTGTTCAGGCGGTGCCCGTTAAGGATCTCGCGGGACTGAGTCGCGGCGAACCGAGCGCGATAATCCGTGCGCGTGTTGTCGCGGCACGCGAGATTCAGAAATGGCGCTACCAGTCAATGACGGGCGTGCACTCGAATGCGGACGCGAAAAGTCGCGATTTGCAGGACATTTGTCGGCTGAGCACCCGCGCACAGGAAGAAGTGCGGCATATCTTGGAGACGCTCCAGCTTTCGGCGCGCGCCTATGACCGCATTTTGCGCGTTGCCCGCACGATTGCGGACCTCGCCGAGCACAAGGAGGTTTCCCAAGACGACATTATGGAAGCCGCCTCCTATCGCCAACTCGATGACGGCTCATTCTGGGCGTAAGTACAATTTCAATAACTAAACCTCAAATAAGGAGTACAAATAATGAATCAAGAAGAAACAAAGAGCGAAACGCAACGCATCGCGGAGTTCCGTCCGCAATTGGCGTTCTATCATCCAAATGCACGCGGCGTAGGCGCGGCGGTGAAGTTCGAGCTACACCCCGCGCATGACAACACCTCGGGTTGCATTATGATGACCCTCGCGAACCAAATCTCGCCACTTTCGTCGGGCGGACAGTCTGAATCGCCATTCGCGCGGTTTGATTGGGAGCATCGCATTGCCGTGAAGCTCGACTTTACGGATCTCTCGCAGATGTTGATGGTTCTTAAGGGGCTCAAGGACTCAATTGGCGAACAGAAGGGTCTTTATCATCGCACGCCCAATGCCGTCGCGCGCATTCTGCTCCGCCGCGTTATGGAACCTGTTAAGGGCTATTCCTTGGGAGTCTATCGCACGGCTAATAATGTGGAAAGCAAGGTGCATGTCTTTCTCTCAGAAAGTGAAGCCCTCGGCTTTACATGCGCAGTGGAAGGGGTGATGAGCGTTATTGCGTTTGGCATTCCTAAGGTAATTCCGCACGACACCTCGGCCTATCGTGCTCAATTTAAGCGCAACTAATATGTTCGCCTTTCTTACTAAATTCGCGAACGAAAGTGCTGCGCATGGTGCGTGGGGCGAGCAGATTGCTGTAAGGTGGCTTCGGCAGAAGGGGCTAACCGTACTCGAGCGAAATGTCCGCCCCTATATTCGAGACCAACGCCTAGAGATAGACATTGTGTCTTATGAGCCTTCCACAAAGACAGTCGTTTTTGTGGAGGTGAAGCAACACAAGACGTATTCGACTTATCAATCGCGACTGCGTAGTATTGATGAGCGCAAGTGCCGCCTCCTGCGCCGCGCATGCAACGCGTGGTTGCGGCGGCGGCACTGGCACGGCGCCTACCGCTTTGATGTTATCGAAGTCTATGGCTCACCCGAGGCGCGTGAATTGCCGAGGGTAGACCATATTGAGCGTGTAAGGCTATTCACGCCTAGATCGTCCTTTGTGGACTGGTCTTATTAATAAGTTAAAGGAGTTCTCCCTATGAGTAGTAAATATGCGTGTCTTGATAAAGTCCGCCCTGAGCACTTAATGGAGCGGCATGTTCAGGCCATTTGGTACGATTGCGAGTTGCGTCCGAAGGGACTCGTCACAAATGAGGGCGCGGCAGTTCGAGTCGTGCATCCGGGCGTATGGAATCAGGAGGCAGGACCTGACTTCAAGAATGCCGTATTGGAGATAGCGACTCCCACAGGCGTAGAAACCGTGCGCGGCGATGTCGAAGTGCACCTCTCGCCGCGCGATTGGGAGGCGCACGGACACTCCGCCGACCCGCGCTATGAATCGGTTATTGCGCATGTTACATGGTATTCGGGCGATGTGCCGCGCTCTTTGCCCGCGTGGGCAGTTTCTATCGCAGTCGGGGACTTAATCGCGGCAGATCCGACTTTTTCGCTGGATAGGATAGACCTTGGGGCTTATCCTTTCGGACGGTTGCCCGCTACTACGCGTCCGTGTCAGGAAACCTTCGCGGAAAATGCGTGGCTTTCGCGTGATTTGCTGGGGGACGCGGGACGCTTTCGGCTGGAGATGAAAGCGCGGCGGTTGGGAATGCTACTTGAGAATCACCTCTGTGGGCGCACCCAGCTCTTTTATGAGGAAGTAATGGCGGCACTTGGTTATAAAGGGAATTCGCACCATTTCCGCTCTATTGCGAAGACCGTCCCTTATGATAGGCTCATTGCCGAGCCCGAGAATGCCGTTGCCGCCCTGCATAGCGCGGGCGAGTTTATCCCGTGGAATCGCCTCGCGGGGCGTCCGACGAATAGTCCCTTCGCGCGCTTAGCCGCCGCCGCGACACTCTTTACTGAGACGAATATCCTTTCGGCACTAGAAACGGACGACTTTTCGCCCAAGGGATGCCGCGCCTTGATACGGCTTCTGACGCAGAATAGGCTCATGGGGCGCGGACGCGCCGCCGCCATTCTCGCGAATGTCATAGTTCCGTTTGCCATTTATGAGGGACGACTCGCCGCGCTAGAGGAACTTGATTGGTTGCCACCAGAGGATATCTCGCAACCGATTCGGCTTATGGCGTTTCGGCTTTTGGGGAGTAATCATGACCCAGGTTTGATGTATGCGCGGGATGGTTTGCGCATTCAAGGACTCTTTCAAGTGGATCGTATGTTCTGCACCGCACTGCATCCAGAGTGCAATGTCTGCTATCTTTCACGGGAGGGAAGCCTGCCAAAGGAGGATGTGAGGCTCGAATACGGAACCTAAAGTGCTAAAAGAAGGGCGGTAAAGCACATTTTTTGAGAAAGTCGAAAATACCCCTTGCATTTCAACGCAAAAAATAGTATACTATTACGCGTTCCTTGATTGGGGCTGTAGCTCAACTGGATAGAGCATCAGACTACGAATCTGAGGGTTGTGGGTTCGACTCCCGCCAGTCCCGCCAAGCGAAAGCGCCAGATTGCGGGGTGGAGCAGCCTGGTAGCTCGTCAGGCTCATAACCTGAAGGTCGTTGGTTCAAATCCAGCCCCCGCTACCAATTCAAATCTGGAGTCTCGTCGGGGCGTAGCGCAGCCTGGTAGCGCGTTTGCTTGGGGTGCAAAAGGTCACGAGTTCAAATCTCGTCGCTCCGACCATTTCCCATTGACATAGCGGACTGAATAATGGTATACTCTGAGCCTCTGCGTGAGATATAACCCCCGCCCAAATCCGTGACCATCCGCGAAATCCGTGGTTAAAAACGCTTGCCTTCAATTTGTGCTTGACTTATGAGACCGAATAATGCTATACTAATCCGCGATTTGTCACACCTACCCCTATCATTGCGTCCGTAGGGGGCGGTGCGTAAACAAAAGGACGCAGAAAATAACGATATGAAGCAGAAACTTAGTGCCTTTATGCTTGCAACTTTTGCAAGCCTATTTCTTCACGCAACCGCGCCGCTGACGGTCAGCGATGTCGCGGTTACGCCCATTACGCCATTTGGCTTAGCGATTGACTACACCGTCAGCGATGTGCAGTCTGGCGCGAAGGGGTTTGCCCCCGAAGTGACGCTGTCGGTTGGAGAATCAACCTGTACGGCGAAAACGCTTTCGGGCGATACAAGTATAACGGAGGGCTCCCATCGTATTTACTGGAATCTCGCGAAGGACGGCATCGCATCGTTTGAGGGCGGTACGGTTTCCGTCACCTACAAAGAAGCGCCATATTGCGTTATTGACCTTTCCGAGGGAGCGTCCGCCATCGATTACCCCGTCACTTATCTCGCGGCCGAACCCGAAGGCGGATTTAATACGGAAGAATACAAGAAGACCAAGCTTGTCCTGAAGCGTGTCGCCGCGGGCTCGTTCATTATGGGCGAGGACCAGAAAAACACCGACCATGAGGTCACGCTGACCCAGTCATTTTATATGGGACTCTTTGAGGTCACGCAAGAACAATGGGTGCGCGTGATGGGGTCGAATCCATCGAAGTTTGCCACGAAAGGTGAAATATGTCCTGTTGAGTGTGTCTCTTATTATGATGTGCGCGGCAATATCGAGGGCGCGAAGTGGCCCACCTCGAATGCGGTGGATGAGGGCTCTTTCTTGGGGACATTGCGCCAAAAGACGGGCCTCGACTTTGATTTGCCGACTGAGGCGCAGTGGGAATACACCTGCCGCGCGGGCACGCAGACAAAGTGGAGCTTTGGAGATGATGAGAGTGTCGCGGGCGACTATATGTGGTATAAAGAGAACGCGGGCATAACCTACCAGGTCGGCAGAAAGCAAGCGAATCCCTGGGGCTTCTATGATATGCACGGCAATGTCCTGGAAATGTGCGTAGATTGGTATGCTGAAGAGTTAACTTACGGCACGGACCCCAAGGGCGCGTCATCAAAAGACGGATGGTGCGTATGGCGCGGTGGTAGTTGGGGTAATACGGCGGACGACTGCTCGTCAGCGTTCCGTCACGGACAAGGTTGCACGGGTAGGTTCACGGGTGTAGGGCTTCGTTTGGCACGGACTCTCCCGAGTGGAAACCCTGAAGTAGTGCCCGCATCTGCCGCGTCGACTCTTTCGGCAAACATTTTGCCGCAGGGGAGCGAAATTGATGGAACATTGGTAATTGATTGTGCCCAAATTGCGGGTGCTGAGGTGTCCGTTAAGGTAAATGGCGAAGCCGTTGATGTTTCGAGCGGTACCTATAAATGGCTCCCCAATAAGGTGACAGGAAATGTCATTGAATATACAATTAATGACAATACCTTCACTGTCACCTACAACGCGGTGGAGCGCACGCCTACGCTGACGGCGGTGGTGGTCACGAATGTCGTGCCGTTCGGGCTCGCAATTGACTACACCTACACGATTATGGAAGGCGCGACGACGGACTATAAGCCCCTCGTCACCGCGTCAACACGCGATGGCGCAACGACTTATTTGGCGAAGACCCTGACGGACCCAATTCCGCTATCCACGAGCGAGAACAAGTACCGCGTCTATTGGAATATGGCAAAGGACGGGGTTGGATCGCTGTCAAATGTGAAGATTAATGTCACATTGAGGGAGGTCTTGGGCGAGCTTCCCGAATACT
>CAVCJC010000039.1:0-17533 GCA_963602475.1 Lachnospira hominis (ex Liu et al. 2021)
GCCTCTGTGTTAAAAACCGTCCCCTATCACCTAAAAGTCTGGGCGAGTTGTCGCGAAGCCTTTCAGCGTAGCGTTAGCGAAGCTTTTTGTTGCCCCTCGGAGTTTATGAAAAGTGCTCAGCGGGGTGGGGGTAGAAAAAATAAATAATAATAAGCTTTGTAAGTGGGGCGCAGATTTGGTATACTATATGCCATGAAACGAGCTGATGTAAATAAGGTACTTATCATAGGGTCGGGTCCAATCGTGATTGGCCAGGCGTGCGAATTCGATTATTCGGGCACTCAGGCGTGCAAAGCCCTGCGGGCGTGCGGCTATAAAGTCGTGTTGGTGAACTCCAACCCAGCGACAATTATGACCGACCCCGTCATGGCGGACGCGACCTACATCGAGCCGCTCAATGAGAGCCGGCTTGAGCAAATCATTGCCAAGGAGCGTCCGGACGCGATCCTGCCTAACCTCGGCGGGCAGACGGGCTTGAACCTCTCGATGGAACTTGCCAAGAAGGGCATTCTTGATAAGTATGGCGTGAAGGTAATCGGTGTCAACTTGGACGCGATTGAGCGCGGCGAAGATCGCGAGGTCTTCAAGGAGACGATGCAAAAGCTCGGCATTGAAACGCCGCGCTCGGGAATTGTCCATAGCGTCGAAGCGGCGGTCGAGCTTGTTGAGACTCAGATTGGCTATCCCGTGGTGGTGCGTCCCGCCTACACGATGGGCGGCGCGGGCGGTGGCTTCTGCTACAATGTGGAAGAGCTCCGTACCATTTGTGCACGCGGACTCGATGCGTCCCTCACGCACCAGTGCCTGATTGAGGAGTCCATTCTCAATTGGGAAGAGCTGGAAGTGGAAGTGGTGCGTGACGCGAAGAATCAGATGATTGCCGTCTGCTTCATTGAGAACATTGACGCGGTGGGCGTGCATACGGGCGACAGTTTCTGCGCCGCGCCATTCCTGACCATCTCGAAGGAACTCGAGGCGCGGCTTCAGGATATGGCGTTTCGCATTGTCGAGGCGATTGGTGTTATTGGCGGCACGAATGTGCAATTTGCACACGACCCGAAGACGGGGCGTGTCGTGATTATTGAGATTAACCCGCGCACCTCGCGCTCCTCGGCACTCGCCTCTAAGGCGACGGGCTTCCCGATTGCGCTTGTCTCGGCGAAACTCGCCGCGGGTATGACGATGGATGAGATTCCGTATTGGCGAGATGGAACGCTTGAGAAGTACACGCCCTCGGGGGATTATGTCGTTCTTAAGTTTGCGCGCTGGGCATTCGAGAAGTTCCGTGGCGTGGAGGATAAACTCGGCACCCAGATGAAGGCGGTGGGCGAGGTGATGTCCATTGGCAAGAACTACAAGGAAGCGTTCCAAAAGGCGATTCGGGCGCTTGAGCGCGGACGCAGTGGGCTTGGCTTCGCGAAGAACTTCCACGCGCTCAGCCTCGAGGAACTCTTGAAACTACTCGCGGTGCCCAATTCTGAGCGGCACTTCCAGATGTATGAGGCCTTGCGTAAAGGCGCGATGAATGAGCAAATCTTTGAGCGCACGGGTGTAAAGGCGTATTTCGTCGACCAGATGAGGGAACTCGTTGAGGAAGAAGAGAAGATTCTCGCTTATAAGGGCAAGACGCTCCCTGATGAACTGCTCGTGCAAGCGAAGAAGGATGGCTTTGCCGATAAGTACCTCGCCCAACTCTTGGGGGTCGCGGAGAAGGAAATCCGTGACCGCCGCGCGGCACTTGGTTGCCGCGAGACCTGGCATAAAGTGCCTGTCTCGGGCGTAGAGAATCAGGCGTACTACTATTCGTCCTACAATGGCACGACGAATGAAGTGCCAGTCACGACGGACCGCAAGAAGGTGCTGATTCTCGGGGGTGGTCCCAACCGCATTGGGCAGGGCATTGAGTTCGACTACTGCTGCTGTCACGCGGCAATGGCTATGCGGGCGAAGGGCTATGAGACGATTATCGTCAACTGCAACCCCGAGACGGTGTCGACGGACTACGATACTTCTGATAAGCTCTACTTTGAGCCAGTCACCCTTGAGGATGTCCTTCAGATTTACGAGTTCGAGAAGCCCGAGGGCATTATCGTGCAGTTCGGCGGACAGACTCCGCTCAACATTGCGCGTGGTCTTCAGGAAGCGGGCTGCCGCATTTTGGGCACATCGGTCGATTCGATTGACGCGGCGGAAGACCGTGATTTGTTCCATTCGATTATGGACCGTCTCGGGGTGCCGATGCCGCAAAGCGAAATGGCGAGCGATATCGAGGGAGCACTCAAGGTCGCGGGTGACTTGGGGTATCCGTTGATTATTCGTCCGAGCTTCGTCTTGGGTGGACGCGGCATGGAAGTCATTTACGATGAGCAGATGTTGCGCGAGTATGTCGCGAAGGCGGTGGGTGTCACGCCTGACCGTCCGCTTTATCTCGACCGCTTCTTGCATCACGCTTTGGAATGTGAAGCGGACGCGCTTTCGGATGGTCAGGAAGTGTTCATTCCCGCGATTATGCAGCACATTGAGCTCGCGGGCATTCACTCGGGCGATTCGGCGTGCGTTTTGCCGCCCGTGAGCATTTCTGAAGAGAACCGCAAGACGATTCTCGACTATACGCGGCGGATTGCCCGTGAGTTGAAGGTCGTCGGGCTTATGAATATGCAGTTCGCGATTGAGGATGGCAAGGTCTATGTCATTGAGGCGAATCCGCGTGCTTCGCGCACGGTGCCTCTCGTCTCGAAGGTGGCGGGCACTCAAATGGCGCATATCGCGACGGAACTTATGTTGGGCGCGAGCGTCCAGAGCCTTGGGCTTGACCGCGAGAAGATTATTCCTTACTTTGGCGTGAAGGAAGCGGTCTTGCCGTTCGAGAAGTTCCCTGAAGTCGACCCTGTGCTCGGGCCTGAGATGCGCTCGACGGGTGAAGTGTTGGGACTGGCGGAAACCTTTGGGCTCGCCTACTACAAGTCGCAAGAGGCGGCAGGCTCTCCGCTCCCGACGGAGGAGGGCAAGGTGCTCTTCTCACTCAGCGAAAAGTCGGATGACGCGGTAGCGGCGGCGAAGGGATTTGTCGCGCTCGGCTGTGAGATTGTTGCCACGGCTGGCACGGCGGCTTTCCTCACGACGCACGGCGTGCCGTGTTCGGTCGTAGCGAAGATTGGCGAGGGGCGCCCCGATGTCTTGGACGCGATTAAGAATCGCGAAGTTAAGCTCATCGTTAATACCCCGAGCGGACGCCGCGATGCGCGTGCGGACGATTCGCGCATTCGCCAAGCCGCGATTAAGTATCGCGTCCCTTACCTGACCACACTCGCGGCGGCAAGTGCCGCGGCGGAAGGTATTGCGTCCGCGCGCAAGGGCAAGGGCGAGGTGCGTTCACTTCAAAGTTATCATGCCGCGATTACTTTCGCGCAGTCTAAACAAGGTATTTCTGAAAGGAAGTCTAGAAAATGAAAATCCTAGTAACAGGTGGTACGGGCTACATTGGTAGCCACACGGCCGTTGAGCTAATCAACGCGGGTCACGAGGTTGTTATTGCGGATAATCTCTGCAATAGCTCTATGAAAGCCCTCTATCGCATTCGTGATATCTCGGGCGTCCTACCTAAGTTCTATAAGATAGACATTCGTAGTGAAGTGGCGCTTAATAACCTCCTTCGTAAGGAATCGCCGTTTGACGCGGCCATTCACTTTGCCGCGCTCAAGGCGGTTGGTGAATCGACGCGCATTCCTCTCGCCTACTACGAGAATAACCTCGGGGGCACATTCACGCTTTTGAAGTGCCTCGCGAAGCATGGGTGCAAGAACATCGTCTTCTCGAGTTCCGCGACGGTCTATGGTGAACCCAAGAGCGTGCCGATTACGGAAGACTTCCCCACGCCTGGCTGCACCAATCCCTATGGCTGGACGAAGCTGATGATGGAGCAAGTCCTGAAGGATGTCCAGAAGGCGGATGCCGCGTGGAATGTCATTATTCTGCGCTATTTTAATCCGATTGGGGCGCATCCGTCGGGCAAGATGGGCGAGGATCCAGCGGGCATTCCGAATAACCTGCTCCCATATGTCTCTCAGGTCGCGGTGGGTCGCCGTTCTGAGCTCACCGTCTATGGCAATGACTATCCGACACCTGACGGAACAGGCGTGCGCGACTACATCCATGTCGTAGATTTGGCGCTTGGGCATGTTAAGGCCATTGAGAAGCTCGCGTCGGCACCGTATCTCGGCGTTAAGGTGTATAACCTCGGCACGGGGCACGGCTACTCGGTCTTGCAGATTGTAAAGGCGTTTGAGAAGGAAAGTGGTCGCCACATTCCTTATCGTATTAGCGCACGCCGTCCTGGCGATATCGCCGAGTGCTGGGCGGACCCCTCACTCGCCGAAAAGGAACTCGGGTGGAAGGCTACGCGCGGCATTGAAGAAATGTGCCGCGATTCGTGGAATTGGCAACGCAAGAATCCGTACGGCTACAATAAGTCACCTGAAGAGTGAGGAATCTAGCCGAGATATTAGACGCATTTGAAGCCGAGCTCGAACTTGAAAACGAGCTCGGCGTGCGCCTATTTTCGTGCGATCGTAGTTTGTTGGCAGTGGCGACGACGGCGGGGCGGAAGGGACTCCGCCCCCTACCTGCGGCGGCGGGCAAGGGACTTCCCGCCCTACCAACAACGGCGGCGTCTAATTCGGCTGCTCCTGACTTTGTGTTCTTACATCACGCGCCGCTTACGCCTGATGGGGTTGTGATGATGTCCAAGATTATCACGGCACTAGGCAAAAGGGCTGAGGTTCCCATCCTATTTGAAGAGCCGCGCCCGAAAACGCCGTATGCCGTTGTGCTCGGGGGTGCCGCGCTCAAGAAGTGGTTCCCGAATATCAATTCGGAGGCGGGACGCTGGGTGAAGGCGCAAGATGGAACGTGGCTTTATGTCACTTATTCGCCCACCTATCTCTTGCGATTTGGGGACTCGGCGCAAGTCCTCAATATGAAGCGCGCTATGTGGAAGGGCTTGAAAGCCCTGATGAGGAGAATTGAAGATGAAAGTAGATGAAAACTGCCGCGTAAAGGCTCACGAACCGTGCGGGCCTGGCTATCGCCGCCTCGTTTTGGAGGCTCCGCAAATCGCGGCGCAGGCTCAGCCCGGACAATTTGTGCATATCCGCGTCCCCACGCTGGAAGCGACAGCTCTGCGGCGTCCGTTTAGCATCTTTGACGCGAACGAAGGTATTTTGACTATCGTTTATAAGACGGTGGGACGCGGAACTGCCGCGCTCAATAAGGTCGCCGTGGGTGAGAGCGTGCAGGTAATGGGTCCGCTCGGGCACGGCTTCCCCACGAAATGCGAAGGCGCGGCGTATCTCGTTGGTGGTGGTTTTGGTGTCGCGCCCCTCTATTTTCTTGCGCGGCGCTTGAAGGCGTCGGGTGTCGGGCGCATCCTTCTTTTTGTGGGAGCGCGAACCAAGGATGACCTCATTATGCTTGAGGACTTTGAGAAGCTCGGTGTAGAAATGCGCCTTGCCACGAATGATGGCTCGGTGGGCGTGAAGGGGTTTGTGACGGAACCCCTAGACGCGGAACTCGCGCGCGGCGAAAAATGCGAACTTTTCGCGTGCGGACCCGACCCCATGCTGAAGGCGGTGGCGGAACGCGCTCTCGCCACTCAGCGTCTGGGCTGGATTTCGATGGATCGCCATATGATTTGTGGCGTGGGTGCCTGTTATGCTTGCATTCAGCGGACCGTTCGCGGCAATTCGCGTTGCTGTATTGAGGGGCCCGTCTTCGCGGCAAAAGATCTTGTTTGGTAAGAAGGGGAGTTTGAGAGATGTCTACTATTGATATGAGCGTCAACTTGGGCGGACTTAAGATGTCCACTCCCCTCGCAACAGCGAGCGGCACTTTTGGCTATGGCACTGAATATCTAGGCGCTGTCGACTATTCGAAGTTGGGGGCAATTACCGCGAAGGGAATCCGTGTTCAGCCGTGGCCCGGCAATGAAATGCCGCGCCATACGGAGGTTCCTGGCGGTCTCGTCAATGCCATTGGCTTGCAGGGCGCGGGCGTGGAATCATTTATCAAAATGACGCTACCTTGGTATGCCGAGAATGTGAAAGTTCCGCTTATCGCCAACATCTGGGGCGGTTCGATTGAGGAATATGCCGAAGTCGCGCGGCGTTTGACAGAGGCGGGAACGCCTACTATTGGGGCACTCGAGATGAATGTGAGCTGTCCGAATGTCAAGGCGGGCGGCCACACTTTCGGACAATGTCCACAGATTTTGCGTGAGGTCGTAAGCGCGGTGCGCTCGGCGACGAACTTGCCGCTCATCGTGAAACTCGCGCCGAATGTGCCCTCGATTGTTCCGTATGTCCGCGCGTGTGAAGAGGCGGGGGCGGACGCGCTGAGCCTCATTAACACGATTCCTGCGATGGTGATTGATATTGAGAAGCGTCGTCCTGTACTCGCCAACAAAACGGGCGGACTCTCAGGGCGCGGCATTCATCCCGCCGCCGTGAAGCTCGTTTATGACGCGCATAAATGCTCGAAGTTGCCCATTCTCGCGATGGGTGGCGTTTATGAGGCGAAGGACGCGATTGAGTTTCTGCTCGCGGGGGCGACGGCGGTCGCTGTGGGCACGGCGACATTCACAAATCCGAATGTCGTCGCCGAAGTCTATGAGGGCATTGCCGCGTATTGTGCGCGGCAGGGCTTTGGGGCTGTGCGCGATTTGACAGGTGCGCTACAAGAGGGCTAATTGACTATGAAGATTTTAACGCGCTATGTTTTTCGGGAGTTCTTAATCCCCTATACCTACTGTTTAATTGGGTTTATCTCCATATATGTCCTTTTTGAGCTCTTTGGTTCATTCGGCAGGCTTATGGCGGCGGAGTTGCCGTTTACGGAAGTCGTGCGCTTTTTCGCGGGCTACCTCGCGCCATTCATCCATTATCTTGCCCCCGCGGCACTTATGCTCGCGACGCTATACACGATGTGGAACTTCTGCCGCCATTCGGAACTTGTGGCAATGCGGGCGAGTGGCATTGGCTTTCTCACGATTGTTAAACCCATTCTCGCCATTGCCTTCATTACGGCATTCTTTGTCGCGTGGGTGAATGAACTTTATGTGCCCACACAATCGCAGTGGGCGAAGCGCCTCAAGGGCGCGAAGTTCGATGTGGCGCGGGCGGAACTTGTGGATGAGACCGTCTATGAGAATACACGCGAGAATCGCACATGGACCGCGAGTGCGCTTAAGGATGATTCGGGCACGCTCCTCGAGAATGTGCGCGTCGTTTCGACGCGTCCTGACGGAACCCGCGCCTCACTTCTGACGGCGGAGAAGGCGGAGTACCTTGATGGCGAATGGTGGTTTACGCGTCCTGTCGAGAACTTCTATGATGAGAAGGGGGCGGAAATCGCCGCGACAAATGCCGCGCTCGCCAAGTTGCAATTGCGCGTGTTCCCAGAGTTCCGTACGCGCCCCGGCGACATCCTCGTGCAGAATCGCGACTGGCAATACTCAAATGTGCGTCAAAAGTTGCGCTTTCTGCGGCGGAATGATGACTTTTCGCAAGAGGCGCGGCGGGACGGACTCTACGACGCGGTGGCGCAGATCATGTCGCCGTTTGCGTGCGTGCTCATCACCTTCCTCGCGATTCCAGCGGGCATTGCCTCGGGACGCCAGTCGGTCTTCAAGGGCATCCTTGGTGCGCTCGGGCTCTTCTTCGCTTTCTATGGGGTCGTGATTGGCGGGATGGTTGTCGCGAAACAAGGCTGGATGCCCCCCATTCCGGCGGCAATTCTCCCTTATATCATCTTTTTGGCATTCGGGGTCTACACTTTTCATAAGCAACGCTAGGCAAAGAAAAATGAAAAAAGTGAAAATACCCCCTTGCGAGACGGACGCATTTTCGGTATAATATATACTCATTGTTGAACTAAGGAGAAAAATGGCTAAACGTGACATACCACTCGAGAGAGTGCGCAACTTCGGCATTATGGCTCACATCGACGGCGGCAAAACGACGACGTCCGAGCGTATTTTGTATTATTCGGGTAAAAACTACAAGATCGGCGAGGTGCATGATGGCGCCGCGACGATGGACTTCATGGTCCAGGAACAGGAGCGCGGCATTACGATTCAGTCCGCCGCGACCTGCGTGACGTGGGGTCAGTATCGTCTGTCGTTGATTGATACCCCCGGACACGTCGACTTCACGGCGGAAGTCGAGCGCTCACTGCGCGTCCTCGATGGCGCGGTCGCCCTTTACTGTGCGGTTGGTGGCGTGCAGCCCCAGTCCGAGCAGGTGTGGCGTCAGAGCGAGAAGTACAAAGTGCCGAAAATCGCGTTCGTCAATAAGATGGACCGCATTGGCGCGAACTTCTACAATGTGATGGACCAGATGCGTGCGCAGCTCCACGCCAACCCCGTCCCGATGGTAATCCCAATCGGCGCGGCAGATTCTTTCGAAGGCATCATTGACCTCATCTCGATGAAGGCGCTCTACTATGATATGAAGAGCCTCGGCAAGACGGTCATTGAGAAGGATATTCCTGAGGAATATAAGGCGAAAGCTGAGGAATACCGCCAGAAGATGGTGGAGTCCGCCGCTGAACAGGATGACGCGCTTATGGAGAAGTTCTTCGCGGGCGAGGAGCTCACGACGGACGAAATCAAGAAGGCGATTCGTAAGGGATGCCTCGCGCGTAAGATTACCCCCGCGTTCTGCGGCAGTGCGTTTAAGGATAAGGGCGTTCAGCAGCTTCTCGACGGTGTTTGCGACTACTTGCCCTCGCCGCTTGATGCGGGTCCAGCCGTTTCGCAGGATAATCCTGACGAAGTGCGTCCCGTCAGCGATGACGCGCCGTTCTGCGGTCTCGCGTTTAAGATCATGTCCGATAAGAATATGGGCAAGATCACCTTCGTGCGTGTCTACTCGGGCGTGATGAAGCTCGGTGCGGAAATGCTCGACTCCACGATTAATCAGGAGCAGCGCATTTCGCGTCTCTTCCGTATGCACGCGAACAAGCACGAGCCTCTGGAAGAAGCGCGTGCAGGCGATATTGTGGCGTGCGTCGGCTTGACTCAGACCCGTACGGGCGATACGCTCTGCGACCCTGAGCACCCGATTACCCTCGAATCGATTGACTTCCCCGCGCCCGTTATCTCGGTTGCGGTTAAGCCGAAGTCCCGTGGTGATAATGAGAAGCTCGGCGTGGCGCTTCATGCGCTCGCGATGGAAGACCCCACCTTCGTCGTCAGCTTTGATAAGGAAACGAGCGAGACAATTATTGCGGGTATGGGCGAGCTCTACCTCGAAGTTATCGTGGACCGTCTGAAACGCGAGTTCAATGTCGACTGCGATGTGGGTGCGCCTCAGGTCGCCTATCGTGAGACGATTACTCAGAAGGTTGAGAACGAGTACAAGCACGTTAAACAGTCGGGTGGTCGTGGTCAGTACGCGCACGTTTGCTTGCGCCTCGAGCCGCAGGAACCTGGCAAGGGCTTTGAGTTCGTCAACGAAGTCAAGGGCGGCGTGATCCCGACGGAATACATTCCGGCGGTCGAGAAGGGCGTTAAGAAGGCGCTTGAAGCGGGTCCTGTCGGTGGCTTCCCGGTCGTGGATGTCAAGGCGACGGTGTTCTTCGGTTCGTATCACGAAGTTGACTCGAACGAATTCGCGTTCATTGAGTGCGCCCGCCAGTGCTTTAAGCAGGCGTTCATGAAGGCGAAACCGCAGCTCCTCGAGCCTATGATGGATGTCGAAGTCGCGGTTCCTGAGACTTACATGGGCGCGGCAAATGGCTCCATCAACCAGCGCCGCGGCCGCGTCGAGGGTATGGAAGACCGTGCGGGCGTGAAGCTCATCAAGGCGACGGTCCCGTTGGGCGAAATGTTCGGTTACTCGAACGCGATTCGTACCGTCACGCAGGGTCGTGGTACCTTCACGATGATCTTCAAGCAGTACGAAGCCGTCCCGAAGGCGATTGCTGAGCAGGTCATTGCTAAGCGCATTAAGGAAGGTAAGGTACGCCCGAGCGCGGACTAATCCTTGATTCGCAAGGTGCGAAAAGGGAGCGGCCCGCATCAAGCGAGTCGCTCTTCTTTTTAAAGAGGAATTGAAATGAAGATTCGCAATCTAATAGACGATGGCAAGCCCGAAATCTCCTTTGAGATTTTCCCGCCTAAGAAAGATTCGCCCGCGAGTTCCGTCAAAGAGACGGTGCTCAAGTTGGCGCAACTCAAGCCGAGCTTCATTTCAGTTACTTACGGCGCGGGTGGCGGCGCGAATGTGAACACGGCGGAAGTCGCGTCCTTCGTGCAAGATGCGGGTGTGCCCGCCCTCGCTCACCTCACCTGCCTTTCTTCCTCGAAAGCGCGTATTGAGGAAGAAGTCGCGAAACTCGCCCAGCGCGGCGTTTTGAATGTCTTGTGCTTGCGGGGGGACTGTCCGCCCAATACCACGCCTGGCGAAATGCCCAGTGACTTCGCGCACGCCATTGACTTGGTGCGCTTTATGCGTGGACGCGGCTTTTGCTTGGGCGGCGCGTGCTATCCCGAGTGCCATCCTGAGTGTGCACACATCGCGGACGACCTAGACCACATCAAGGCGAAAGTGGACGCGGGTCTCGAGTTCCTCGTCTCGCAGATGTTCTTTGATAACAACATCTTCTACGCCTATCTCTCGAAGCTTCTGGGGCGCGGCATTCGCGTGCCTGTCCTCGCGGGCATTATGCCCGTCACGAATGCGAAGCAGATTACACGCATTTGCCAACTCTCGGGCTCTTTCTTGCCCGCACGCTTTAAGGCGATTGTCGATAGATTTGGTGATGACCCCGCCGCGATGACGGAAGCCGGCATTGCCTACGCCACGGAGCAGATTATCGACCTTTTCGCCAATGGCGTTAATGGCGTACACGTCTACACGATGAATAAGCCCGAAATTGCCGAACGGATTATGGGTAACTTGAAGTGCATTCTCGGACGCTAGATTTAGTTCCGCCCGCAGGTGAGATTTGGGCGGTGATGGGTACGGACGCCGTGATGCGTTCGGACTGGTGTGTTAGACTCGCGCGTTCTGATGAATGGTGCGAGGCGGCGTCTCTCTTGAGTTTCGCGGCACATGCGGGTTTTGCGCAGGCGACGGGCTGGCCGCAAGCGCGTTATTACGAGGAAAGTGGCGAAACAGTCGCCGAATTCCTCTCTTTTGATTCCGTTTATGATATTAACCCATACGAAGTAGGCGCGAAAGCCCCAGAGACGCGGCGGGCGTATAAGGAACGCCTCGCGCGGCTGGTGCGCCTGACGGATGTTCGTAAGTTTCTGAAAAGTCCGCTTATTTCGCTTTCGAATGGCGAGACGCGGCGCGTTTTGCTTACACGCGCCCTCGCGAAAAATCCGAAGCTCCTTATTCTCGATGACCCTGCAGCGGGGTTAGACCCCACGCAGCGCGAGAAGTTGAAGGCGATTCTCTCGGCTCTCGCGAAACGCAAATTAGCTATTTTAATTGCTTGCCGTCATACGGACGAGTTGCCCTCGTGCGTGACGAAAGCTATCCATTTAGGGCGTGGGGGCACGGTAAAATGTTATTCACTCACTCACTCGCGGCTCATTAATAAAACCAAGCCAAAAAAAGCGAGATACGATTATCTGCACAGACACCGTGCCCCCGCGCTCACTCTTTCTCCCGCCGTCGTTGAAATTCGCGATCTCTCGCTCACCTACGGCACCCGCAAGCTTTTCTCGCACTTCAATTGGGTTGTGCGAAAGGGTGAGCGGTGGATTCTGCGCGGCGAAAATGGTTCGGGCAAGACGACTCTCTTTGCCCTCATTACAGGCGACAGCCCCTGGGCGTACGCCGCCGATGTGCGCGTCTTTGGTGAGGCGCGCGGCAATGGTGTCGCGCTCGAGGAAATCCGTTCGCGCATTGGCGCGGTGAGCCCCGAAATGCAAGCCTACTTGGGCTATTCGGCGACGGAACTCATTGACGCGGCACTTGCGCGGGCTCCCGAGCTCCTTTTGCTCGATGAACCCTTTATGAATCTTGATGCTCACGAAGCGCGTGCGGCGGGGCGGCGAATCGCGGCATTTCTGCGCAAGCACCCCGAGACAACCGCCATTTTGATTTGTCATCGTTCGGACGAAGCGCCTGCGCTTTTTGACCACGAACTCGACCTTAATGCTTTGAAGTCCTGATATGCTAGATAACCTTATTCTTGTTGCAACCCAAGTGGGTATTCTCTTCGCCCTTATGGCGGCGGGCGCGTGCTCGCGTTGGTTTAAGCTCATCGATGAAGCGTCCGTTAAAGGAATGGTGAATATCCTCGTCCTTATCGTGACACCGTGCTTGATTATGGATGTCTTTCAGCGTCCGTTTGAACACGCGCTCCTCAAACAGCTCCTTTTCGCGGCACTTATTGTCGTTGCTTTGCATGTCATAATGATTGCCGTCGCTAATTGGATTGTCCCCGGTAAGAGTATGCGGCGGACAAGCGTCCTTAAGCTCTCGATGGTGCTTTCAAACGCGGGTTTTATGGGCATTCCCCTCGAGCAGGCGGTATTTGGTGATGAAGGGGTGTTCTTCGGGGTCATCTATGTGGCTGTCTTCAATCTCGTTATTTGGAGTTGGGGCTATCGGACGATGCGCGGGCCGGGTCGCCCGGGCGACGCGAATAGCGGAACTAATTGGCGCGTCACTTTGATTAACCCCGGCACCTTGGGGCTCGCCCTGGGGATTCCGCTCTTCCTTTCCTCCTATACCTTGCCCACGGTTTTTCACGACCCCGTCGCTATGCTTGCGGACCTAAATACGCCGCTCGCGATGCTCATTATTGGCTATTATCTCGCGGGAATGCATGTGAAGGCGGTTTTGCGTGATCCGGGCGCGTATCTCGCGGCATTTGTGCGTCTTGTAGCTACGCCTCTCGCTCTTATTGGTTTCTTCTGGCTCATTCGTGCGTGGGTGAATCCCATCATGGCGCTTGCGATGATAACTGCCGCGAGTTCACCTTCCGCCGCGATGACGACGATGTTTGCCGCGCAATATCACCGTGATGTGGATCTCTCGGTCGGGCTCGCGAGCGGCACGACCCTACTGAGTATCGTGACGATGCCACTTTTGATTGCGCTCGCAATGAGCGTTATGGGACTTTAATCCAACTAGAAAGGAAGCTCTAATATGGAAATCAAATTAGATGAAGTCGCCCAAGCCCTCACCAAGCGCGGCTATTCCGTCGAAGTGGTGAAGTCCGCCGAGGAAGCGAAAGCCGCCGTCCTCGCCGAATCCCAAAGTGCCGCGTCCGTCGCGTGGGGCGGTAGCGAGACGCTGAAAGAGATTGGCGTACAAACGGCACTCGCTGAGGCGGGCAAGGAGATTCGCGACCACGCCCTCGAGGCGGACATCTTCCTTTTGAGTGCGAATGCCCTCACGACTGACGGACGCATCGTGAACATCGATGGACGCGGCAATCGTGTGGCGGCCTCCATCGCGGGTCCCAAGCGCGTCATTTATGTCATCGGACGCAACAAGATTGTCGCGGGCGGCATTGACGACGCCATTGCACGCATTAAGCGCGAGGCGTGCCCTGCCAATACGCGGCGGCTCGGGAAACGGACGCCCTGCGCGTTGACGGGCAAGTGCACGGACTGCAATTCGCCCGACCGCATTTGCAAGGTGACGGTAGTCTTCGACCGCTGTCCGGGCGGAATGCCCACGAAGGTCATCCTCGTGGACGCGGCACTCGGCTACTAAAAACAACTTTCGCCGCGTATGACTAGGGAAGTCCGCCGCGTCGCCGAACTCGTGAAGTCCGCTGGGGGGCGCGCCCTGCTGGTGGGCGGGTCCGTCCGCGACACTTTACGCGGCGAAAAGCCGACGGATTTCGACATTGAGGTCTATGGCATTCCCCAAGAGCGGCTCTTGAGCGTACTTGGCGCGGCGTTTCACCTCGATCTCGTCGGAGTCTCCTTCGGGGTCATCAAACTTCACGGAACCCCCATTGATGTAGCACTCCCACGCCGTGAGACGAAGTTGGGGCTCGGACATAAGGCGTTTGAGACAGAGTCCGACCCCAACTTGCCGTTGGCGGAAGCCGCCGCACGGCGTGACTTCACGATTAACGCGATTTACCTAGACCCGCTGACAGGTGAATATCTCGACCCATGGAAGGGGAGGGACGACCTGAAAGCGGGGGTCTTGCGTCCAGTCTCGGAACATTTCGCCGAGGATCCCCTGCGCGTTTTGCGGGCAATGCAATTCCTCGCCCGCTTTGACCTTGAGCCTGCCCCTGAATTGCTCGCGGTTTGCCGCGCAATGACGCCCGAGGGATTGCCTGCCGAACGCTTGCTGGGCGAGTGGCAGAAGCTTCTTGTGAAAGGGGTTGTGCCATCTAAGGGACTTAACTTTCTGCGGCAAACAGGCTGGATAAACTACTATCCCGAACTCAAGGCACTCATTGGTTGCAAGCAAGACCCCGCGTGGCATCCCGAGGGCGATGTGTGGGCGCACACGCTTTGCTGTTTGGACGCATTTGCCGCGAGTCGGGACGGACGCGACAGGATGTATGACTTCATTGGGAGTCGCGCCAAATGGACCCCTCGCGAGAATCTTATCGTGGGTTTAGCCGTCCTCTGCCACGACTTTGGCAAGCCCGCGACGACTTTCTTTGATGAAAAGAAGGGGCATTTGCGTAGTCTCGGACACGATGAGGCGGGCGTAAAGCCAACCAAGAGCTTTCTTTCACGCCTCACCCAAGACCACGAATTGCTGAAAGAAGTTCCGCCTCTCGTGCGCCTGCATATGCGCCCTATCGCGTATTGGAAGAGTCGGGCAGGAGACGCGGCCATTCGGCGGCTTTCCCTCGCGGCTGGACGGCTCGATCGCCTTTTGCGGGTCGCCGCGGCGGACGATGCAGGCCGCGGCACAGCCCCCCGCACCCCCGAATCGCTCCAGTGGCTCGCGAAAGAGGCGGAACGCTTGCGCGTGAAGGATTCTGCCCCGAAACCCCTCGTCATGGGGCGGCACTTGATTGCGCTCGGCTACAAGCCGGGTCCGCGCTTTACGGAAATGCTTCGTGCCGCGTTTAATGCACAATTAGAAGGCAAGTTCGCCACTGTTGCGGACGGACTTGCCTTCATCAAAGCGCACTTTACGCGCGAGTTGTCTTAAGCTTTAGAACTCGTAACGGACCGTAAACATATACGACCGCCCCGCGCCAGGGTAGTAGGCTGTGCCGTAGGTCACATAGTCGCAGTAGTTCTTGTTGAAGAGATTGTCTACCGTGAAACCGAACTTGAATCCCTTGAGCCACTCGACAAACTCAGGCGCGTACTCCGCGCCAATATGGAAGACGCCATAAGCGGGGATGCGTCCGTATTTTTTAGATCCTGCATAGGCACCCGTGTTATTGAAGTCCGAGATAGCCCATTCTTCAGTCTGATAGCGGTAGCCACCAAAGACAAAGCACTCTTCCCAGAGATAGACGCGCCCCGTAAGCGAAATTGTCTGCTCAGGAACGCCTGGAATCTCCTTATCATTGAATCCGCCACCATCAAATTGCGCCTTTACGAGAGAGTAGGCGAGTTGAACGCCCGCGACTTTCTCACGCTCCCAGCCGAAGTGAAGGTTGAGTCCCTCACGGACAGTGTCCGCAGGCGAATTCATATTGCTCCCATACCATCCAAAGTAATAAGGATTATAGAAAATCTCATTTTTCAACTTGGAATAGTAGAGGTTGCCGCCGAGATTAAACTCATCAAGGAAGGTCCAATCTGCACCCACATCTGCCATCCAGCCTGTTTCAGGCGAGAGTAAGGGACCATTCCAATTGCGCTCATCCAAGAAGGGGGCTCGGAAGAAGCGTGAGAAACGGACATAGGTCTTCAGGTCTTCAACTGGCGTGAAGAGAAGTGCCGCGTCATAGGCGTGCTCATCGTTTTTACGGCTCGTTGCACCATTGTAGCCCGAATCGCGTAGCCAAAAGCGTTCATAGCGTCCGCCAAGTTGAAGAGCAAGCCTATCCGTAAAGTGCAGAGTATCTTGCGCGAAGAAGCCCATATCTTGCCGCGAAAGGCGTCCTTTGCTTCCCCAAGATGTATTGACATCATTGCGGTCATAACGGAAGGTTGAGCCGAGAATGAACTCATTCTCTAGACCAAACAAATCCGTTGTATTTATCCATTGAGGAGTGACCTCATAGGAGTAGATTTGATAGTCATAATCCATTGACATTCCGTAACTTATGGAATGTGACTGCATATGCCGCTTAGAGAATGTATTGGCAACCTTAATGGCGTTCTCGTCATTGAGTTGCAGGTTAACCGTGGCGTTTAGTCCTTCCGTTGTGCGCCGATAGTAGTCGTCAATTGCCGTCGACATACGCGGATCGGTGTGCCACTGGTCGCGAGAGATGTAGCCTGGCAATTCATAGTCGCTATCGTTGTAGAAGGCGGAAACGCGCAACCACGAGCCGTTATCCCAGTTCTTACGGATGCCGCCATTGACATTCCAAATGTCGAAGCCTGAGTTCTCGCGGTAGCCATCCGAGTGGTCATACGCGGCACTTGCCCAGTAGAGAAGTCCCTCGTCCTTCAGTCCGCCGCGATAGGCGAGTGAGCCACCAATCGTGTTCCAACTGCCACCGTGAAGCTCAACGGCTCCGTGATTCTCGTAGTCCGTCGGCTCCGTGACGATGTTAATCATACCTGCCGAGGCGCCATCGCCATGAAGGACCGTTTGCGGACCTGACAAGACTTCGATTTGCTTCACCGAGGCAAGGGAGACTTGCGCGAGGTTAGGCGTGCTCATATCGGGATTATTCAGCTTTTCGCCATCGACAAGCACGAGGAGGCGCCCGAAGCCATTTTCTCCGTAGCCCCCCATCGAGAGTTGGGTGAGAGCGGGGTTGTTTCCGCCAAGGTGGCTGAGATGGACTTGTGGGGCGAGCTTAGAGAGCACCCCAGCCACATCATACGCACCCGAGTGGGCGATTTCATTTGCGGAAATTACCTGCACATTTTGTGGCAAGTCCCGCGGCGTTTTGTCGAGGCGCGAAGCCTCAACGACTACAGTTGGCAAGTTCGTCGCAACGAGCGACGCCGCCAATATTAGTTCCGTCATTTTTACCTTCTTTCCCCCTCATGCGAGGGTACTAGATTGTTACGGAGCACCTCGTATTCCGACTATAACGGCTGCGCGACAGCGCCCGATTTCCACGGGACTTTCCGGTTAATGCTCCATTGTTAGCAACGCGGAATATTATACCGCGCCGCCCCCGAAATTGCAACAGTTTTCTGCACCCCTATTTAGTGCAATGGTTTTAACACAGAGTCACAGAGAAGTGGAGGGCGGCTTAGGCGGGGGCTTGCCCGACCCGTCGCTGCGCGGTCTCGCGCCGCCTTCCGCCCCGCGTCCAAGAGGTTAGGTGCTCGGACGGAAACGTCCGAGTTGTTTCCTCCATAGAAAGCCGTTGAGCCTTTTTATAAACTCCGATGAGCAACAAAGGGCTACGCTAACGCTTCGCCTAATTGCTTCGCATTCAACGCTCA
>CAVCJC010000040.1:0-17504 GCA_963602475.1 Lachnospira hominis (ex Liu et al. 2021)
CAACGATGAACGACTGGACGCTGAATCCGACAGATGTTGAGAATGGCTATCTCGTTGTGGGCTCGGCGAACGCGCTTTCGAACTGCGCGGTGCGGTTGCCAGATCTGACAGGGAAGAGCCTCCGTTTCGCCTCCGGGATCGGCACCTTTACGATTGGCAACTTCGCGACATCCGACAGCCAGAGCCTTTATCTTGAAGATGAAGCGAATGAGCCTGTTACAGTTATTGCACGACTTGAACAGAGTGCACTCTCGAAGACTTTGACCTCGGGTTCGGGCAATCTCATCGTGGCAAATAAGAGCAATAACAGCATCACTTATACGGGCTCAACGCTCTTCCAGCATACGGGTATCCTGGGCTCGCTCGCGGGCATTATGGGACAAGACGCGCAGAACACGACCTTCGGCGATGGGTCGAATGCGGCGAATGACGCGAATCTCTCGAGCCTCGGCGGCATTATGGGCTATAACTTTGGCACGAGCATGATGAGCGTGCGGCATTACTTCAAGAATGTGAACGACTACACGCTGGGCGGACTCTATGGCAATGGACAATTTGAGTTTAACGGAGCTGGCACAGCGACGATTGATAACTTCGATGTTTCAACACTTTCAGGAAGTGGAAAGATGCCGTATGTCGTCCTTGCGGGCGGCGACGTGACAGCGAATCATGCGAATGCGGGCGGTTGTATTATCCAGACTTCGGAAGGTCGTACATTTACGGTGAAGGGCGGCGAGATTGGCTCAGCAGATGATATTGCGCAGATTAATGCGGCTGGCTATGGTACGCACGGACCAGGTACGATTTCCCTTTCGGCTACCACGCTCCATGTCGGGCAGGATTCGTCTGCGAAGCGATTTGAATTGCTTGATGGTGCTGTGCTCGTGCACTATGCGCGTTTGGGGATTCCGGAAAACTTGACGGCGGCAGATCCCGCGTCAATTTATCTGAATGGCGGCACTTTGCGCGGCGTTTGGCCCTCGAGTGGCTATTGGAATATCGAAGTTCCGAATTCTTCCGCTAATGCCGACAAGATGAAGATCGAAGTTGGCGAGAAGGGCGGACGCCTGGAGGCGAATCGTGTAGATACGGTTTATACCTACAAACTCTATTCGACCGTCAGTGGTTCGGGCGACTTCGCGAAATCGGGGCTGGGCGTCCTTGAAGTCTATACGCCCTTTGACATTACGGGCGCGTTCCATTTGGAAGAAAGCGGCTTGAAGGTTCAGGTCTCGAGCGATGCAGAGAGCCTCTTCGGCACGGGGAGCTTCTATCTCGGCAACGGCTGGCTTGATTTCGCGGTTGGCGGCAAGACCTACGGACTTGCCACAGGTACAGGCGCGGCGTTTCACTATCAGAATTGCGGCGCGGTCGTCGTCAATAATGGAACTGCCGCGAATCTGACGATTGGCGCGGAAGGAACTGCCGCGTTTGTGCGGGAGGCGAAAGGCAGTGCGCTCCTCTTCACCTCGAAGACATCGTCGGATACGCTTGATGGAACGGGTGCTAAGATATCCGTCAAAGGTACAGTGGAGACGACGACGGCGGGGATTCTTGCTCAGCCCATCTTCGCGCTGTCCCAGCGTGATGGCGGCAACCGTTATGGCATTGACTTCATGAAGGTTAATGACGATGGCAACCTCGTCAACGCGAGCGACCTTTATAAGACGGCGTTTGGCGAAAACGGGTCGATTGTGAGTATCGCGTCCGCGACGGAACTCGCGGCAGATGCGACCGTGGGCGGCCTGCGTGTTTCGTCCGCGACAGTCACGATTCCCGAAGGAAAGAAGATTTCCTTCTCGGAAGGAACGACTCCAGCTGCCGTACTTCTTTCGAATCAGAATGGCGGTGGCACCGTCGCGGGTGATGGTACGCTTGACTTCGGGGCGCGGGAAGGCGTCATCGCCGTGGCACTCTCGGGAAGTGACGCGTATGAGTATTCGGGACGCATCGCCGCGAAGATTTCTGGAACGGGTGGCCTGACGCTCGTCGGTAACATGCTCTGGGGACATTCCTCCATCCGCCTCGCGCATGCCAACGATTACACGGGCGGAACGTGGGTTAACGCGGTCGAAGCCGGTGCGGAAGCCGATGGGTGCTTCGGTTCGGACGCGGTCTATGTCGGCACGGGCGTCGGCGAAAGCGGTTCGCTGCGCCTCAAGAATGTCACGCTCGCGAATGAGATTCACGTGACGGGCAAAGGCAAGCTTATTGGCTCGACTTATAGCAGTAGCGATTCGGGTGCAATTACCAAGAAAGAGGCAGGCACGGCGACGCTCACAGGCAATGTTGAGCTCACGGGTGATGGCGCGAGCGTGCGTGCCTCGGTTGAAGACGCGAAGATTGTGTTTGCCAGCACGGTTTCGGGTACGGCACTTGATGTCGTCGGCAAGGGAACGGTGGAACTTCAGAAGGCGAATACTTATACAGGCGGCACGACGGTTAGTGGCGCGACGGTCTCGCTGGGCAATGTCCAGGCACTTGGCACGGGCGCGGTTGTCCTCTCGGATGGCGGCACACTCGCTCTAACCGTTGAAAAGGATGGTGCGACACTCCCGAATGCGGTTTCGGGTTCGGGTGTTATTGCGCTCAAGGGTACGGGTTATGGTAAGGTCTCGCTAAACAACATTGACGCGGACTCCACACTCACGCTCGCTATGGGCAATCATCGCCGCGTCATTGTGAACTCGCTCGCGGGCTTCACGGCGGTCACTTCTTCGCGGACCTCGGATGCTACGCTTTATGTGACGGACGACGCGGAAGGTTCGTTCTCGGGAACGAAGCCCTCGAATGTCACCATCGCATATGGCGAGCCAAAACTGCCCGGATTTAGTATAATAGTAAGGTAATAATACCAGAAAGTAAGAGAAAAAGTGATGAAAAGCATTACTTATAAGGTGTCGTGTACCCTGTTGGCGGCTACAGCCCTCTCGTGGAGCGCGGCAAAAGCGGATGTTCCTAAGGGAGATCCTGCGGCGGGAGTCGCGCCTTCCGCCGCTGTCGCGACGACGGCGGGTTCTGAAAAGATGAAGTGGTGGACGGATGCCCGCTTTGGCATGTTCATCCACTTTGGGCTTTACTCTACGGTGGGACGCAAAGAGTGGGTGCGGACGCTTGAGGATATGACGGAGGCGGACTATCAGAAGTATTTTGATAACTTCGACCCCGATCTTCTTGACGCCAAGGCGTGGGCGAAACTCGCCAAGCGTACGGGCGTGAAGTATGCGGTACTCACGGCGAAGCACCACGAGGGCTTCTGTCTCTGGGATACGAAGTATACGGACTACAAGTCAACAAAGACTCCGTATGGCAGGGATATCGTCCGTGAATTCGCGGATGCGTTCCGTGCCGAGGGTATTCGTGTCGGCTTCTACTATTCGCTTCTCGATTGGCAGCACCCCGACTATACGCCCGACCGCTATTATCCTGGGTGTTTTGACAATAAGCCCGTAGATTATGCGAAGCTTTCTGAGGGACGCGATATGAATCGCTATCGTCAGTATATGAAAGACCAGATTACGGAACTTTTGACGAACTATGGGCGTGTCGATATTATGTGGTACGACTTCTCGCTCGATACCGTGCCGAACTTCAAGAGTACGAAAGATTGGGACGGGACAGGCATCCTTGATCTCACGCGGCGTTTACAACCTTGGGTGATTGTGGATAATCGCTTGGGGAAGGGTGCGCCAGGCGACTTTCTTACGCCCGAACAGCGTTTGGAGCCGACTTGGCCGACAGTCAACGGCAAGCGCGTCCCTTGGGAGACCTGCACGACTTGGAGTGGTTCGTGGGGCTTTAATCCCGAGGAGCGTACATGGAAAACGCCGCGCCAGATTATTGAAATGCTCGCGCGGGCGACTTCCACAGGCGGAAACTTGATTCTCAATGTTGGCCCTGATGGACGCGGACGCATCGAACGGCGTGCCCGTGAGCGGATGGAGAGTGTCGGGGAGTGGATGGAACTCAATAGCCGCGCCATTTATGGGTGCACGCAGGCGGATGGCTTCCATGCGCCGCCAAATACGCTCTTGACGCTCAATCCGAAGACCAATCGCCTCTATATGTTCATTCTCTCGTGGCCGACGGGGAGTCTTCCGTTCGCATTCGCGGATCGTGTCTCTTTTGCACGGTTCCTGCATAATGGCGCGGAAGTGCAGATTGGCAAGGGCAAGAAGTCCGAAGGCGACGGAACTGAGAAGCCTGATGTTTTGAAGTTGCCTGACGTTGAGCCTGACTCGATTTTGCCTGTCATTGAAATGATTTTGAAGTAAAGGAAAGATATGATGAAAATGACCTCTATGAAAGCCTTGTTGGTTGCCGCGCTCGTGATGGCGGGAGAGCCCCTTTTCGCGGCAGTCTCATTTATGTGCGAGACGAGCGAACCTCGGTCGAGTATGTTTATTGAGGGTGAGGATATTTATCTTTACTTTACGGCGACGGGGTTAAAGTCCCGCGAGAAGGGCGTCTCGGCGAGCCTCGTCGTTAAAGATGCCTTTGATAAGGTTGTGCATGAAAAGAAAGACCTGCATATTGAAGTCAATGACGCGGGTACAGGTACGGCGCACTATCTCATCTCGTGGCAGATAAAGAAGCTCGGCTTTTATCGTGTTTTCGCGACACTCTCGGATGGCACAAAGCTCCCCGCAATTGGTTCGCGTCCTGAGGGCTACGCGACATTCGCGATTATGCGTGACCCGAAGCTGAAGAAGGCGTATACGATGCCCTATTCGCACTTTATGACGGAAGGCGGCGGTTGGCGCGGCTTTATGAGCGGAACGGGCTGGAGTCAGCACCAAGGTGGCGGACAATGGCGACACCTTGAATATGAGGGGCTCGGCTCGTATTCGAAGAATCCAGATGCGGATAAGGTCATCTTGCGTGAATCGCTCAAGACGATGGGGCCTGTGAAGCCGGGCGAGATTCGTAATGACTACGGTATCGCGAATATGTTCACGGGGCCTTCGCCCAAGTGGCCGCGCACGACGGAATATTTCACGGCGACTTCCATTAAGACGCGCATACCGATGTTGGCACCGAAGGGGCTGGAGGCGTGGCGCGACTTCTGTGATACGCTCTCGAAGAATTGGGCAAAGCAGTTCGCGGACCATCCCATCCATCTTTACCAATTCACCTCTGAGTGGGATCCGATTTATGGTGTTTCGACTTGGGATGACTTCATCAACTTCTTTAGCGTCGGCTATGAGACAATCCATAAGAATGACCCGAAGGCTTGCGTACTATTGATGCCAGGTGATTTGGCGGGCTGCTTGAGGGCGGGACTCGGCGAATATGGCGATGGCATTTCGGAGCATTCCTATGTGGGCTTCCCCGTCGAGGCGAACGGACTCGTTGAGCGTTGCCGTCGCTATAAGCGTATGGTGCGCGAACTCTCAGGTAAAGACTTGCCGTATTATGGTACGGAGTTCGGTTATTCGACTCACGGACTTCCCGAGCGTGAAGGCACGCAGATGTATGGTATGGTTCGCGGCGCGATTATTATGCTGGGCGAGGGTTGGCGCTCGAATTCGCTCTTCAAGGGTGCGGACTATCGTAATGAGCAGGGTTATGGCTTTAACTACAACCTCGACTATGATGCTTGGCAGAGCGATATGAGCCCAACGAAGACGAGTCCGAAACCCGTGTTGCCTGCGCTTGACGCGATGATTAACTATGTCGAGGGACACAATAGCGTCGGCCCTGTGGAGTTCCTTGGGGATACGGTGCTCGGTTATGTGCTCCGTGCGGAAGATGGACATACGGTCATGCCGCTTTGGGACTTCGGCGATGGCTCGCGTGTCACGGTGGAAATTGGTCGTGAGGAAGTCGTTGTTGCGGATATCTTCGGCAATTTGCGCACGGTTAAGACGCCCGGCGGCAAGATTACGCTTGATTTGACGGAAGCTCCGCAGTATGTACTCGACATCAATCCTGAGACTTGGACGGCGGAGCGGCTCGCGAAGGAGAATGAGAAGGCGCGTATTCAGCGTGAGAAGAATAACTTTAAGCCAGTCACTTGCGAGGCGGTGCTCCCGACGCTCAAGAAGGGCGTATATGGGGCTACTGTGCGGCTTATGTCGCAGGGCGGCAACGCGGCAGAAGGCACGGCGAAGATTCGCTTGCCGGGCTTCCCTGATGGGCGCGCGACATTTGCCTTTAGTCTCAAACCGGATGAGAAGAAGGACTTTGATGTATCTTTCGGGGCGCTCGATGTCTCGGCACTCGAGGAAGTGCCTGTGGAAGTCGAGATTTCCGTTGGCGAGCGTTCGTACACGGTTAAGAATGAGATGAACTTCCTCTTTGCCGCGCGGATGGATACGCCGACCTTCGATGGCAAGGATGACGAGTGGAAGGGCATTCGTGCGTGGGAGATTGATTCCTCTAAGTCTACGGACCTCGGGCAGTTCCACGAAGGACCCAAGGATATGCGTGGCGATGTGCGCGTCGCTTGGAATGATGAGTACTTGATGTTCTTTGTGCGTACTGAGGATGATGTCTTCCTTCAGAAGGAGGTTGGCTATAAGACTTGGGACTGGGACTGCGTGCAAATGGGCTTCACGAAAGTGTATCGCCACGAGAATACGAATAATATGTGGCTTGATTCACTGACGCGGTGCCGCACGGAACTCGACTTCGCGCTCACGGCGAAGGGCCCTGAGATGTTCCGTACAATGACTTGGGATCCGAAGGCGTATCCGAAGACCTATATTGACCCTGATAAGGGCAAACTCGGGGTTACCCAGCATAAAGACCCTGATGGACGCACTTACACCAACTATGAGATTGGCATTAAGTGGGAAGTCCTCGGGCTTGCCAAAGTCTCGATGGGCGAGCGCCTCGGCTGGACCATTGCGCTTCTCGACCAAGATTATGAGGATAGAACAGTGCAGATTGGTCCGTCTAAGACGGGAGCCTTTGAACTGAAGAATCCGATGAAGTTTGGTATGCTAACCTTGGGAGAGGCTGAATGATAAGCGCACTTCTACTCGCTGTTTCGGTGCAGTTTCACGGCATCATTGGGCAGTCCGCACTGCCCAATGAGGAGCCGTTGACCTTCACGGGGGTAACTTGCCTTACGGAAGGGCCTGACGGGCGCATCTTCTTTAGTGGCGATGATAATAAGCTCTACGAAATTAAAGAGGGGCGACCTGTCGCAACGGGTAAGAATATGCAAGGGAACTTTCTGCATTGGGATGGGAAGGTTTTTCGTGCGCTTGGGGCGTATGATGTTTGGGAGATAGACCCCGCGACATTGGCGTTTCGTCATATTATTGGCACCCCCAAGTATCGCTTCGACTTCGCGGCAGTTGTGCCTGACGACCCGAAGCATCCGTTCGCGAAGTTCGGGCGCTACATTACTTATGATGCGAAGCGTGATGAACTCATTGCGCTCAATGACAAAGGCGAGGAGACGGGCGTTCCGTTCGCCATAGCGCCGCGCTTGCAGAAAGCGCCGATTTGCGGACTTGGTTTCTTGCCGTGCGGGGACTTGATTACGGTCTCTTATTATCCCGACCTCCGGCTTTATCGCTATCGCGCGGACGGCACGCAGGTCGTCGGACGCGGCTGGCCCGCGAATCGTGGTTTTGGATTTATCCGCACGAGTGGCGGCGAGACCTACCATTCGGGGCTTCACGACCTCTTGCGTCTCGCGGATAATCTCGCGGGGGCACGCTACAACAAGTATGAAGTTGAGGGCGGTAGCACGGTGCGCGGCTATGCGAAGCAGGGCAATTGCGAATATTTGGCGACTCCGCAGGGCTTGTATGTGCGCCGCGATGGCGAGGAAACGTTCCGTCGCCGCTTGGGCGGCATTGGCAAGTTGACGGCACTCGCAGTAAATGGACGCTACATCTATCTCTCGATGGGTGGCACAGTGCGGCGTATGTATCTTGACGCGGATGAGACGGGCACTTTTGACCTATCGGATGAGACCTTCTTGCGTGTCAATGGTAGCTGGACGCTGAAGCCGCTTGACTTTAGGAATGAAGGTGAGAACTTGCGTGTCGCCTCAGGTGAGGGCGGCGAATGGCTCTTTAAGACATTTCCTCCGCCTGGACACGATACGGCGCAACGCTATTGGGTGCGCCTTTCGGAAAAGCCGTGTGAGACTTTGAGTCCCGCGGGAGAGCGCGACAAGTTGTTGCGGCTCGTGAAGGGTGTTGAGGTGCCGGGTGGGATTGAAGTTGGCAAGATCGCGCGGCAGGGACGGTGGATTGTCGCCGAAGATACAAAGCATAGCCGCCTCGTGCGGTTCAAGATTGAGGGATGGTCGCCATCCAAGAAGAAAACTAAATAAGGTGAAGAAAAATGCAGAACTTTAGAACTTTCGCCGCGCTTGCTTTCGCGGCACTTGTGAGCGGTGCGCCACTGACGGAGGTTTTTGCCGCGACCTCATTTGTTTGTGAGACGAGCGAGCCGCGTGCCAATATGTTTATTGAGGGAGAGGATATCTACCTCTATTTCACGGCAACGGGACTTAAATATCGTGAGAAGGGTGTCTCGGCGGATGTCGTTGTTAAAGACGCGGACGATAAAGTGCTATTTGAAGAAAAGAAGCTTCATATTGAGGTCAATGACGCGGGCACAGGCACGGCGCACTTTCACATTTCGTGGAAGCTTAAGAAACTCGGCTTTAATCTCGGCTTTTATCGTGTTTACGCGACACTCTCGGATGGTACGAAGCTCCCTGCGGTGGGGTCGCGTCCTGAGGGCTACATCACCTTCGCGATTATGCGCGACCCCAAGAAGAAGGGCGTTTACACGATGCCGTATACGCACTTTATGACGGAAGGCGGCGGCTGGCGCGGCTTTATGGGTGGTGGCGCGTGGCGGCAACATCAGGGTGGCGGACAGTGGCGGCACTTGGAAGATAAGGGACTTGGCACCTACTCGAAGAATCCAGAGGCGGATAAGGTCATCTTGCGCGAATCGTTGAAGTCGGAAGGCCCTGTTAAGGAGGGCGAGATTCGTAATGACTATGGTCTCGCGAATATCCTGCCAGGCGTTTCGCGCAATTGGCCGCGCACGACAGACTTCTATACTGAGGCGACGATTAAGTCGAATCGCGTCCCTATGTTTATGCCCAAGGGGCTGGAAGCTTTGCGCGACTATTGCGACACCCTCTCCAAGAACTGGGCGAAGCAGTTCGCGGACCATCCCATTCACCTCTATCAGGTGTTGTGGGAGCAAGACCCCGTTTATGGAGCTTCGACTTGGGATGACTTCAAGAATATCTATCGCGTCGCTTATGAGACAATCCACAAGAATGATCCGAAGGCGTGCGTACTATTGATGCCCAATGACATAGCGGAAAATCTGCGTAATGGGATGGGCGAATTCGCGGACGGCATCTCGAATCACTCGTATTGCGGATTCCCCGTTGAGGCGAACGGACTCGTTGAGCGGTGTCGCCGCTGGATACGAACTATCCGTGAGCTCTCGGGGAAGGATATGCCCATTTATGGCACGGAGTTTGGCTTTTCGACAGGCGGGCTCAAGGAAAATGAGAGTCTTCAGATGTACGGTATGGTTCGCGGCGCCATTATTATGCTGGGCGAGGGTTGGCGCTCGAATTCGCTTTTCAAGGGTGCGGACTATCGTGCGGAGCCAGGTTATGGGTTCAACTATAATCTTGATTATGGCAAGAACGATAATGATTGGCTCCCGATGAAGACGAGTCCGAAACCTGTATTGCCTGCTCTCGACGCGATGATTAACTATGTGGAAGGACATATTAGCGTTGGGCCGATTGAGTTCTTGGGCGAGACGGCACTTGGGTATGTGCTTCGTGCGGAAGATGGTCACACGGTGATTCCCGTTTGGGATTATGGTGAAGGCTCGCAGGTGTCGCTGGATGTCGGTCGTGACCAAGTGGTTGTTGCGGATATGATGGGCAACTTGCGCACTGTTAAGACGACAAATGGCAAGGTGTCCCTTAATTTGACGGAAGCCCCGCAGTACATTCTCGATGTAAACCCCACTACTTGGTCGCGTGAGAAGCTGAATAAGGAAAATGCGCTTGCTAAAGCTAAGTGGGAGAAGGCGAACTTCAAGCCTGTTACTTGCGAGGCAGTTTTGCCGACAATTGAGAATGGGGCGCAGGGACTCATCGTGCGTCTCGCGGCACAGGGCGGAACACCCGTTTCGGGCACGGCGAAAGTGCGTTTGCCAGGACTTCCTGAGGGACGCGGCGAATTCGCGTTTGACTTGAAGGCGGACGAAGAGAAGGGCTTCGCGGTTAAGTTTGGTGCTCTTGATGTGTCTGCTTTTGAGGAGATTCCTGTGGAAGTTGAAGTATCTACGGGCGGGAAGGTCTTCGTCTTTAAGGATGAAACAAACTTCCTTTTCGCGAAACATATGGTAAGCCCGACTTTCGACGGCAAGGATGATGAATGGGGTGATGTGCCTGTTTGGAAGGTGGGCGATGTGCACGCGACGCGCGGTCCGCAATTCCACAGTGGTCCCAAGGATATAAGCGCAGATGTCCGCGTCGCTTGGAACGAGGAATATTTGCTGTTCTTCGTTCGTACCGAGGACGATGTCTTCTTGCAGGAAGAAACGGGCTGGAAGACTTGGGATTGGGATAGCCTCCAGATGGGCTTCACGAAGGTTTATCGTCATAAGGATACGAACAATCAGTGGCTTGACCAGCTCGCGCGTTGCCGTACGGAAATCGACTTTGCGCTTACGAAGAATGGCCCTGAAACGTTCCGTGCGATGACTTGGGATAAGAAGGCGTTTCCTATTGCTCTTCTTGACCCTGAGAAGGCGCGGCTCGGAATTTCGCAACACAAAGACCCCGACGGACGCACCTACACCAGTTATGAGATTGGGCTTAAGTGGGAGCTCCTCGGGATGGCGAAGGCTGAGGCAGGACAACGGCTTGGCTGGTCATTCGCGGCACTTGATAAAGACCATACAGATAAAACCGTGCAGTTGTATCCGTCAATGATTGGTGCGTTCGAGCTTAAGAATCCGATGAAGTTCGGTATGTTGACTTTGATTGATAAGTAAAAGAGGGAAAAGATGCAAACAATTTTGTTAGTCGCGGCGGTTGCCGCATTCCAAACGACGATGCGCGGCACTTTTGAGGAAGTGCGCACTGTCCCACCCACGACGGAAGAGTCGTGGCAAACACCCGTACTTGATTTGGACGCGGCGAAAGGGTCGCATTCCTATCTCGGGATGGGTGGCGGAATGGGTGATGCGAGCTGCAAGTTGCTTGCAGAAATGCCTGCTGAGCGGCGGAAAGCGCTTTTAACGGAACTTTTCACAGAAAACGGGCTCAATCTTGGGGTCGTTCGCGTGCAAGTGGGGGCGAACGACTATTCTACCGAGGTTTACACCTACGATGATGGAGAAGAAGACCCCGAACTTAAGCGCTTTTCTATTGCGCGAGATAAGAAGTGGGTGTTGCCCGTCCTGCGCGAGGTAGCGTCCGTTCGAAAGGATATGTTCTTTCTTGCCTCGCCGTGGACTCCGCCAGGATGGATGAAGACGAACGGCGGACTCTTTGGCGGGTGGATGAAGAGTGAATGGCTCGATACTTATGCGGACTATTGCACGAAGTTCGTCACGGCTTATCGCGATGAAGGGATTGATATAAGTGCTTTTAGCGTCCAAAATGAGCCTGAATGTCAGCGCGGCGGAAGCCCGACTTGCTTGTGGCATCCTGAGCAGGAAGCGAAGATGGCGAAGTTGATGCGGGCGCGATTTGACGCGGCGAATCTTAAGGATACGCGTGTGTGGATTTGGGATCATAACTATGATGGTTACCGTCGCGTGATAGACCAACTCAAAGATCCTGAACTCATAAAGGCAATTGATGCGGTCGCTTGGCATCCGTATTGCGGCGAACCTGAGATGTTGGAGAGGGTTCGCGAGAAATATCCCACGATTCCATTCCACCAGACGGAGTTTGGGCCGAATATCGACCCCGCGCTCGGACGTGATCTCGCTTTCTGGGGCAAGACGATTCTAGGTGCGTTGCGTCATGGGTGCTCGAGTTTCTTCAACTTCTGTCTGGTGCTTGACCCGAATGGCTATCCCAACACTTCACAAGGACTTGGCTGTGGCGGTTTTGTTGAGCTTGATACGCAGACTTGGGAATGGAAGCCCTCGGCGCAGTATCTTGCGTTTAGGCATATTTCGTCTTTTGTCAAGCGTGGAGCCAAGATTCTAGAGTGTGCGTGGAATCCAGCTGCCGCAGAAGGAACGGAAGCTCTCGCTTTTGAGAATCCTGAGGGTAGCAAGGTAGTTGTTTTTGTTGTGCCTGGTGAGAACCCTCAAAAGCGGCAACAAGTGCAGTTTAAGGTTGATGGGCAATATCATTTGTTGTCCGTCCCCGCGCACTCCATCACGACATTTGTTCTTAACAATAAATAAGAAGGTTTGATATGTTCAAGAAGTGTTTAATTGCGTCGGCAGTCGTTTCTCTGCTGGCCTCCGCTAATTATGCCGCGTTTTCAGAGGTTTATGACGGATTTTGCGTGGGTCCAGTGAAGATTGAGTCCGTTGAACCTAATGGATGGCAAATCTCGGCGCGGCGAGTTGTATGCGCGGAGGGTTTGGAGGAGATGGAAATCTCGCTTGTATCTCCTACACCTGCCGTTCCACCCAAGTTTACGGTCAGCTTTGATATTGCGCAGGGCGATATTTTGCATAAGTGGTCGACGAAGCACCTTGAGAAAGTCACTTTGCCTCCCGATTGGTATTGCCGCACCTATTCGCGGCTTTGTAGTGAGATTCCGCTCGTTTCTTTGTTAAATGGCAATGATAGGAATCGTGCGACGGTTTCGTGTTCGGAAGCGATGCGGCTCGTTTATATCTCGGCGGGGTTGCACGAGGAAGATTGCCGTCTTACTTGGAAGATTCGCTATTTTGATGAGCCCGAGGCACCGATTACGAAGTATACGACAAGAATCCGTTTTGACCGCCGCGACATTTTCTTTGGCGAAGCGATTGCCTCGGGGGTTAAATGGATGGGTGAAGCGGCAGGGTTCCGCTCTGCGCCCGTTCCTGAGGATGCCTTTGAGCCTCTTTATTCGTCGTGGTATGCGTTCCATCAGGATGTGACGGATAAAAAACTTGAAGTTGAATGTGCCGAAGCCGCCAAGCTTGGGATGAAGACGCTCATTGTTGATGACGGATGGCAGACGGACGACACAAATCGTGGCTACGCTTTTTGTGGTGATTGGAATGTCTCCACAAACCGTTTCCCGAACTTTGCCGCGCATGTGGCCAAGGTGCAAGCGATGGGTATGAAGTATTTGATTTGGTATGGAGTCCCAATGATTGGCTTTAAGAGTGCCAATTACGAGCGTTTCAAAGGCAAATATCTCGCCATTCAAGATCATGCGTCATTTGCGGTTCTTGATCCACGCTTCCCCGAAGTGCGCGCGTTTATTTGCGAAACCTATGCGCGCGCGATGAAAGAGTGGGGATTGGACGGAATGAAACTTGACTATGTGGACTCCTTTGAGTTTAAGAACGGCGTTGACCCGGCAGTTGCTGAAAATTATGTGGGACGAGACATTAAGTCGTTACCGCAGGCTGTGGATCGCTTAATGAAAGATGTCTATGCGACGCTTACAAGTATAAAGCCCAACGCTTTGGTAGAGTTCCGCCAGAGCTATATTGGACCTGGCATTCGTCAATATGGCAATATTATGCGGGCGACGGACTGTCCTGCCGATGCCACGGCCAATCGTTGCCGAATTGCGAATCTGCGACTCATTTGCGGAGATTCGGCGGTGCATTCGGATATGCTCGAATGGAGCAAGGATACGAAACCTGAAGTTGCGGCGCGGCAAGTGCTCTCCTCCATCTTCGGTGTTATTCAGTATTCGGTTCTACTTACGCAGTTGCCTGAAGAGCAGAAACGGATGGTTTCGCATTGGCTCGCGTTTTCGAAAGCACATCGTGAGACATTGCTGAAGGGGGCATTTCGTCCGCGTCACTATGCCCAACTTTATCCCTTATTGGAGGGCGAGAGCGCGGCCGAGCGTATAATTGGCGTTTATGGCGAAGGGCTTGTGGCGGATTGCGGCGCGGCAGATAAGGATGTTTATGTATTGAATGCAACGGAGACACCGAAGTTAACTTTGCGCCTCGCGGCCTCGCCAAATGCGGTTGAGGTTTACGATACTTTTGGCAATAAAGTTGCTACGCCTTCTGTTGGGGCTGGACTTCAGGATGTAGCCGTTCCTCTTTCGGGCTATGTAAAGATTGTGTTTGAGGACTAAATATGGCTAAGATTCGGGCTGGAGTTCTTTGCATCACGGCGTTGCTTGCCTTTGCAGGTAATGCGGAATCAAGTGGTGGGCAATCTTTAGAGGCGGGTTTTCGGGCTCCGCCCATTTCGGCGCGTCCGTGGACTTGGTGGCACTGGATGGATGGGCATGTCAGCCACGAAGGAATCACGGCGGACCTTGAAGCTATGCAAGAAATTGGGCTCGGGGGCGCGACGATTTTTGATGTTACGGCGAATATTGAGCGCGGAAGCGTCGATTTTGGTACAGAGACTTGGTTTGCGGCAATTGAGCATGCCGTTCGTGAAGCCCATCGGCTCGGACTCGAGATTCAAGTTCCGAATTGTTCGGGCTATAGCTCTTCGGGTGGTCCGTGGGTAAAGCCTGAGCAGAGTATGAAGTTCGTCGTTTATACTGAGACACGCGTAAACGGCAATTCACGCTTTGAGGGCATTTTGCCCGCACCGCCGAATCCGCACGGATTTTATGAAGATATTGCTGTTTTAGCGTTCCCCATCCCATCTGCGGAAGGCGAATCCTTGCCTGCAGAGAGTGCCGAGCAAGAGTTTTCGGGAGACAAAGGTGGCATGGTGGAGTTTGTTTCGTCGCAGCCTTTTGAAGCAACAGGTGTCTCCTTTACGATAACGGGTGGCGAGCAATGGAATGAGCCCGCGTGCTTTGCTGTTTCGTATTCAGAAGATGGCGTAAACTGGAAGGATGGCGGCGTACGCGACTTCGACGTGCGTCGTTCGGGGAGCGGCTCAAGTGGGCAACGCTATTATCCATTCGAACACTCCATTCGGAGTAAGAAGTTCCGCATTACATTTACATTTCCACCCGAGACTTCAGCCCCGGGCTATGTTATGGGTTATGTAGGCAAGTTTAAGATAAATAACGCGGCCCTTGAGCGCAAGGCTTCCCTATCTAATCTTGAAGCAAAAACTTTCCATATTCGGCAGGATATTTATCGCGACAACTTTGAAACGACACCTGACCAAGTGGTGTCTCTTTCGTCCGTAACAAACTTGACCGCCCTTATGCAAAAAGATGGTCGTCTTGTTTGGAATGTCCCTTCGGGACGGTGGGCGATTATGCGAATTGGATTCGCGGCAAACGGCGAGCAGAATCATCCTGTGAGCGGGGGCGGCTCGGGTCTCGAAGTTGATAAGCTCGACCGCGCGGCACTTGATGCTCATTTTGATGCGTATGTTGAGAAACTTTGTGCGCGGCTGGGGGCGAATCTTGTCGGACAGAATAAGTCAGCCCTTTCGGGCATTCTTGTGGACAGCTATGAAGTGGGTTCTCAAAATTGGACACAAGGCTTTGAGCGAATCTTTCGTACGCGTAAGGGTTACGATTTAATTCCGTGGCTCGTTTTGTTCTCGGGGCGGATAATTGATTCGGCGAAAGCGAGCGAGGATGTGCTTGGCGATTTCCGTTCCGTCATAGCCGAACTGTTTGTTGAAAACTACTCGGATGCCCTCGCCGCGCGGTGTCGGGCACGAGACTTGCAGTTTGGTGTTGAGTGCTATGGCAATGGACCTTTTAATTCCCTTGAATATGGGCGCGCGGCAGATATTCCGATGGCGGAGTTCTGGGCGAAGAAGGGCAATGGCGTAGAGAACTCTACGGCGGTCGGCGGTGAGGGATGTGCCCGCCTTGCAGCTTCCGTTGCCCATGTGAATGGCAGGAAGTTGGCAGGAGCGGAGAGTTTTACGGCGTTTCCGCAGGATGGCAAGTGGTTGGGCGACCCTTTTTCGTTGAAGGCGCAGGCAGATCGCGTGTTTGCTTGTGGTGTGAATCGTCTCTACTTCCACCGTTATGCACATCAGCCCTGGACATCCCCGACGCGATTCCCAGGTATGACCATGGGGGCGTGGGGAACTCATTTTGAAAGGACTGTTACCTGGTGGAAGCAAGGTCGGGAGTTTATAACTTATCTCGCGCGTGTTCAATATATGCTTCAGGAGGGAGAAAATGTCGCCGATTGCCTTATGGTAACAGGTACAGAGACGCCCGATGGAGGCGGCGATGCCCAACAAGCAACGGCGTATTGGCCCAAGCCACCCGAGGGGTATGCCTATGATTGGTGCACGCCCCGCCAAGCCGAAAGTGCCGCGCTTCGTTCTCGCTATGCCGTTGTGGCGCATACGAAAGAGGAGGCGGAAGAGAAACTTCGCGCGGCAAAGCTTGCACCTGACTTTATTTGCGAAACACCGTCCGTCGCGGCAGATGTTGCGTGGAATCATCGCCGTTATGAAGATGGGATAGAAGCCTATTTTGTCGCGTGTGGCATTAGTGAGCGTCCTGTCGAAATGGAGTGTTCATTTAGACAAGCGAAGGGCATAGTTGAGCTTTGGGATGGCGAAACAGGTGAAATCCGCCGCGCGTGGCAGTTTACACGAAAAGGTGGGCGTACTTATGTGCCTCTTACGCTGAAACCCTCAGGCAGTGTCTTTGTCGTGTTTCGTCCGTCTTCTGAGGCGCCTATTGAGGAGCGCTATCAAGTTCTCGAAAAGAAACCGCTTGCTGAGCCGTGGAAGGTGACTTTCGGCGAGAAGTCCGTCATTTGGACCAATCTTATGGACTGGGCAAAGTCGCCTGATACGGACATCTGTTATTTCTCAGGAACGGCTTCATACGAGACAACACTGGAACTTCCGCCGCGCGCGACAGGGCAAAGACTTGTTTTGGATTTGGGCGAGGTCAAGAATTTGGCAACTGTTTATGTGGATGATGTAAAAGTTGCCACGCTTTGGAGACCTCCGTTTGAATGTGTTTTACCGCCTGGCGCTGCGCGTAAAGTTCGGCTACGCCTAGATGTTACTAACCTTTGGGCTAATCGACTCATTGGCGATGATCGGTTGTATGCGGACGACTGTGAATGGGAGTTGGCAGGCTCTCAGGGCTTAGGTATCGTTCGAATTCCTCAGTGGGTTAAAGAGGGTAAGCCGAGTCCGACGGGACGGAGCACCTTCACGACTTGGAAGCATTGGAAGAAGGATGATTCGCTTTTGCCGTCAGGGCTTCTTGGTCCCGTTATTTTGAAGGTAGAAAAATAGCCTTGTGCTGTTTTAGACAGGATTAACAGGATTACAGGATTTTGGCGCGGCGGTTTTATCCACGGATTTACACGGATTTTCACGGATTAGGGTCGGGGTTTATTTCTCACTCGAGAGGCGCAGAGAGGAAGAGGACGCGCTTCGACAGAATCGCAAACGCTTGTCTCATATCAATCTCTCTTCACCTCTG
>CAVCJC010000041.1:0-17459 GCA_963602475.1 Lachnospira hominis (ex Liu et al. 2021)
CGGCAAGAGACCGCGCAGCGACGGGTCGGGCAAGCCCCCGCCCAAGCCGCCCACCACATCTCTGTGCCTTCGTGCCTCTGTGCCTCTCGAGTTAAAAACCGTCCCCTATCACCTAAAAGTTTGGGCGAGTTGTCGCGAAGCCTCAGAAAAGCAAAGGCGAAGGTAAAAGTCGAAGTCGAACAACAGTAAATGTAAATACCGCTAAAAGTTGATTACATATGATGTAAAGAAAGCGTAGCTCACCCTTCTTTTACAAGTTATGGCACATTTTGTGCTATATCATTTAATAAGGTTTTACAAAAACTGTAATTCAAAGAAAAGGACAGTATGAGTAAGTATGTTGACTCGGTGCTCGCCTCCGTCAAGGCGAAGAACGCGAATGAACCTGAGTTCATTCAGGCGGTGGACGAAGTTTTGATGACCCTCGACCCTGTGTTGAAGGCCAACAAACAATATGAGCAGAACGCGATTCTCGAGCGCATGGTTGAGCCTGAGCGCGTCGTGATGTTCCGTGTTCCTTGGGTGGACGACAAAGGGATAATCCGTGTCAATCGCGGCTATCGCGTGCAGATGAACAGCGCGATTGGTCCTTATAAAGGTGGTCTGCGCTTTGACCCGACGGTCAACCTTGGCGTTCTCAAGTTCCTCGCGTTTGAACAGGTCTTCAAGAACTCCCTCACCACCCTACCTATGGGCGGCGGCAAGGGCGGCAGCGACTTCAATCCGAAACAGTCGCCCCATACGCCCGGCAAGCGTTGCAGTGATGCGGAAGTTATGCGCTTCTGCCAGAGCTTCATGACTGAGCTTTATCGCCACATTGGTCCTGATACGGATGTTCCCGCGGGCGATATGAATGTCGGCGGACGCGAGATCGGGTATCTCTTCGGTCAGTACAAGCGTCTCGCCAATGAGTGGACGGGCGTTTTGACGGGCAAGGGGCTCAGCTTCGGTGGCTCGCTGATTCGTCCGGAAGCGACGGGTTATGGCGACATCTACTTCGCTCAGAACATGCTCGCGGTTAAGGGCGAGACTTTCGAGGGCAAGAAGTGCGTGATTTCGGGTTCGGGCAATGTCGCGTCGTTCGCGGCCGAAAAGCTTATGCAGCTCGGCGCGAAGGTGCTGACGCTCTCCGACCGCTCGGGCGCCATTTACGCCAAGGACGGCATCACCGAGAAGATGCTCAAGGACATCATGGTTCTTAAGAATGTGAAGCGCGGCGAACTCGCCGAATTCGCGAAGAAGACGAAAGCCGTTAAGTTCTATGCGAACGCCAACAGCTGGCAGATCGCTGACAAGATTGACGCGGCCTTCCCCTGCGCACGCCAGAACGAACTCAATGGCAAGGACGCGGACTACCTTCTCAAGCACGGCTGCCAGCTCGTCGGCGAAGGCGCGAATATGCCTTCCACCCCCGAGGCGATTGAGAAGTTCCTCAACGCGAAGATTATGTTCAGCCCGGGCAAGGCTTCCAACGCGGGCGGTGTCGCGACTTCGGGTCTCGAAATGAGCCAGAACTCCGAGCGCCTCTCCTGGACTTCCGAAGAAGTTGACAACAAGCTCAAGGGCATCATGAAGTCCATTCACGACAACGCCTATGAGGCGGCGGCGAAGTATGGTCACAAGGGCAACTATGTGATGGGCGCGAATATCGCGGGCTTTGTCAAGGTTGCGGACGCGATGGTCGCTCAGGGCGTTTGCTAACGCTCGAAGCCTCCAACGAGGAAAGGGACGCGGCAGAAAAATTTCACCGCGTCTCTTTTTTACTCTTTCCTTTTCGGCGCGAATATGATAAAATAGTGGTTAGATATGAATAAGATAGTAGAAAAGAAGCAGCTCTCAGACAATGTCTTCGAGATTGTCGTTGAGGCTCCGCTCATTGCCAACGAGCGCAAGGCAGGTCAGTTCATTATCCTTATGGTCGACGCGGACCACGGCGAACGCATTCCGCTCACCATTGCGGATGCCGACCCTAAGCGCGGCACCATCACGCTCATCTACCAGACGGTTGGGGCGACAACAATGAAGCTCGCGCGGCTCGGTGTGGGCGATTCCCTCGGGGCGCTACTCGGACCCCTCGGGCGCCCGACTTCCATTCGCGGCACTAATGGCGAGCCCACGGGGCGCGTCGTTTGTGTGGGCGGTGGTATTGGCGTCGCGCCGATGCACCCGATTGCCCAAGCCCTGAAAGCGGCAGGCAACGATGTCACCATTATTATGGGTGCGCGTAATAAGTCCCTCTTCGTTATGGAAGAGGAAATGCGCGCCATCGCGGGCGATAAGCTCATTTTGATGACGGACGATGGTTCGTCGGGACGCAAGGGACTCGTCACCGACCCTCTCAAGGAACTTTGCGAGAAAGGCGCGGTTGATGAAGTCATCGCGATTGGTCCGCCCATTATGATGAAGTTCTGTGCACTCGCGACTAAGCCTTTCAATGTGAAGACGACCGTCTCGCTCAATACCATTATGATTGATGGCACGGGCATGTGCGGCGGCTGCCGCATTAGCATTGGCGGCGAGACCAAGTTCGTCTGTGTGGACGGACCTGAGTTTGACGCGCACCAAGTCGATTGGGATCTTATGCTCGAGCGTATGGGGTCCTTCAAGCCCGAGGAACAGAAGGCGAAAGAACACCTCTGCCAAGCGGGCATTTTCACGGCACCCACCAAGTAAGGGAAGGATTTAGAAGATGTTGTCACCTAAAGAGAAAATGGCAATTCCTCAGCAGGATATGCCCGAACAAGATCCCCTCGTTCGTGCTCACAATATGAATGAGGTCGCGATTGGCTACACCGCCGAAATGGCGAAGACCGAAGCCTCGCGTTGCTTGCAGTGTCCCGCCAAGCCCTGCATGAAGGGCTGCCCCGTCGCAATTAACATCCCTGGCTTCCTCGAAAAAGCCGCCGCAGGCGACTTCAAGGGTGCTCTCGCCATTATCCGTGAGACCTCCCTTCTGCCCGCCGTATGCGGACGCGTCTGCCCCCAAGAAAAGCAGTGCCAGAAGTTCTGCACGATGGGCAAGCTGATGAAGGATGTCAATAAGGCGGTCGCTATCGGACGCGTCGAGCGCTATTGCGCGGATGTCATTCGTGAATCGGGCGCGGCAGATGCTGATACGGTCGCTCCCGCGACGGGTAAGCGCGTCGCGGTCGTCGGCTCGGGTCCCGCTTCCATCACGGTCGCGGCGGACTGTGCTCGCGCGGGGCACGCCGTCACGATGTTTGAGGCGTTCCATAAGCCCGGCGGCGTGCTCGTTTATGGCATCCCTGAGTTCCGTCTCCCCAAGACCATCGTCCAAAATGAGATTGACGGACTCAAGAAGCTCGGCGTAAAGCTTGAGACCAACTATGTCGTCGGGCGCACCCGCAAGCTCAAGGACTTGATGGAGAAGGATGGCTTTGACGCGGTATTCGTCGGTACAGGCGCGGGGCTCCCGAAGTTTATGAACATTGAGGGCGAGAATCTGACGGGCGTCTTCAGTGCGAATGAATATCTGACGCGGGCTAACCTGATGAAGGCCTACGACGAAGAGCACAACGATACGCCCTATTGGCATGGCAAGAGTGTCGCGGTTCTCGGTGGCGGCAATGTCGCGATGGACGCGAGCCGTATGGCGCTTCGTCTCGGTGCTGAGAAGGTCTATCTCGTCTATCGCCGTAGCGAGGCGGAAATGCCCGCGCGTGCCGAAGAGGTCCATCACGCGAAGCAAGAGGGCGTCGAGTTCCGTACGCTCCAGAATGCGAAGCGCGTCTTGGGCGATGACAAGGGCAAGGTGATTGGTCTTGAGTGCCTCAAGTATGAGCTGGGCGAACCCGATGCCTCGGGTCGTCGTAGCCCCGTCGCGATTCCGGGTAGCGAATTCGTCCTCGATGTCGATACGGTCGTTGTGGCTGTCGGCAACGCGTCCAATCCGCTCATTCCCGCGACAACTGAGGGACTCGAAGTCAATAAGCGCGGCAATATTGTCGTGAACCCCGAGACCAACGCGACCTCGATTCCGGGTGTCTTCGCGGGCGGAGATATTGTGCTGGGCGCGGCAACCGTCATTCTCGCGATGGGCGAGGGACGCCGTGCGGCGGCGGGTATCAACGCTTACTTGGCGAATAAATAAACCAAGTCCCCCATTCTGCACCAAAATATGCTATAATATTAGATATGAAGGTACGGATGTTGCTCGGTCAGGCTCTGCTGGAGTATGTGCTCGCGCTTGCCGCGTTGCTCGTTATCGTTTCGGTGACGTGGTGTCTTGTTGATGCCGCGAAAGCGAAAGCGGTGCGCTCCAGCAGCCTCGTCCGCTCGGAATATCCGTAATATCTAAGGTATAGTAACACAGAAAAGGAACGCAACTATGAAGAAAGCATTCAAGCGTGGACAGACGATGGTCGAATACATCATCATTGTCGCTCTCATTGCCATTACGCTTATCGCCGTCTTCACCTACTTGAGCCGCGCGATTGGCCGCAAGGCGAGCGGTGCGGCGCAGGCGCTCTCTGAGCAAGAGGGTGATACGGCGAAGCAAAAGGTCGAGGCCATCAACGAGGATACCATTAAGCAACTCGGCGAAGACTAATGCGCCGCGCTCAGGCGATGATTGAGACGGTCTTCGCCGTCCTTATCGTCACAGGGATTCTGCTCGTAGCATTAACCTTCTCGGAGATGCTCTCCGCGCGAATCTTCCTTGACCACGCCGCCGCACGGGCGGTTCGTGCGCGGACTGTTGGGCTTAATAACTATATGTGCCTAAAGTCCGCGCAGGTCGCAATGATTCCCGTCGCGGGCAAGTGCCTTTGGCCGACGGACTACGAGGGCGACGGAACCTACCTCGTGCCCGCCTATCTCGCGTCCGAAAACCCCGCCTACGCACGCGGCATTTTGGAATATGAGCGCTGGGGCACTTCGAGCCTAAGGATTTTAGATGGACTTTCCGCAACCACGGCGGAACTTCGCATGCAGACGCAAGACGATTGGGCAATGGATGGCGCGGCGGCCATTGAGACGCACGCCCCCTTCTATATGGACTTTCAAGGCAGGTAACGGATGACTTCTCGGCACGGACAAGTTGCGCTTTACCTCCTCCTCGCGCTGATTGTTATTTGCGTCCTTGCGCTCAGCAATGTGGACTCCTTTCTTGGGGTGCGCGCGAAGAATCGTCTTGAGAATGCGGGGGACGCGGCAGTTCTCGCCGCCGCGCATGAGCAAGGGCACCTCCTCAATGAGATTGGCAAGCTCAACCTCGAGCACCTCAAAGCCGCGATTCAGGGTGACTCAAATGCGTGCGCGAAAGTCGTCGAAGAGCAGTCGCGCCTCGCCTTGCTGGGTCCGTTCAATGCCTTGCGCGAAGCGAATCGCGTGGCGAAAGAGAAGTACGAACTCCCTATCCGTGAAGAGTTCGCGGAGATCCTTAAAACCCACATCTCCGTCATCGCCGACCTGTATCGCAGTGCCCCCGACATTTACCCCGAGCCGTATGAGGGCGCGTGGGATGAGTATCTACACGAATGGCTCTCGCTCACAAGCGAAGGACTTTCCGTTGGGGCGGATAACATCGAATACTTCGACACCGTCGGCGGACACCTCCTTTTCTCGCGCGACTTCTACTACGCCATTGCCGCGCATAACTGGTGCTGGTTTCATTTTAATGCCGAGGGAGCGCTCCGTAGCTTCACGAGTCACACGGCGTGGAATAATCCCTTCGAGAACATCTTTCACGAAGGCAATTGCGCCAATTGCGAGATTTTCTCCTTGCATATCGAGCCACGGCAGGCGGCACTTACCGACATCCTCTCTTTTGACCAAATTCGCGCGGCACTTCGTGACTATGGCGAGGGGACGCTCCACATCGATGAACTTCAGCCGCCACCCCTTCTCACTAATGATACGCAAGTTTGGTTCTGCTTCGATAAACGCTATTGGGGCACGTGGTTTGACGGACGCCGCCTCGCGGGCACCGAAGACGCGGCGGAGTTTCCGCTCGATGGGGAAATAAAGCCCCTCTATAATGTGCGGGGCTGTTCCGCCATCTGCCGCGTTAAGGGGGAGGTTCCGTCCACCCTAAACGACGCGACGAATACCTGCGTATGGGTCGCCGCCGCGAAACCCTTCGGTTCTTTCTCGGGTGATGCGCCTGTGACGGACGCTAATTATTTCATTCTGCCGGCCTTTAGCGATACGCGGCTCATCCCTGTCGATGCCGCGAACGGAAGCGACCTCGCGAGTGCTGATTATGATTGGGTCATCCATCAGCAAAAGCATCTTGCCAATTATCTTGAGCGCGGACCCCATGCGGTAATGGACTGCTGGTACTGCGAGCAATTGCGCACGTGGGAGAAGGCTTCTTTTCACGAAAGAGGCAGTAATTGGCTAAATTACAATGCTTCATCTTGCGTGAGACCTTCCTCAGGGACAAGCTATAGCGGGGGGACAAGCCATGGACACTAAAAAGTGCCGCGCCCAAGCCCTCGTGGAACTCGCTTTTGGGATGTTCGCGCTTGCCCTTGTGCTGAGTGCCCTTTTCGCATTCGCGACTTATGTTGTGAAGTCGCTTGATGTGCAACGGGAGGTTCGTGCCGAGGCGGGCAGAAGTGCCCTCTCCTCAAGTGCCAATGGGGCGACGAGTGTAAAGAACGATGAAGCTACTTTCGATTCTCTCGCGACGGACTATGTATTCGGCTCTGAGAGCGTCAAAATCAAAGAAAAAGTTTATCTTCCACCCCTAAAAATAGATAATAACCAATGAAAAAGAATCCATACGCTGTACGCATTGAAATCCTTGTTAACCTCATGCGCCGATACGAGATTGATGTCGCCATCATCCAGAACGAGGCTAATATTCATTCTCTCACGGATATTGACTGTGATAGCGCGACACTCGTCATTCCAGCCAAAGGCGAGCCCACGCTTTATACGGACTTTCGCTATGGACCCATGATACGGCGCACGGCCCCATGGATAAAGCTGGACGAAAGTGCCGCGTTTTCGAAGTCCAAATGCATCTCTCGCACAGCAAAGATAATCGGCTTTGAAGAGTCGACCCCCTATTCGACTTGGGAGAAGTTCCTTTGCTACTTCCCGCACGCCCAAGCCACAAAAAGCATTTCTGACTTCTTGTCCCTTATGCGCGAAACAAAGATTGATATTGAGCGCGACAAGATTCGGGAGGCCGCCGCGCTCAACGACAAGATTTGGAAGCGGGCACAGCGGCGATTCTTGCCGGGCATGACCGAGCGCGATATGGCGCGTGTCATTAAGCACCTTATGATTGACCTTGGGGATGGCGAAGCCTTCCCAACGATCGTTTGCATTGGCAAAAACGCGGCAGAATGCCACCATATTCCTGACGATACTGCGTGGGATGGCAAAAAGCCGATTCTCGTCGATATGGGCGTAAAACTTAACGGATACTGCTCAGATATGACGCGCAACATCATCCCTTCAAAGCCGACGAAGCTTTATTGCGAAGTTTATAATCTCGTATTAGAAGCGAATGAACGCGCCATTGCCGCCGCTAAGCCCGGCGTTACTTGCGCGGAACTGGATGCGGTCGCGCGCGACTTCCTCACAAAAAATGGCTATGGCAAAGCCTTTGGGCACGCGCTGGGGCACGGTGTCGGGCTCGAAATCCACGAAGCCCCCACACTCCGCAAAAATGGCTCGGGATACCTCGCCGAGGGGACAGTCGTCACCATTGAGCCTGGCGTTTACCTTGAGGGCAAACTGGGTGTACGCATCGAGGACCTCATTCTCATTACTGAGACGGGGTGCGAAGTCCTCTCACATTCTCGAAAATAAGCCTTTACGCTTAACCGTGAAGTTCGGCGTGGTACTCTTGAAGGGTGCACACGGCGACTTCGCCGAGCGGACCATCCTCCGCCAAGCCCGCGACTGCCGCGCGATAGCCCGCGAGTGTCGTCGTGAGCGGAACGCCCGCACGAATTGCCGCGCTCCGCAAACGCGCATTATCCTCATTCGCCTCGCGTCCCGTCTCAACCGTGTTCACGATCCAACGGATACTACCCCGCCTAAGGAGGTCGAGTGCATTGGGGCGACCGCGCGAAATGCGAAAGACAGCCTTCGATTCCACGCCCGCCTTCCAAAGCTCAGTTGAAGTGCCGCGTGTCGCGTAAATCTCATAGCCCATCGCGGCGAGTTCCTTCGTGAGCGCAACGCCCACCGCCTTATCTTCATCACGCAATGAGACGAAGATGGCGCCGTTTTTCGGCAAGGGACTTCCCGCCGCCGTTTGGCTCTTAAAGTAGGCAATCTCAGGGTCAGGGTCAATCGCCATAACTTCGCCCGTCGACTTCATCTCAGGGGTCAGCGCGACTTCCGCGCCCGGGAACTTCGCGAATGGGAAGACTGCTTCCTTTACACAGGTATACGGAGGCAACACTTCCTTTGTAAAGCCAATATCCGCGAGCTTCTCGCCCACCATACACCGCGCGGCAATATCCGCGAGCTGTACGCCAATTGCCTTCGAGACGAACGGAACGGTCCGTGACGCACGGGGATTGACCTCAATCATCCAGATTCCGTCCTCACGCACGGCGAGCTGCAAGTTCATAAGTCCCACCACATGAAGCTTACGGGCAAAGAGCCGTGCATAACGGATGACTTCCTCGACCACCTCGGGCTTCAGGGAGCGTGGGGGCGTAACCGCCGCCGCATCGCCCGAGTGGCAACCTGCCGCCTCGACATGCTCAAGAATGGCGCCGACAACTGTCGTATGACCATCCGAGACGCAGTCCACATCAAGTTCCACGGCGTGTTCAAGGAACTTATCAATGAGAATGGGCTTACCTTCCGCCGCCGCGACAGCTTCATTCACATACTTATCAAGTTCCGATTCGCTCGAGACAATCGCCATACCACGTCCGCCCAAAACGAAACTTGGGCGCACAAGAACGGGATAGCCAATTTCGCGGGCAATCTGCCGCGCATCGGCGACGGAATGCGCAATGCCGCTCGGCGGTTGCTTCATCCCGACATCCGAGACGAGTTTCTTAAAGAAGTCGCGGTCTTCGGCGCGGTCGATATCATCGGGCGAAGTACCCACGATGGTCGCGCCCGCCTTCTTAAGTCGCTGGGCGAGATTGAGCGGAGTTTGCCCGCCATACTGCACGATAACACCATCGCACTTCTCGCGGTCATAGATTTCCATCACATCCTCAAATGTGAGGGGTTCAAAGTAGAGGCGGTCGGATGTATCGTAGTCCGTCGACACCGTCTCGGGATTCGAGTTGACCATCACGACTTCATAACCACGGCTCTTAAGCGCAAATGCCGCGTGGCAACAGCACCAGTCAAACTCGATGCCCTGGCCAATGCGGTTTGGACCGCCCCCGAGCACCATAATCTTCTTCTTATCGTGCGAGACCGTGTCGGCGACGGACGACGCTTCCCATCCGTAGGAGCTATAGAAGTAAGGTGTAACCGCCTCAAATTCACCCGCGCACGTATCGACGGCACGGAACTCGGGGCGCAAGCCTTGGGCAAGACGCTGGGCACGAATTGCGTCCTCGGTCTGCCGCGTGGCTTCCGCAATTTCCTTATCCGAAAAGCCCATAACTTTCGCCTGCTGAAGGACATCCGCTGGGAGGTCTTTGCCCGCGAAAGTTCCGAGGAAAACTTTGAATGCCGAAAGTTCCGCGAGTTCGCGCTTGAACCACGGGTCATAAGTGGACGCATCGTGGTAGCGGAGGGGCGCTTCGAGAGAGCGCACCGCCTTGAGGTAGGCTTGTTTAAAGGTGCGCCCAATCGCCATAACTTCGCCCACCGCCTTCATCTGCGTACCAAGGGCAATATCTGCGCCCGGGAACTTCTCAAAGGCGAAGCGCGGCACTTTAACGACGACATAGTCGAGCGCGGGTTCAAATGCCGCGGGGGTCTTGCGGGTAATGTCGTTCGGGAGTTCATCGAGCGTATAACCAACTGCCAAAAGCGCGGCAATTTTCGCGATGGGGAAGCCCGTCGCCTTCGAGGCGAGTGCCGAGGAGCGCGAAACACGCGGATTCATCTCAATGATAATGCGCCGCCCCGTGCGTGGGTCGACCGCCCACTGCACATTCGACCCGCCTGTCGCAATACCAATCTTTTCAAGTACGCGAATCGAGTCGTCGCGCATTTCCTGATATTCGCGGTCGGTCAGCGTCTGAATTGGCGCCACGGTAATGGAGTCGCCCGTATGCACGCCCATCGGGTCCATATTCTCGATGGAACAGACAATGACGGCATTGCCCGCCTTGTCGCGCATGACTTCCATCTCAAACTCTTTCCAGCCAATGAGCGACTCCTCAATCAAGACTTCGCTATTAAGGGAAGCTTCCAAGCCACGCGAGCAAATCGCGTCAAACTCCTCGGGCGTATGGGCAATACCACCGCCTGTGCCGCCAAGGGTGAAGCCAGGACGGACGATTAGGGGCCACGAGCCAATGGTCTGGGCAACGGCGCGGGCTTCATCGAGCGTATGAGCACTGCCTGAGCGCGGCATATCGAGTCCGAGCTCGCGCATCGCGTTCTTGAAGAGTTGGCGGTCTTCGGCGCGGGCAATGGCGTCCGCCTGAGCGCCAATCAATTCCACACGATAGCGGCGCAAAATCCCCGCCTTATCAAGTTCCATCGCGAGATTGAGCGCGGTCTGACCGCCCAAAGTCGGCAAAATCGCGTCGGGACGCTCGCGGCGGATAATCTCGTGGAGCGCATCCACGGTCAAAGGCTCAATGTAAGTGCGGTCCGCGCGGTCGGGGTCCGTCATCACTGTCGCGGGGTTCGAGTTCGCGAGAATGACGAAATAACCTTCCTTTTTAAGTGCTTTTACCGCCTGAACGCCCGAGTAGTCGAACTCGCACCCCTGCCCAATGACAATGGGTCCCGCGCCAATAATCAGAATCTTACGAATATCCGTCCGCTTCATGTGCGCCCTCCTTACTTCGCCTTCTTCGACACGCCGCACTTAAGTGCCGCGCCCACAAGCCCATCGAAAAGCGGATGTGGCGCGGTTGGACGCGACTTAAACTCGGGATGGAACTGCCCCGCGATGAAATAGGGGTGAGTCGGCAACTCCACGACTTCGACAAGCTTGCCGTCGGGGGAGCGTCCGCTGACCACGAGCCCCGCCTTCTCAATCGCCTCACGCATGGGCGTATCATAGGCGAACTCATAGCGGTGGCGATGGCGCTCCGAGATTTCCGTCGCCTTATAAAGTTTTGCCGCGAGCGAGCCCTTCTTGAGCGTGCAGGGGTACGCCCCGAGACGCATTGTGCCGCCCTTCTGCGTCACGCCCTTCTGCTCTTCCATAAGGTCAATGACGGGGTGGGTGGTCGTCGCGTCAAATTCGGTCGAGTTCGCGTCCTTCCAGCCCAGCACATCCCGCGCGTATTCAATGACCGTACACTGCATACCGAGGCAAATGCCGAGGAACGGAATCTTCTTTTCGCGGGCATAGCGAATTGCCGCGATCTTACCGGGAATGCCGCGACTACCAAAGCCGCCCGGCACAAGAATGCCGTTTACGCCGTCCAAAAGGCGCGGATTCTTTTCCACATCTTCCGCTTCCAAGCAAAGCACATGCACTTTGGCATTGTGCGACATACCCGCGTGTTGCAGGGCTTCATGTACGCTCTTATACGCGTCGCGAATCGAGATGTACTTGCCCACCAAAGCAATCGTCGTCTCATATTTCGGACACGTCGCCTTCTTCACTAGCGTATCCCAGACCGTGTGGCGAATCGGCCAAATATCGAGGTGGAGCTGCTTGAGGACTTCCTCATCGAGGTGCTGCTTGCGCAATTCACGCGGCACAGCGTAGACGGAGTCCGTCACATCCTTTTCCTCAATCACGCGCTCGGGGCGCACATTGCAGAACATCGCGAGTTTTGCCAAATGTTCGCTCGGAATCGTCATTTCCGTGCGGCACACGAGGATATCAGGGACAATACCAATCGCACGGAGCTGTCCCACCGAATGTTGCGAAGGCTTCGTCTTCAGTTCTCCCGCCGCCTTCAAGTAGGGGACGAGCGTCAAATGCACGAAGCAGGTATTTTCCGCCCCTTCCTCAAAACGGAACTGCCGCGCCGCTTCCAAGAATGGCAGGGACTCAATATCGCCCGAGACACCGCCAATTTCGCACAGCACAATGTCGCAATCGTGCTCGCCCGCCGAATGAATCGCCTTTTTAATCTCGTCCGTGATATGCGGAATCACTTGCACGGTGCCGCCGAGATAGCCACCCGCCCTCTCACGCGCAAGGACGGCGGAATAGATGCGTCCCGAGGTATAGTTCGAAGCCTTCGAGCAGGTGACGCCCGCGAAGCGTTCGTAGTGCCCAAGGTCAAGGTCGGTCTCGGCTCCATCGTCCGTCACAAACACCTCGCCATGTTGGTACGGACTCATCGTGCCGGGGTCAACATTGAGGTAGGGGTCGAGCTTCTGCATAAAGACCTTGTAGCCGCGACTCTTCAGAAGGAGTGCCAAGGAGGCACTCGTAATGCCCTTACCAAGAGAACTTACGACACCGCCTGTGATAAATACATACTTAACTTGCTTTTTCATCTCAGAAATCCTTTCTTACTTCTTGAACGCACTCATCATCCCTTTAAACGCCGCGAAAAGGTAGTCGCTATCGTGCGGACCCGGGCACGACTCAGGATGGTACTGCACCGAAAAGGCGGGCAGCGTCTTATGCCGCACGCCCTCGACGGTGTTGTCGTTAAGATTGATGTGCGTCACCTCAAGGCAATTCGGGATGGACTCGGGTAATACCGCGAAGTTGTGATTTTGGCTCGTGATTTCCACCTTGCCCGTCGCGAGATTGCGCACAGGGTGGTTGCAGCCGTGGTGCCCAAACTTAAGCCGCCCCGTCTTTGCTCCACACGCGAGAGAAAGAAGCTGGTGCCCAAGGCAAATGCCCATAAGCGGAACTTTCCCGAGGAGCGCCTTCACATTCTCAATCGCGTAAGTAACCGCCGCAGGGTCGGCAGGGCCATTCGAGAGAAATACGCCATCGGGATTGCGTGCTAGAACTTCCGCCGCAGGTGTCTTCGCGGGCACCACTTCGACCGTCGCAAACGCGGCAAGCGACCGCAAAATATTCGTCTTTACACCAAAGTCGTAGCACACCACACGGTAGGGGGCGTCGCCCCCCTCAAACACATACGGCTTTTCGCATGTCACTTTCGCCGCGTAATCCTGTCCGTCCAACCCCTCCCACGCTTGGGCGCGACGGACGCCTTCCGCTTCCGAAATCGCCTCGTCCGAAACATGCAAATACGCCTTTTGGTTGCCGTGCTCTCGAAGATGCAAGGTCAAGTGCCGCGTATCGACGGACCGAATCCCCGGCACCCCCGCCTCTTTCAGGTATTCATCAAGGCTCTTCGTAGAACGCCAATTGGAAGGCTCGGTCAAGTCATTGATGACGAGCCCCGATAAAAAAAGCGCCCGAGATTCAACATCTTCGGGGTTTACGCCATAATCACCAACTTCAGCGGTGGTAAGAGTGACAAATTGTCCAGCGTACGAGGGGTCCGTCAAAATCTCCTGGTAGCCACTCATACCTGTATTAAAGACGACCTCGCCCACCTTGTCAACAGCGGCACCAAAGGCCACACCGTGGAAAATCGTCCCATCTGCGAGCGCGAGAAACGCTTTCCGTTCACGCTCGGCCGTCCACTTTTCATTAAATCCGTTCATAGACATAATTTCTCCGTATTTCATAAAGCACTTTTCGTGCCAGTGACCTCACCAATTCCTAACTCACCAAAAGCGACATCCAACACACAAAAACACTCAACTATCGATTTTGCCGCGTTTACATAAGTGTAAGAGTCTCAATTTTCGCCTTTCATCAAATGTAAAGAACCTAGGCTAAACCGTACTTTGCGTCCAGAAATGCCGCCGTTTCCCTCGCCGCCTCCTCAACCGCCGCGACCGAATCACACGCCCGATTAGCCACTCCCTCAAGCGCCATCTCAACCGCACGGACTATCCCCGTGTAGCCAATCTGCCGCGCCAAGAACTTGGCAACCGCCCACTCATCCGCCGCCGCGAGAATGGCGGTGGCGCATCCGCCGCGCTGACACGCCTCCTTCACTAGCCTCAGACACGGGAAGCGCACAGGGTCGGGCGCACGGAACGTGAGTTTAGCAAGTGCCGCGAGATCGAGCCTCTCACGGACGGACGGTAGCCGCCTCGGCACCGAAAGCGCATACTGTATCGCCACCTTCATATCGGGCGGAGAGAGTTGCGCGAGCGTCGCCCCATCAGGAAAGGTGACGAGCGAATGGACAATGCTCTCGGGGTGCACCACGACATCGATTTTCTCGACGGGCACATCAAAGAGCCACCGCGCTTCGAGTACCTCAAAGCCCTTGTTCATCATCGTCGAGGAATCAATGGTGACCTTAGGACCCATCTTCCAGCGCGGATGATTCAAGGCTTGCTCCACAGTGACGGACCCCAAATCGGCGGGCGCATCGAGGAACGGACCTCCCGAGGCTGTGAGAATAAGGCGGTCAACCACCCCATCCCCACCCTGAAGGCACTGGAAAATGGCGGAGTGCTCGCTATCAACGGGCAAAAACTTCACGCCTTTCTTCCTCGCGGCAGTCGTCACGAGTTCCCCCGCCATAACCATCACTTCTTTTGTGGCAAGGGCAATATCCATACCCTTCTCAATCGCCGCGAGCGTGGGTTCGAGTCCGCTTAGCCCAACCGTGGCGACGAGGCAGATCTCCGCGTCATTTTCGATTACCGCGCGAAGTGCCGCGTCCGTCCCCGTATATGCCCTCGCCCCAAACTCGGTGGCGAGAGCTTCGCATGCTTCTTTTGAGTGAAGTGCCGCGACCGCAACGATTTTGAAGTCGTCGGGGTGCTCACGCACAACGGCCGCGGTACTACTGCCGATGGAGCCTGTCGCCCCAAGGAGGATGAGCCTCTTTTGCATATCCTCCTTAGAAATCGACCTCGGTATCGTAGTAGCAGCAGGTGAGCAGCTTTTCCATTTCCTCAACCGTGGGCTGACGCGGATTCGAGAGCGTGCAGGCATCCGCAATCGCGTTGACGGCGATGTTGTGGAGGCGTTCTTTGAAGACGGCCTCAGGAACAAAGCCCTTCTCGCAGGGGTAGCTATCCGCCCCATAAGTGCCAATCGCGTGCGGAATCTTGAGCGCGTCATTCATGCCGCGCAAGAAGGCGATGAGATTCGAGACCTTCTCCTGGTCATTCGCGCCGCCAAGCCCCATAAAGTCCACGATGACCCCATAGCGCTTGAGGGCTTCTGGATTCTTCGCGTTGAAGGCAATGACTTTCGGGAGGTACATCGCGTTTGCCGCGCCATGGATGATGTGCGCCCCATAGTCCGCGAATGCCGCGCCCGTCTTATGCGCCATCGAATGAACAATCCCAAGAAGCGCATTCGAGAACGCCATGCCCGCCAAGCATTGCGCATCGTGCATCTTGCGCCGCGCCACCATATCGCCATTGTAGCTCGGAATCAAGTCCTTCTGAATGGACTTAATCGCGAAAATGGCGAGGGGGTCGGTGTACGCACAATTCGCCGTCGAGACATACGCCTCAATCGCGTGTGTCAGCGCGTCCATTCCCGTGTGCGCCACGAGCTTCTGCGGCATCGTTTCCGCGAGCGCGGGGTCGACAATCGCCACATCAGGCGTAATCTCGAAGTCCGCAATCGGGTACTTAATGCCCTTGGCATAATCCGTAATAATCGAGAACGCCGTCACTTCCGTCGCCGTGCCCGAGGTGGACGAAATGGCGCAGAAATGTGCCTTTTGCCGCAGTTTGGGGAGTCCGAATACCTTGCACATATCCTCGAAGGTGGTCTCAGGATATTCATACTTAATCCACATAGCCTTCGCCGCATCAATGGGCGAGCCGCCGCCAATAGCGACAATCCAATCAGGCTTGAACGCGAGCATCGCTTCCGCGCCCTTCATGACCGTCTCAACCGAGGGGTCGGGTTCAATGCCCTCAAAGAGCTGAACTTCCATACCCGCCTCTTTCAAATAGGCGACCACTTTATCAAGAAAGCCAAAACGCTTCATTGAGCCGCCGCCCACGCAGACCATTGCGCGCTTGCCCTCAAACTTCTTGAGCGCCTCTAGCGCATTCTCACCGTGATAGATGTCTCTCGGGAGTGTGAATCGTGCCATTTTCTATTTTCCTTTCTTTAGGTTTTCCTTAAAGTGCCTTGAAGCGATATTCCGTCTTCGACTGGTAAGTCTCGCCCGGACGCAGTACGGCGGACGGGAAGTCAGGGCGGTTGGGCGTGTTCGGATAGTGCTGTGTCTCGAGCGCCACATGTCCCCGCCGCGCCATAGGGAGCCCATCTTTCATCGTCCAATCATCGCTAATGAAGTTGCCCGCATAAACCTGAATGCCGGGCTGGTCCGTCCAAACTTCGAGGGCGCGTGCCGCCGTCTTTAGCGTGAGCGCCTTGCGAAAGCCCGCGCCATCCAAACACCAGTTGTGGTCATAGCCCGCACCATTCTGCAGGCTCGGCTCCGCCGCGTCTATGCGCTCGCCAATCGTATGGAACTGACGGAAGTCGAACGGAGTCCCCTCCACCGAACGCGGCACGCCAATCGGCGCGAGATTCGCGTCAATCGCGAGATAGTTTGACGCGGCAATTTGCATTTCGTGATTAAGCATCGTCCCCGCGCCTTCCAAGTTGAAGTAGGTATGCTGAGTCATCCCAATGTAAGTCGGCTTATCGGTCGTCGCGGCATATTCGATGCGCCAAGTATTATCGGGCGTAATCGTGTAAACAACCTTAACCGCGACCGTACCAGGAAAGTTCTCCTCGCCATCAGAAGAAGTGCGCGTAAAGACAATACCGACATCATCTCCGTTTGTGAAAGGCTCAGCCGCCCAAACATACGCATCCCATCCACGCGTGCCGCCATGCAAACAGGCGTTGTGCCCCGCGTCATTAGCCGCGAGCTTGTAGACCTTGCCATCTAGCTCAAATGCCGCGCCCGCAATGCGATTGGCGTAGCGCCCGATAATCGCCCCAAAGTAAGCGTCCGTCTTTTCCCAGCCCGTGACGTCATCAAAGCCGACGGTCACATCCACAAGCGTCCCCGCCTTGTCGGGCGCGAAAAGACGCACCACTTTACCTCCGCAGTCCGTGACCTGCATTTCGAGTCCGCCTTTACCGCGCAAAGTAAAGAGCTTCGCCGCTTCACCATACTTAGTCACGCCAAACGGACGCGCCGCTTGAGCGACCTGTTCTGCGAAGCAACCGACGGCTCCGCCCATCAAAGAAACACTTTTCACATTCATCATACGACCATTATAGCAAGACTTCGCCCCCAAGTCAACCACCCCCACCCCAAAAAAGTCGGGCGTAGTCCCTGGTTCCGCCGTTTTATCACACAGAGACACAGAGGCACGAAGGCACAGAGAAGCGGTGGGCGGCTTGGGCGGGGGCTTGCCCGACCCGTCGCTGC
>CAVCJC010000042.1:0-17142 GCA_963602475.1 Lachnospira hominis (ex Liu et al. 2021)
CGTCCAAGAGGTTAGGTGCTCGGACAGAAATGTCCGAGTTGTTTCCTACATAGAACCCTCTGAACCTTTTTCATAAACTCCGAGGGGCAACAAAAACTTCGCTAACGCTACGCTAAAGGCTGCGCGGCACACGGAAGATATGGTGGGGCGCATTCGCGCCCATTAAACGGCGGGCAAGGGACTGCCCGCCCTACCAAACAACCTTTTACGGTCATTTATTGGTGAAATATTATACCAAATCACCCCTCCCCAGTCAATTACCTAGGTGGGTAGTATAGGTTGGGTAGTTAATGTGAGAGAAATGAGACGAATTCGTATTTGCGGTCGATTTGGGTGCCGAGGAGTCCGACGGCTTTGCCCATTGTGAATGCCGCGAGAATTGTGCCAATGCCGAGTCCGTCAAGATGGTGTAAGAACGCCAAAGTGAGAATGGCCGTCAGGGCAAGGCAGGTGACATCGAAGGTAACCTTGACCTTCGGATACCCCACGCGAGCAATCTGGGAGACTTCGCGCGGAAAGAGATCCGTTGGGATAATTGGCAAATGACATCGATTAGAAAGGACGATACCGAAGGTGATGAGCACATAGCTGACGGTGAAGTAAAGAATACGCCAACCTAGGCCTGTTGGCAAGACCCCAATCCAAAGTTCATGGACATCGAGAAGTTCACCAAAGATGAAGCCCACAATGAAGCTCCCAAGGTAAGGAATTACAAATCGGTGGCGCATAATCATTAGGCTCGCGACGAGGAGTCCCTGGAAAAGGTAGGTCCAAGTTCCGAGCGAGAGGCGCGGCAGAACTTCCGAGAACGCGAATGGCACACTCGAAATTGCCGAGATGCCTGAGCCCGAATAGAGCATCAGCACCACGCCAAAACTATTCGTAATAACCGCTAGAAGAAGCGCGAGCTCCCCGCGGCAAATCCGTTTATCACTTTGCATATAGATTCATTTTGTGATGACGGCGGAATATTATACACCTTTTTGAGGCGAAATGCACGCGGAATCTTTAGGCTGGGGAATGGTGGCGAGAAAGGGGATCGAACCCTTGACCTTAGGCTTATGAGTCCTGCGCTCTACCAACTGAGCTATCTCGCCAAAGTTTTCTCTGGGTCACGGACACCAGAAAATTGACCTGTTCGTGGTCAACGAGTATATATGATACCAAAAATACGGCGCACAGTCAACCACAATCTTCAAAATAACGAAAAAAGTCCGCTTGACACGGTTTTCACCGAAGTATCTCTAGCCCCCTGAAAAGGCTTAGTGCGCGGCGAGCCAATTGTCGCCGACACCAATGCCCACTTCGAGGGGCACGCCGAAGTCTATGGCGTCCGTCATTTCTTTACGGACGATTTCCTTGACCTGCTCGACTTCTTCACGCGGCGTATCGAAAAGGAGTTCGTCGTGGATTTGAAGAACGAGGCGGGTGCGCAAATGTGCCGCGCGGAGGGCTCTCTCGACATTGACCATCGCGACCTTGATGAGATCTGCCGCGCTCCCTTGGATGGGCGTATTTATGGCGTCACGCTCCGCCCCCTGCCGCGCCGTGGCATTGCGCGAGTTAATATCGCGAAGAGTCCGCCGCCTACCGAGGATAGTTTCGGCGTAGCCTGTTTGCCGCGCTTTCTCAATGGACGCATTCATATACGCCTTAACCTTCGGATAAAGCTTAAAGTAGGTCTCAATCAGGTTACTCGCTTCCTTGCGGGAGACTTTCAGCCGCTGAGAGAGTCCAAATGCAGAAATTCCGTAGATAATCCCGAAGTTCACCATCTTACAGAAGGCACGCTGTTCGGGCGTGACCAGTTCAGGGAAGATGTTGTAAACCCGCGCGGCAGTTTCGCGGTGGATGTCTTCTCCGTTACGAAACGCCGCGAGCATTGATTCATCCTTAGAGAATGCCGCCATCAGGCGAAGTTCTATTTGCGAGTAGTCCGCCGAAATAAGCACGTGGTCCGCGTCACGGGCAATGAAGGCCTTACGAATCAATTTGCCGCGTGCGGTGCGCACAGGAATGTTCTGCAGATTCGGGTTGGACGACGAAAGCCGCCCCGTCTCGGTGAACGCCTGCGCAAAAGTGGTATGGATGCGTCCGTTTTCATCAATTAGCGTCGGGAGCTTATCCACATAAGTCGTTTTCAACTTTGTACAGGCGCGGTACTCAAGAATCAGCGGGATAATCGGGTGCGCCCCCATCAAATGTGAGAGGCTCTTTTCGTCCGTCGAGTAGGCTCCTGTCGCGGTCTTCTTAATGCCGTCCGTTGAAAGGGTCAACTTACCAAAGAGGAGTTCACTCAATTGGCGGGGGCTATCGGGATTGAAGTCAGGTCCGCTATAATCGAGTATTTTCGTCAAAATACCGAGGATTTCAGCATCGAGTTCTTGTCCGTATTCCTTAAGCGCGGCAACATCGAGCCTTACGCCCTCGCGCTCCATATCAATGAGCACCTTTACAAGCGGCTCTTCCACCTCACGGAGGGCACGTTCCGCCCCCGCCTTTTGGACGGCAGGGAAGATCTTGTCGGCGAGTTGTAGCGCGACATCCGCATCTTCCGCCGCGTAATCACAAATCTCCTGCGGCTTGAGGTCCGCCATCGACCGCTGAACTTTGCCGCGCTCCTTCACGCCAATCAGGTCCGTTATCGGGATTGGACGATACCCGAGTTCTTGCTCGGCAAGGAAGTCAAGTCCGTGCCGCGCCGCCGCGTCCAAACAGTAGTGGGCGAGCATTGTATCTTGCGGGGTGGACGCGAAGCCGATCCCGTAGCGCAAAAGCACGGAGCGGTCGAACTTCACATTATGGGCGATGAAAGTCTTCGTCGGGTCGGCGAATAACGGACGAAAAATGTCGATGAGGGTTCCGTCCACATACCACGCCTTGCCCTTCTCGGTGGCGAAGGAGAATCCCACGAGGCGGCAGAAATGTGCCTCGGTGGAGTCGTGTCCGTCAACCGCCGCAGTCTCGGTATCAAAAGCAATGCGCGGCACTTTTTCAAGTTCGGCGAGCAACTGCCGCGCTTCATCTTCCGTCGTGATAAGCGTATAGGTATGAGGCGTATCGGCAATGGTCTTCAAGGGGGTGGTGCTGGGGGCCTCCAGTGTCGCCGCTTCTTCGGGGGAGAGCAATTCGCGGGCAAAGCGCGTCAATTCGAACTTGCCGCAGACTTTCGCGAGCTTCTCACGGTCAAAACCCGCGCAACGATAGGCTTCCCAATCAGGCGTAAGCGGCACATCCTTACGGATAGTTGTCAAAAACTTCGAGATTTTCGCGTCTTCCGCGCCATTAGCCACCTTCTCCGCGAGTTTCCCCTTGAGGGACGCGGCATTCGCGAGGATGCCTTCCACTGTGCCGAAGCGTGAGAGCAAATCCGCGGCGGTTTTCTCCCCGACACCCTTAATGCCAGGAATATTATCCGACGCATCACCAGCCAAGGCGAGGTAGTCAATCATTTGGGCGGGGGACGACAAATGCCAATGCTCGCAGACTTTCGCCTCATCATAGATTTCCGCCGCGTCGCCCGCGTGGGCTGGACGGTAGAGATAAACATTCGGGGCGACGAGCTGTGCCGCGTCCTTATCGGGGGTCGCCAAAAAAACGGCGAAACCCGCTTCCGCACCGAGTTTGGAAAGTGTGCCTATGACATCGTCCGCCTCAAAGCCTTCCGTCTGCACAACAGGGATGTTGAGGGCTTCCGCTAGCTCAAAGGCGTACGGAATGCTCGCCGCCAAGTCCTCAGGCATCTTCTGCCGCGTCGCTTTGTAGGCAGGGTACGCCTCTTTACGAAAAGTCGGCCCTTGCGAGTCCATCGCGAGAACGAGGTAATCGGGCTTTTCGCGGCGCAAAATGCCGAGAAGTCCGTTCGCGAGCCCAAGGAGTGCGGAAGTATTGATGCCCGAGGCGGTCATACGCGGATTCCGCAAGAAAACGAAGTGTCCCTTATAAAGGAAGGGCATTAAGTCGACAATAAATAGCTTTTTCATAGGGGGCGCTCCTTTCCGTTAGCGTTCCGCGCGTAAGGCGGGGTCGAGGCGGTCGCGAAGGTAGTCCGCGAGATGGTTAAAGACGAGAACAAGCACAAAAATTGCGAGGGTGGTAAAAGTCATCTCCCACCATACCCCCTGCCAAAGGCGCAACCGGGCATTATTAATCATCACACCCCAACTCGGCTCACCCTGCACGCCAATCCCGAGGAAGGAAATAAGGACCTCGGTCGACACAGCGGACGGGAACCGAATGGAGAATTGAATTAGCACGATATGCGCCACATTCGGGAGAATATGGCGGAACATAATGCGAAAGTGACTATAGCCGAGGGTGCGGGCGGCTTGCACATAGGCGCGCTCGACATGCTTCATCACTTCGCCGCGAATCGTGCGGCATACACCCACCCAGGTCGTGAGACCAATACCGAGGTAAATACCGAGGAGTCCTTGCCCCACTACAAGCGAAATCGCCAAGATAAAGAGAAGGCCTGGCATAGAGGAAACGGTCGCGCAAAGCCAAACGACTACCGCGTCCACCTTGCCGCCAAAGTATCCGCCGAGGAGTCCCAAAACAACGCCCAAGGGAATCGCAATGAGGGAAGTCATTATGCCGACATGGAATGCAATGCGTGTACCCTGCACCAAACGCCGCGCCACACTGCGGCCGAGATTGTCGGTGCCCATTAGGTAGCGCGTGCCATCCGGCGCGGGGGCGAGGGGGGCGAGATAGCGTGAATCGGCGTGCACCTCATTATAAATGGGCGTAACATCACGATAACGCGCCACACGATAAGTTATCTCGCCATAAATTGCCGCGGCAAAATAGAGCGCCAAGATTACGAGGCAAGCTTTGACGGAAATCTTCAAGGCGCGACGGCCTCCATCCGTCCTTCCTGCACCAGCATAATCCACATATAGAAGAGGTAACAGAGAATCCAGAAGGTCGCCTCGCCGCGCGTTACTTTGCCATTTGCACGCGGATTCCGTCGATTAAAGCCAAATATACCAATTGAAAGCGACAAGGCAATCATCAACGGCAGGTCGCGGGTAATGATGTAGGGGGAGAACTTGACGGGCGGATTTATCGCGCAGGAGATACCCACCACCGCGAGGGTGTTAAAGAGATTCGAGCCGACGATATTGCCGAGAACGAACTCATCTTGTCCGCGCCGCGCGGACTGTATGGCACTCGCGAGTTCGGGGAGGGAAGTGCCAATTGCGACGATGGTGAGACCAATCAAAAGTTCGCTCACGCCACACGCCCGCGCCAAATCGACTGCGCCCCAGACGAGGAAGTGACTCGAACCCACCAAGACGACGAGTCCGCCGAGGATAAGTAGCAAATCGAACGCCAAAGAGTGCATTTTTGCCGCGCTTTCGGACGGCATCTCATCCGCCGACGACTTATCCACCATACAATAGGCTGGCAACACAACCGCGAAAACGGCGAGATGAATGAAGGCATCGAGCCGCGAGAAAGTGCCGTCCCACATCAGCGTAAGGGGCAAGATGGAGACGAGCACCAGCATCGGCACGCCAAACCACACCGTCAGCGGTTTCACGGTAAACGGTCTTATAAGTGCCGCGACACCGAGGATAATCGCGATGTTAAAGTTGTCACTGCCAAAGGCATTGCCAAGGGAGAGATCCGCATGCCCCGCGAACCCCGACATTGCGCTCACGCAAAGTTCGGGCGCGGAAGTTCCGAACCCGATAATGACCATACCAATGATGAAAGGCGACACGCCCCAACGCCGTGCGAGCGCCGCCGCCCCATCTACAAAGATACCACTCGACCAAGTTAAGGCTACTAGCCCGCCTATAATGAATACTAACGACAGCCAAAGTGGTAAATCTTTATACATTTACGCAGCACGTCCTTCTTGATAGATCATGAAGCCAACATAGGCTACATAGATGAGAATCCAAAGCATCGCTTCCTTGCGAGAAACAACGCCATTCGCCTTCGGATTCTTGCGGTTGAAGCCAAAGAGTGCAATGGAAGCCGAGAGTACTACCATCAGCGGCAAATCCCGCGTCAAAATTGACGAGGAATATCCCGTCGGAGGATTTATCGCGCAGGGAATGCCCACAACCACGAGGGAGTTGAAGAAGTTCGAGCCAACGATATTACCGAGGACGAACTCATCCTGTCCGCGCCGCGCGGACTGTATGGCACTCGCGAGTTCGGGGAGAGAAGTGCCTGCCGCGACAATGGTAAGCCCAATCAAGAGTTCGCTCACGCCGCACGCCCGCGCCAAATCGACCGCACCCCAGACGAGGAAGTGGCTCGAACCCACCAAGACGGCGAGTCCGACGACGATAAGGAGTAAATCCATCCACAAAGCGCGTGTTTTCTGCGAGACTTCTTCCGTAGAACTCGCTTCCGTCCCCGCCTTATCGATGAAGCAATAAATGGGGAGCACAATCGCGAAGACGATAAGATGGATGAAGGCATCAAGTCGCGAAATGCCGCCCCAGAGCATGAGGGGGACGGGCAAAAGCGAAACGAGTACGAGCATCGGTGCCCCAAACTTCACGACACTCGGCTTAACTATCAGGGGGCGTATAAGTGCCGCGACACCAAGGATGATGGCAATGTTGTAGATGTTACTGCCGTAGGCGTTACCCAAAGAAAGGTCGGCGTGCCCCGAGAGTCCGGACATTGTACTCACGCAAAGCTCGGGAGTGGAAGTCCCGAAGCCAATGATGACCATACCAATCACGAACGGGGAAATGCCCCAGCGCCGTGCAATGCCCGCCGAGCCCTCGACGAAAATGCCGCTCGACCAAGTTAAGGCGACGAGACCCCCGACAATGAAGAGAATCGACAGCCAAAGAGGGATGTTACTGTACATCTTTTATAACCTTTCTTATTTTAGTTACTTTTACCATTTGGCTACTATTATATGAATTATCTGTTAGGATTCCGTTAGCCTCGCGTTATTTTAGCGTTAGATTAGCTTGGCCAAGTCACTGGGCATACGCCAATCGCCGCGCGGCGAGAGGTTTACACTGCCCACCTTGGGCCCGTCAGGCATACAACTACGCTTGAATTGCTGAGTCCTAAAGCGTGTAAAGAAGACTTCAAGCCACTTATCAATGACTTTCGCGTCATAGTTGGGGAATGCCATATAAGCGAGAAGACGAATCTTTTCTTGAGAAGCGCCGCGCCGCAGGAAGTGATAGAGGAAGAAGTCGTGGAGTTCGTAAGGTCCTACCTTGTCTTCCGTCTTCTGAGCAATCTCCCCTTCCGCCGTCGGCGGCAATAGTTCGGGGCTGACGGGGGTGGCGAGAATGTCCAAAAGCGGTTGCCGCGCCTTTTCGTCCTTCTGAGTCGCGTACCACTCCACCACATACCGCACGAGCGTCTTCGGAACTCCCGCGTTAACGCCATACATACTCATATGGTCACCATTGTAAGTGCACCAGCCAAGCGCCAACTCCGAGAGGTCACCTGTGCCGACCACCAATGCCCCGAGCTGATTCGCCTTATTCATCAAGAAATAGGTGCGCCCACGGGCTTGGGCGTTTTCGTAGGTAATATCCTTCTCTTGCTCATCGCGTCCGAGTTCTTTTAGGTTCAATCGCGCCATTTCAGAGATGTCCACCGTCTCGAGCGAAACCCCGAGCGCGGCACATACGCCTTCGGCATTGTTCTTCGTGCGCTTCGTCGTGCCAAAACCTGGCAGAGAATAGCAACGGATTCCCTCACGCGGCAACCCGAGGCGGTCAAAAGCTTCCACACAAACGAGCAAGGCGAGGGCACTATCAAGTCCGCCCGAGAGCCCCAAAACGACTGCGCGGCAGTTTATCGCCTCAAGTCGTGTCGCTAGCCCCGTCGACTGAATCGCCAAAATCTCCTCGCACCGCAGAGCACAATCATCTGCCGCGCTGGGCACAAACGGATGCGCGTCCACGGGACGCAAGAGGGGCAAGCGTTCTTCCTCTACTTCGTCCGCCTCTTCCTTGTCATCGTCGACAAATTGCACGCAATGGGCGGGCTCCACCGTCTTCGCGGCAGAACGGAACGCGAAGTTCGCTGACCTCTCATAATCAAGAAAGCCGACATCGACATCCGCGACAATGCTATGTGCCTCGCGGCAAAACCGCTTACTTTCCGCGAGAAGTGTTCCGTTTTCGGCAATTAGCGCGTGCCCGCCAAATACGAGGTCCGTCGTGGATTCGCCCGTCCCCGCCCCCGCATAAACATAAGCGGCGAGACAGCGTGCGGACTGCCCCGTTACCAAAGCGCGTCGATATTCGGTTTTACCAATCACTTCATTCGAGGCACTCGGGTTGAGGATGATGTTCGCCCCACGCAGCGCAAGCCGCGTGGAAGGCGGATTCGCCGTCCACATATCCTCACAAATCTCCACGCCAAAGACTGCTCCTTCCTTATCAAAGATAAGGTCATTGCCAAAAGGCACATCTCGCGTATTCGCGAAGTCTACGGTATCCGACGCGCGCTCATCCGCCGTCGCGAACCAGCGCGATTCGTAAAACTCTCGTGTGCTGGGGAGGTAGGTCTTGGGGACAATCCCTTGCAGACCCCGATGGACAACTGCCGCGCAATTGAAGATGCGTCCGTTTTGCCGCACGGGGAGCCCGACGACAACGAGTAAATTAGACCAGCTAAAAGAGAAGGCGATAATCTGCTCAAGCGCATTTTCCGCCGCTTTTAGGAGACTCGGACGGTAAAAGAGGTCTCCGCAGGTATAGCCCGTGAGGCACAGCTCAGGGAATACTACCGCGTCCGCCTCTTGGTCAGCGGCTTCACTCGCGAGACGAATTACTTCATCGACATTTGCCGCGACATCACCCGGCTTCACACGCGGCACTGCCGCGACAACTCTGCAATAGTCGCGCATGGCTTATTTTCCACGGGCGTGGTCAAGCTTCTCGAGGGCATCTGCCGCGCTCTTGCCATCATTGTCATCCGCCGCGATAGACGGCACAATCTTCGCGAAGCAGAGAGAGCCCACACGGAACTCGCTCTTCGGGTTCGCGGAAGGAATCGGCTGGAGTGCAAATTGATGGGGTGTAGCACCTGCCTTCTGCCAATCCTTGAGGAGCGTATTACGCCAAATGAAGAGGCGACCTGGGCCCGCGCCGTGTGTGCCGCGAAAACGCGCCGCCTTCTCGCCGTCCACAATCACATCCGCCTCGAGCGCATTCTCGTCCGCCTCACCAAAGACACCAAAAAAGTTAGCGTCCGCCGTGTGGGTAAGTGCCGAAACCTTCGAGCCTGAAAATGCCGCGACATCCCGCATCCAACGCGAGGAGAGTCCGTCATACCAAAGCGACGTGCGATAGGTGAGTTTGCACGTCCACCCCTCTGGGAGCGTCCCATAGGCGGGGTCAAGGCGCACCACATTCTCAACGGTGCCCAAAACAGGCTTTTCGGGAACGCGGCAGACCGCTTTCTCGGCAACCGCCTTCTCAAACGCGGCAATTCCCGCATCCGCAAACATCTTGTAGCCGACATCATCGGGGTGGCCACCATCAATCGGCCAAATCTCGTCCGTCGAAACTTCGCCGCGCTTCATTTTCTGCCAAAGTTCCGTCTTATAGACATCGCCGACGGGGGTCCCATACGCCTCGGCGAGTTTCAGATAAACATCGCGGCGCGGATGGCACTTGGCGGGCACAGCTTTCGGACCCGACCAGCCCTTAAAGGTGAAAATCATCTGCTGGACGGCGACACCCTTGCCAATCATCGTCCTCAGGAGGTACTCGTAGCAGCATGTCGGCGCGAGAGCCGTATTTTCGCCGCCGTCATTGCACGAGAAGTCGAGAAATACGAGGTCAGGCTTATAGGCGAGGACATCACGCTCAAGACGGAACATCCCCAGATTCGACCCCGTGCCACCAATGGAGGCGTCCACGAATGTGAAGTGTGCTTTCGGATATTTCGCCGTGAGATAATCGCTCATCAGTCCACGGAAACCTGTGCGATTGGGCTCGGTCGCATTGGCACTCCAAGTTAGCGACCCACCAAAGTAAACCACCGTCATCTTTTCGCCCGCGCGAGCCTTCGCGTCAAAGTCGGCGAAACTCGGCTTTTCTGTCGCGTAAGCCGCGTTTGGCTGTGCACCACAGAGCGCGGCAATCACCATTCCACATCCAATTAGCATCTTTTTCATATGTTTTCACTCTTTCTTTAAAGTTATTTCACCAAAGTCCGATCGAGCATCCGCTCATAGAGCTTGATGTACTCCTTCGCGCAGGCTTCGTGGCTGAAGCGACGGATAGATTCCGACATAATGCGCGACACTTCCCGCTCCCGCACTTCCTTCGGCTGGTGGAAGAACGCCATAGCCTGGTCCATCGCCCAGAAGAGTCCGTTGGAGTCATAGGTGTCAAAACGGAAGCCGTTGCCGACGGACTTATTCCAATCGAGGGGCTCAACGGTATCGTGCAAACCGCCTGTATTGTGCGCGACGGCGAGCGATCCGTAGATGGGGGCTTGCATCTGGGGGAGTCCGCACGGCTCGAACAGGGACGGCATTAGCGTGAAGTCACTTGCCGCGAAACCGAGTTGCGAGAGGCGTCCGTCAAAGTCGTGGATGGCGAGGCGCTTGTAGATTCCGTGGAAGCTCTGAATGTCGCGGAAATACTTCTGATAGGCACCGTTGGCAATAATCGCGATTTGCGCCCCCTCCCTTGCATACTTATCGAGGAAGCGGAAAGTGATATCCGTCAGCAACTGGGGGCCCTTCTGGACGGGGTCAAGCCGCGAGGGCCAGAAAAAGAGGGGCGCGTCGGCATTTTCCTCAAGTCCCAGAGCATGTTGCAGGGCGAGTTTGTTGCGCCGCTTCATCTCCCAGTGATTCTCGGCGTTGTAGCGGAACGGAATCTTCTCGTCCGTCGCGGGGTTGTCCGTCGAATCGGGCGCATTTAGAATACCCATCGCGCATCCCGCATTCGCCTTGTTGCGGATTTCATTGCGAATTGAGTCGGGGATGAACGAAAACCATCCGTTCACAATTTCCTGCAAGAAAGTGGGGGAAACCGTGTTAATAAAGTGCGCGGCAAAACATCCCGAGGCCTGCAAATCGATGGGGTTCGCATTGCGCGATTCCTCATAATTGTAGGGCGGATACGAATAGTAGAGATTCTGCCAAAACTCCGCCGCGTCAATGCCCGCATCCTCCACCCGCGCAAGTGTCGTCTTTTGGGTATGGATATTATGAACCGTGAAAAGGCACGGAATCCCCTCGCGGCGCGCGGCAGCAGGGATAAGCCCCGTCATCCAGTCGTTGCAATGAATCAAATCGGGCTGGACATGCGGGATAATATTGTTAATAACCTCACGCTGAAAGGCGAGTGCCAACTTGAGATTTCCGTCGCCCTGGTCATAGACCGTATCACGATAGTAGAAACAACGGTCTTCGGCGAGGTGAATGCGCTCATCTGAGAGGTGGGTCTTATACTTGCGCAATTCGTCCGCGACGAGCTGCGCCGTTTCGACATGGAACATGCGGCGGTAATGGGGGAGCGCGACATGAACATCCGCCCCCAACTCATAAAGTGCCGCGACGAGGGAAGCGGAGACATCCGCCATACCCCCCGCCTTGGCGGACATGCGTCCCGCCAAGTTGCCCATGCCCTCTGGAAGGTAGGTAATTTCTGGCGTGACGATAAGAATTCGTGGATTTCTAACTTTCGCTTTTGCCATAAATATACCTCCTTCTCAGATGACTAGAATGTGCCGCCTCGCTCTTTTAGGCGATGACGGCAATAACCTGACCCTTAGTTACGGGCTTACCGTGTTCAACGAGGAAGGTGACCTTGCCCGCCGCTGTCGCCTTGATCGGGTTGAAGAGCTTCATCGCCTCGACGACGCAAATGGCCTCGCCCGCCTTGACAGCGGCACCATCCGCCGCCATAGGAGCCTTGCCAGGCGCGTCACTGCGATAGAAAGTTCCGTTGAGGGGCGCTTCCACGGGTGTTCCCGCCGGAATATTCGCCGCCACACCCTTCGCGGCACTTTTCGCCGCGGGTGCCGCCGCAGGAGCTTCCGCCGCCGCCTTCGCCTGCTCAACATCCGCTGGAATCGGGTCACGCTTCGCGGGGTCGGCATTGCGCCACTTGAAGTAGCCGAGCGCGACTTCCGGGAAGAGCGCATACGAGAGGATGTCCTCCTCAGCGTGAATCAAGCCCGCTGGAATCGCGTCCGCTGCCGCGACAAGTCCTGGCTTAAGGAGGTCCGCTGGACGGCAAGTAATCGGCTTAAGGTTGCCGCAGAGTTTCTTGCGAAGCTTCGGGTCAATCGGAGCTGGCGTGCGCCCATAGTAGCCCGCCGCATAGTGCTTCGTCTCGTCCGTAATCATCGAATAGCGCTTGCCCGAGAGAACATTCAGCACGCTCTGCACACCCACGATCTGCGAGGTCGGGGTGACGAGGGGCGGATAGCCCATATCGCCGCGTGTCTTCGGGAGTTCCTCGAGAACCTCAGGAAGGCGGTCAAGCGCATCCTGCTGAGCGAGCTGGGAGCGCAAGTTCGAAATCATGCCGCCTGGAATCGCGTGGACGAGCACGCCCGCGTCAACGGGTTCCACCTTGCGGGAAGAAGCGGGTTGCCGCGTTTTCTTGAGTTCCTTGAAGTAAGCGTTGATTTTCGCGAGCTTATTCTGGTCGAGACCCGTATCAAAGCCCTCGGACTCCAAAATCGCGACGATACTTTCCGTCGGCGGTTGGCTCGAGAACGAGCTCATCGTGGAAATCGCGCAATCGAGGCATCCCGCCCCAGCTTCCGCCGCCGCGAGATACATCGCCGCCGCCATGCCGCTCGTCATATGCGAATGCACCTGAATCGGCATCTTCGGGAGCGCCTTGGTGAGCGCGGCAATGAGTTCACGCGCCGCGCCAGGCGTGAGAATGCCCGCCATATCCTTAATGCAGAGCGAATCAATGCCCATCGCTTCCTGCTCTTTGGCGAGTTCCACATACTTCTTCACCGTATGGACGGGCGAAGTCGTGTAGCAAATCGTGCCTTGCGCGTGGCCACCCCACTTCTTGACGCTACGAATCGCCTGCTCCAAGTTGCGGGGGTCGTTGAGCGCGTCAAATACACGAAAGATGTCCATACCATTTTCGCAGGCGAGTGCCACGAAACGGTCGACAATGTCATCCGGGTAGTGCTTGTAGCCGAGGATGTTCTGACCGCGCAAAAGCATCTGAAGCGGGGTCTTCTTGCAGACCGCCTTAATCTGGCGCAGGCGTTCCCACGGATTCTCCCGCAAAAAGCGCATGCACACATCGAAGGTAGCCCCGCCCCAGCATTCGAGCGAATAATACCCCGCGTTGTCGACTTCCTCAGCAATCTTCAGAATATCGTCCGTACGCATCCGCGTCGCCCACAGCGACTGGTGCGCGTCACGGAGTGTTGTATCCGTAATTCTAATTTTCTTCTTATTCTTTTCCATATCGTTCCTTCTTTGGCCTCAAGAGCGCGAAGCCCCTCCTCAGCCTTTTACCTATATTATAGCATAGAATGCGCCGAAATGCGCGTCCTTTTGCACATTTTCTTTTAGTCCTTTACACCACCAAAACGCTCGGCGGACTTGATATTGGGCTCTTTTTCAGAGAAATCGTAGTCCTTGCCTGGCAAAATCGCGTTCAGGAAGATGCCCATCAGCGCACCCACGGCGAGTCCCGAGAGTGACAAATGCACTTCGCCAATCGCGAAAGTAATGGCGCCCGCCTTCGAGAAGCTAATCCCGAGCGTGCAGACGATGGAAATCGCGCAAATCAGCATATTCCGCGGCACCGAGAAGTTGACTTGGTGCTCAACGAGATTGCGCACGCCCACAGCGGAAATCATTCCGTAAAGGACGAATGAGACACCACCAATTGTCGCGGCTGGCAAAGTCGTGATAACCGCCGCGAACTTCGGACAAAACGCGAGAACAACGGCGAGATAGGCCGCGATACGAATGACGCGCGGATCGTACACCTTCGAAAGCGAAAGAACGCCCGTGTTTTCTCCGTATGTCGTATTCGCTGGGGCCCCGAAAACTGCCGCGAGGCTGGTGGCAATGCCGTCGCCAATGAGCGTGCGATGGAGGCCTGGATCGGCGAAGAAGTTGCGCTTCACCGTGGAGCTAATCGCCGAGATGTCGCCGACATGTTCCATCATCGTCGCCGCCGCGAGAGGCGCGACAATGAGGATGGAGCTCACGATACGCCCGACATTGTCACCCGCGTGAGCGAGAATGGGGAATACCGTCTCTTCCATCTTAACTGGAAGACCCACCCACGGCGCGGCGGCGATATGAGAGAAGTCAATCGCGGGGCCGCGGCCGAGCACATTGCAATAGAGATATGCCGCGGCATAGCTCGCGAGAACACCAATCAGAATCGGGATGATTTTAATCATGCCGCGTCCGAAAATAGCCGCCACCAAGACGGCCACAATGCCCACGAGGGCGACGGGCCAGCAGGTCGAGGCACTATTCACCGCAACAGGCGAAAGCACAAGACCAATGCCGATAATAATCGGACCTGTCACCACGGGTGGGAAGAACCGCATTACGCGCTTCACGCCCACGGACTTCACAATGCCCGCGAAGACGACATAGATGAGACCCGCGACAATAACGCCGACTGAGGCATAAGCGAGAAGTTGCGTCTTGGTGAGCCCTTCCCACATGCCGCCCTTCATTCCCGTCAAGGCGAAGTAGCCCGCCAAAAAGGCGAAGGAGCTCCCCAAGAATGCGGGAACAATCCGTTTGGTGACGAGATGGAAGAAGAGCGTGCCCAAACCCGCGAAAAGGAGCGTGGACGAGACCGAGATGCCCGTCAAAAGCGGCACGAGCACCGTCGCGCCAAACATCGCGAACAAGTGCTGCACGCCCAGAATCGCCATACGCGGCGCACCCAACTGCCGCGCGTCGTAAATCCCCTCTGGTGGAATCTCTTTAATTGTTGCTTTAGCCATTTTCTTTCATCCTTTTAATTACATAAGCGCATACTTCGCAATGAAGAGCACCGTCAAGATGTACATAATCGGATGCACCTTCTTCGCCTTGCCACAGAAGAGGTTGATGAGCGTATAGCTGATGATACCCGCCATAATGCCATCCGAAATCGAATAAGCGAACGGCATCATCGCCACCGTCAAGAAGGCAGGGATGGACTCACTCGCGTCCGTGAAGTCGATTTCTGCAATCGAGGAGAGCATCAAGTAGCCGACAATGATAAGCGCGGGGGTCGTCGCGAAGCCCGGAACCGCGAGGAACACAGGCGCGAACACAATTGCCGCGAGGAAGAGTACAGCCGTTGTCGCGGAAGTGAGACCCGTCTTACCACCGACCATCACGCCCGAGGCGGACTCTACATAAGTCGTGGTCGTGGAAGTGCCGAAAAATGCGCCAACCGAAGTCGCAATCGCGTCCGCACAGAGCGCACCCGAAATGCGCGGCAGTTTGCCTTCCTTTGTCAAGAAGCCACCCTTCATCGAAACGCCGATGAGCGTGCCGAGGGTATCGAAGAGGTCAACAAAGAAGAACGCGAACATAACGACGAAGAAGTCGAGGCCCTTAACGAGCGCCCAGCCGACTTTCGCGTCGCCCTTATGAGTCCAGCCATTCGGATCAAACACCGCGCCGCAGGTGGACTTGAACTCAACGAACGAGTCCTTAATGCCCGCGAAGGTAAGCGACGGATACAGCGAGAAGTAGCCCTTCGCAGGGTCGGGAATATAAACCCCCGTCGCCTGACAAATCATTCCGAGACCCCAAGTGAGGAAGATTCCGTAGAGAATCGCGCCCTTGATGCCCTTCGTCATCATCACGCCCGTCAGGATTGTGCCGAGGATGGCGAGGAGCGCGCAAATGCCCTGCGTATGGAACGCGGCATTCTTAAAGCTCATAATTCCGACGAGAACCGCGTCATTATTGACAATTATCTTCGAGGTCTGCAACGCAATGAAGCAGATGAAGAGGCCAATGCCTGCCGCGACCGCCTTCTTCAGCGAGAACGGAATGCAGTTGAAGATGCCTTCACGAACAGGTGTCAGCGAGAGGGCGAGGAAGATAAGACCTTCCACAAACACCGCGAACAGCGCGAATTGCCAGCTGTAGCCCATACCGAAGCACACGCCGAAGGTCAAAAACGCGTTGAGTCCCATACCTGGCGCAAGCGCGAACGGATAATTCGACATAAACGCCATGAGCATCGTGCCCACGAACGCGGCAAGACAGGTCGCCACAAATACGCCGCCGCGCGGAATCCCCGCCTGCGACAAAATATTCGGGTTCACGGCGAGAATGTACGCCATTGTCATGAAGGTCGTCAGACCCGCGATAAGTTCGGTACGGACCGTTGTCTTTACCGCACTTAATTTGAATAGTTTTTCAAACATAGAGTAGTACTTTCTTAGAGGTTAGTTAGTAGAAATTGACTTTGTTCCGTTTAGAGGGTTCCGAAAATGCGGTCGCCCGCATCCCCCAGCCCAGGCACGATGTAGAAGTGGCTATTGAGCCGCTCATCGAGTGCCGCGGAATAGACGGGCACATCGGGGTGCTCCTTCTCAAAGCGGGCAAGCCCCTCGGGAGCGGAAACCAAGTTCAGAAATTTGACGCGCTTATACCCGAGTTTCAGCAATTGCGAAACCGCGTCACAAGCACTGCCACCCGTCGCGAGCATCGGGTCAATCACAATCGCGAGCTCCTCACCTTTCGCTGGCGGAACTTTCGCGTAGTAGGGAATCGGCTCCGCCGTCTCTTCATTGCGCTGCATACCGAGAACACCCACCTTGGCATAAGGGAGCACATGCAACATCGCGTCCAGCATCCCCATGCCCGCACGCAAAATCGGAACCAAAACGACGCGCTCATCCACGAGCTTCCCCGTCGTCTTCGCGACGGGTGTCTGAACGGACACTTCCTTTACACGGACATCCTTCAGCGCTTCATACGCCAAGAAGGTCGTGATTTCATTCACGAGCTCACGAAAAAGCTTCGGCGGCGTAGCCTGATCGCGCATCAACGCCACGCGGTGATTAACCAACGGATGTTCCAATATCGTATGCATACGAGTTTTACTCCAAATGTTCCCTATATTATACCAAAAATTCGCCCTCTTTTGTGAAATTAAAAACACAAACTGCAATTTTGGCTAAAATAGGCAGGAACTTTAGCGAAAAATT
>CAVCJC010000043.1:0-7514 GCA_963602475.1 Lachnospira hominis (ex Liu et al. 2021)
CCCGCTTCTTTAAGTTGTTCGTGGATAAGCGCAGGATGGAACTCCGCGTGCACCGCGTCTCTTGCACGCGCATGGGCTAGTCGAAAGTCGAGGAGGTTAGCCGTGCGCAAACTGCCGCCTGCGCGCCCCATCGCGATTCGTGCGGGGGTAAACTTGCGCAAGGCTTCCCACGGGTCAGCGCTCAAGTTCGTGTTCGTAACCGATAAGAGCATGGTTGCCTCCTTTATGCGAAATGAGCCGTTGGCGCACATCTACGAGATCCATATCCTCCAGCCACGCCTCAAACTCTGGCGCAGGACGCTTGCCGAAGACCTGGCGGACATAATGGATATCGTGATAACTCGTCGTTTGGTAGCCGAGCATAATGTCATCGCCGCCTGGAATGGCCATTTGGTAGGTGAGACCAGCCGCCGCGAGACAGGTCATGAGAATATCCATATCATTCTGGTCGGCTTCCGAATGATTCGTATAGCAAATATCACAGCCCATCGGCAAGCCGAGGAGTTTCGCGCAGAAATGGTCCTCGAGACCCGCGCGGATAATTTCCTTGCCATCGTAGAGATACTCAGGACCGATAAAGCCGACGACCGTATTCACCAAGAGGGGCTTAAACTTACGGGCGACGGCATAGGCGCGGGCTTCGCATGTTTGCATATCCACCCCCCAATCGCCGCGCCCTGAGAGCGCACTGCCCTGCCCCGTCTCAAAGTACATCACATTTTGTCCGACAGTGCCGCGCTTAAGCGAAAGTGCCGCGTCATACGCCTCGGCCAGGATGTTCAAGTTTACGCCAAAGACCTTATTCGCGATTTCCGTGCCCGCGATGGACTGGAAGACGAGGTCGACGGGTGCCCCCATACGCATAACCTCGAGCGCGTTGGTCACGTGTGAGAGCACGCAACTTTGGGTCGGGATATGGTAGCGCTGGACGAGTTCGTCGATGAGCTCCAAGAGATTGCGCATCATAGGGACGGAGTCCGTCGCGGGGTTGATGCCAATTACCGCGTCGCCACATCCGTAAAGGAGTCCTTCCAACATAGACGCGGCAATGCCTTTCAAGTCGTCCGTCGCGTGATTGGGCTGTAGGCGCGTAGAGAGGCATCCTTTTGTGCCAATGGTGTCGCGGAAAGCCGTCTTTACGCAACACTTTGAGGCAATCAGGATGAGGTCTTGGTTGGCGCAAACCTTGGAAACTGCCGCGACCATCTCGGGCGTAAGACCGGGCGCGAGTGCCGTGAGCACTTTATCGTCCGTCTCATAGCGCAAGAGCCAATCGCGGAATTCGCCCACGGACATATTTTTCACGGGGGCGAATGCCGTCGCGTCGTGGGAATCGACGATAAGCCGCGTCACCTCGTCCTTTTCATACGGGATGAGCGGCTCATTAAGGAATGCGGTAAGCGGCACATCCGCGAGCAACATCTGGGCGGCGACGCGCTCTTCATCACAGCTCGCGGCACAGCCCGCCGTGATGTCGCCCGAACGCTTGGGGGAAGCCTTGCCCATCAGCTCCTTGAGGGAGTTGAAAGTCCAATGCTTACCCGCGACTTCTAATGTGACGCTTTCCATTAGGTTTTACCTTTACAGTGCCGGGATGTAGTTAAAGGCGTGTGCGCAGAGGTCCTTGAACCAGCCGCAATGCGCGATGAGCCAATCGACGGGTCCGAGCGCCTTGCCGTTCACATAGTCGGGGAGCCACAACGCGATTTGTGGAAACACCATCACGAGCACAATTGCCGCGATCATCAAGAATAAGAACGGAACAATTGAGGCGTAAATATCCTTGATTGTAATGCAATCGGGACTCATTGCACGCATCATGAAGAGGTTGTAGCCGAACGGAGGTGTAATGTAGGCGATTTGGCAAGTAATCGTGTACAGAACGCCGAACCAGACGGAACTAAACCCGAGTTCTTTCACAAGTGGAATAAAGAGTGGCGCGACAATAATCAGCATAGCCGTATCATCAAGGAAGATACCCATGATGATGAAGGTCAGCTGCATCAGGAAGAGGATGCACCACGGGGAAAGCCCCAAGTCGCTCGTGAAGAATTGCTTCAGCACATCCACCGCGTGGAGCGAGTCGAAGACCGCCGAGAAGGAAAGTGCCGCCATCATAATCCAGAGGAACATCGCCGAATTATCGAGCGTCTCCTTGAGGGTGCGCGTAAACACTTTCAGCGTCAGGCGTTTCTTGAAGAGTGCAATCAAGAATGCCGCGAGGGCTCCAACCGCCGAGCTTTCCTCAAGGGAGGTCAGCCCCGAGAAGAACGAACCAATGACGGAAAGTACGAGCAAGATTGGCAAAATGCCCGCCCGCAGCACACGGAACTTCTCCGCCCAGCTAAAGTTGCGTTGCTCTTTGGGAAGGATGGGCCCGAGCTTCGGGTTCATGCGGCAACGAATGATTACATAGCCGAAGAAGAGAAGCGAGAGCACCATAGCAGGCCCCACACCCGCGAGCCACAAGTCCTTCACCTGCTCACGCGCAATCATTCCGTAAAGAACGAGCACGACGGAAGGCGGGAAGAGAATGCCCAGTGACGAACCTGCTTGAATGACGCCCGAAATCATCCGTTTATCGTAATTACGCTTCAGGAGCTCAGGCAATGCCACCGAGCAACCAATCGCCATACCCGCGACGGAGAGTCCGTTCATACAGGAAATCATAACCATCACGAGCAAAGTGCCGACTGCCAAACCGCCGCGCAAGCCGCCGAACCAAACATGGAACATATAGTACATGTCGTTGGCGATGCCCGACTCCGAGAGCATAAAGCCCATAAAGACGAACATCGGCAGAGTCAGCATCGGATACCAGTTAAAGAGCTTAATTGCCGCGTTAAAGCCATAGCCCAAAGCGCCGCGATCAATGAAGATGAGCGCGAAGACTACACCAATAAAGCCCATTACGCCGAAGACGCGTTGTCCCGTCAACATCAGGATCATCAGTAGCGAGAACATCAACGCTACGATAATCCCAGGGTACGAAAGCAAGTACTCCGTCAAACTCAGTGATTCATACATACAACACCTCTAATCAGTACGAGTAGCGAAACGAGGAATACGCCTGCCCCAAGAAGGAACCAGGTTGGGTTAGAAGTCAAAACGGCGAGTCCGAAGCCTGCCGCGACAAGCAAAACGCCCACGCCCAAGAAGACGAAGTAGGGGAGCCAATACGAATGAGGCTCTGAAGGCTCGGCGGGGAGCGGAGCTTCCGCCAATGGGGCGACGGGTTTCGGGATACGCGGGTCAAACACCTTGATGAGGTCGCGTCCCTTCGGGTCAGGACCAAAGCCCGTTGTGCCGGGCGCACCATCCTGCGAAAGCAAAATCGCCTCACCAATCATCACCATGACGCCAAAGCCCGGTATCAGCGCGAGGACGCTATAGACAAACATCCACCAGCCCGACATATCTAGGTCGTGGAAGCGCCGAATCGTAGGCGGAATTGTGAAGATGGGTGCACCCACTGCGAGGAAAGTGCCGATAAAGACGACGAGGAGTGGAAAGCCGCCCTCGGGGGTCACATGCGGAATGCTCACTAGCAAAAGTGCCGCGCCGAAAGCTCCCACGGCCGCACAAATCGCCATAATCTTCCAATATTTTCCCCGCACGAGGCGTCCGCCATAAAGCCGCGCGTCTTCCGTGTCAGGATTGGGCAAAACGACATCTTTCTTGCACGCGGCGAGGAGGGACTTCACGAACTCCGCCGTCATTTGCAGGAACATAAAGAAGATGCCGATGACCATCGCGATTTTGATTGGGGCCATGTAAGGTGCCCAAACCGTGTGGTTAATTTGCTTAGCGACAATCGCGTAGGCGCAACTATCCCAGCCGCCCAAGAGCATAATCACGAGATAGAAGAGAACAAAGAAGGAAGTCACCGTATCGACAATCGCCTTTGTGCGAGGCTTCCAGTTCGCATAGAGAAAGTCCATTCGCACATGTGCGCCGCGCTGGAGCGTCCAGCCCGCACCGAGCAAGTAATAAGCACCGACGGCGAACTGCGCCATTTCGAGTGCCCAAATGGTGTTGATATCCGTCTCCTGCACAATAACAGGGAACATCAACACCGCGAGTATCACCAAGAGGAGATACATAGCGGCAATGCCGAGCCCTCTTACGAGGGCCTCGACACCGCGCACATATTTAGCCAGCACATTCATAATTAATAACGGTAGGGTTTGCCCGCTTTAGCCATGAGTGCATTGTACTTACGGAAGGTATCAACGACCGCCTTCGCACGCGGCGAAGATTTCGCGATTTCTTCCCAGAAAGCCACCGCCTTCTGCTCAACGACCGCCCACTCCGCGTCAGGAATGGAGCAGAGTTTCAGCTTGCCGCCATTCACGCGCAAGTCGGCCTCGCCACCCCAGTACCAGTACTGACGATAGTAGTGAGAGGAGTCCATCGAGAGCTTGAAGAGTTCCTTGAGGTCCTCCGGAACCGCCGCCCAGCTGTGGGTGTTCGCCACATACGAGCCGATCCACGCGCCCGAGAGGGAGTTCGTCAAGAAGTACTTACACGCGTCCGCCCAGCCGACGGTGTAATCCTCAGTAATGCCCGACCACGCCACACCATCGAGCGTGCCCGTACGAAGCGCCATTTCAGCGTCCTCATAGGGCAATGTCACAGGCACCACGCCGAACTGTTGCAGGAAGCGTCCCGCCGTCGGGAAGGTGTACACGCGAAGCCCCTTCAGGTCATCCATATGCGCAATCGGTTTCTTCGTCGCGAAGTGGCACGGATCCCACGAGCCTGCCGAGAGCCAAGTCACCTTGCCGCCCGAGGCTTCTTTGTAGGAATCAGCCCAAATCTTGTCGAGTCCGTATTGCGCGAACAAAACGGGCACATCCAGCGAATACCGCGTCGCGAACGGAAAATAGCCACCGAACACGCGCACATCGGCTGCGGACGACATAGAGTCGTCATCTGACTGCACCGCGTCAATTGTACCCGCCTGCAAAGCACTGAAGAGTTCCGAGGTCGGCACGAGCTGGTCGGCGTAGTAAAGGTCGATGTGCATACGGTTACCAGCAATCTTGTTGAAGGCATCAATCGCGGGCTTACAGACATGCTGCGCGAGAGCCGTGCCGGCATAAGTCTGGAAGCGCCATTTGATCATCTTCATTGTCTGCGGAATCGTCACGCCCTTATCGAGAGGGCTGCGCTTAGAGTCCTTCGGCTCACAGCCCGTCAGAGCAGAGCCCGCCGCCATCCCGACGGCGCCCATGCAGGCGCCTTTCAGGAATTCACGAGTCGTCATATTTTTCATTGCTTGTATCTCCGTATTTACTTCTGTAATTACTTGAACTTAGAATGTGAAGGTTGCGTTCACGCCGCCCCAGCAAATCTGGTCTTTGTCATTACCCATGTAGTCCAAACGGCGCAGCGTGTGGCTCGGGATCCATGTGTAATTAATCTGTGCACCCAAAGTGAGGTAGTCCGTAACCGCATAAGTTGCGGAAAGTCCCACGGTCTGATCCGTCAACTCCGTGCCGACAGATTCTTCCGTCACATATTTCGTCCACGCATCCCCGCCAAAGCCTAACGAGGCACTCGGGGTAAGTGTGAGGGAGTCCATCAACTCAAAGTCGTGGCTAACCGCGAAAGCGTAATAGCACTGACTTCTGTCATTCTCCGCCGAATCAGAGTAGTTCCAATAAACGGTCGCACTCGGTGTGAGGATGGGGTTCGCATACGAGATAGAAGCGTAAAGATCCTGGTCGGACGCTCCGTTGTTATTCGGGAAGGTATACCAGATGTGACCCACCTCAAAGCCAACGCCGAAGAGTTCAACGCCATACGAGAGCGTGTAGTCGATTTCCTGCAAACCGCAGCTCATACGACTCGCATCCTCCGCGCGGCGTTTATGTGTCAGGTCAAAGCTCGACCACACATTAGCCGAGACATAGCCGTAGTCGCCCGCGTCATATGTCAGCGAGACGGAAGGTTGCCACACGGGATTATCATTGCAGATAGTTCCGCGCCAGATGTAGTCACTCAAAACATCCACCGAGACCGAGACGGAAATCGGCGATGATTCTTCAGTTTCAGCACCCTGCGGTTCGGCAGCTGTTTCTTCTGCACGCGCAACCATTGTGGCGCACAGCGCGGACACCGCCGCGAGGCCTGCGATACGATTCATTTTTCTTTAGTTCCTTTCTTAGGTTTGGTTAGAAATGTTATCCGCAAAAGCGGACACACCCTATAAGCAAAAACCGTGCCAAAGGGGGTTAGCGGGGGCGAAAACAGTGTAAAGAGCACTCAGTCTTTACACGATATGAAAAAGTTGGTAATACTATGAAAAGCCTTTACCGCCGCTTGAGGAGCGTCCGTACCCGCCCACCAAAGCAAATGAGGGCAATCGCGGCATAAGTAACGACTCCCGCGACAACGAGCACCCCCAGCGCGGCAATTTCCCCAAGGCGCAAGCCCAACGGAGCGCACCAGCCCCGTACATATGGACGCATCACGAAGAGCACCGCCGCCATCCCAAGTGCCGCGAAAAGCATACGAACGATGTCCGGCACTTCGCGGCGGAGTCCGAGCGTACCATTTTGTGCGTGCGCCTTATGGACGAGGAGTCCGCACCCGACTGCCGCGCAGAAAACCGTGGACGCGGCGAGCCCCACATGCCGCCACTCGATAGGCAATAGGAAAACGGCGAGGATATTCAGTGCCGCGTTCAAGATAACTGTCATAATTGAGACGCGAAGGGGTGTTTTCATGTCATTTTGAGCCTGAAACCACGGCACAAGCGTCTTTTGGAAGCCGAAGAAGCCGAGTCCGAGCGCATAAACGGCGAGGGCGCGGGCAACACGGGTCGTCGCAATCGCGTCAAAAGCGTTGCCCTCATAAATGACGCGGGTAATTTCCGTCGCGAGCACGCAGAGTCCTGCGGCGGCGGGGAGCATAATAAAGAGGAGGGAACGAAGCGACTGGCGCAAGATATTCTGTGCCCCCGCCGTATCCTGCCGCGCGAAACAGCCCGCGAAAGTGGGCAAAAGTACTGTTCCGAAGGCGACTCCGATGATTCCGAGGGGTAAATCCATAAGCCGCTCCGCATAGCCAATCACGCCCGCCGCCCAAGGTGCCGCGATTTGTCCGAGTACCTGGTCGAGCATATAGTTGATTTGCACGGCTCCTGCGCCCAGTGCCGCGACACCCGTATTGCGCCAAACGAGCGAAACTTGGGGCGTGCGCCATCCCTTGAAAGTGAAGCGAGGGGAAACGCCGCGCCGCGTCATACAAATGAACATAAACACCATTTGTGCCGCGCCCGCGAGAAGAATTGCCCAACAGACGAAAACCGTGCGGTCGGCGAGCGACCAATCGCCAAAGAAAAGCAGAAACGCGAGCGCGGCAATCCAGATAACATTCATCATACTCGGCATAAAAGCCGCCGCCTTGAAGCGTCCCATCGCGTTTAAGACCCCCATGCCAAATGCCGCGCCACAAATGAAGAGCATATAAGGGAGCAAAAGCCGCGTCAAACGCAAAATGAGAGT
>CAVCJC010000043.1:8078-16877 GCA_963602475.1 Lachnospira hominis (ex Liu et al. 2021)
TTAATCTCGCTCTTGGAAGAATCGATGGCGGAGAGAATGGACTCCGCCTCAGAAGCCTGCTCACGCACGGCATCCGTCGCGGACTTCGCTTCCGCCTTCTTGATATCGGCTTTCAGCTTCTTGATGAGGCTCTTCGTGGGCTTGCCCAGAACGAGAGCCTTCTCCATGCTACGATATTTACTCTTCTTGCCCAATTCGATATCACCAAGAAGCGTAAACGGCTTGCCCACCTCGCCAAGCGCATTCACGAGGGCCACGGTGGCTGCACGGTCGCTGCTATTGCCGTAAAGCACCTTACCGCGATGGCTCAAGACGAGGAAGCCGAAGGTAGTGCCCGAGGTCGCGTCCGCCGTATCAAGCCCTGCATAGACAGGGAAGGTTAACTTATACTGCTTAATGAGCTTCAGTGCCTCTTCTTTATTACCCGAGACAGAACTCACGAAGACACAGGGCTTGGACTTATAGGCCTGCCACAATTCTTCCACACGCGGCAGGACTTTCTCGATGTCGTTAAAGCTCGGAGTCCAATAGAACACGCAAACGACGCGTCCGTAGAGGTCGGCTTCGGTATATTTCTCACCCGAGATCCAGGCCTTATCGGTGAGGTTCTTCCAGTGTGCCGCGGCAAAGAGATTGCCCGCGAGGGCGCAGACCAGCGAAAATAGCATTAGCTTCTTCATATCGAGTCTCCTAAAATAAGTGCTTTCGTCAAATTGGCGGAGGGAGAGGGATTCGAACCCTCGATACGGAGATTAGTCCGTATGGCGATTTAGCAAACCGCTGCCTTCAGCCACTCGGCCATCCCTCCGCAGAGATTTAATCGAAAGCGTCTCACAATCGTTGCTATATATTATATCAAACTCTGGGCTCGCCGTCAATGAGTACTGTTGCGGGTTTCCAAGTTTTTTTATCGATGACCACGAGGTCCGCCGTGAAGCCTTTCTCGACTTTACCGAGCGTTTTGCCCCAGCCGTGCTCCAACGCCTGATTCCACGAGGTGGTGCGCACGAGGTCCTTGAGCGGAATGCCCGTCACTTCGTGGACATTGCGAAGTCCGTCGCCCATCCACAATGTGGACCCCGCCAAATTGCCACCCTTCACCAACCGTGCCTCGCCTTTCTCAAGCCGCACATCGAGTCCGCCCATCTGGAACGAGTAGCCGTCGGGGCAATGCGAACAGCGAAGGGAGTCCGTAATCATCTGAATGGAAGCGAGATTGCGCTTCGTGAAGATAAGCCTCAACATATCGGGGCAGAGGTGAATCTTGTCGCAGATAACTTCCGTCACCAAATCGTCAATCAAGAAGCCCGCGCCGACCATGCCAATCTCACGGTGATGGAGCGCCGTCATTTGGTTGCAAAAATGCGTCATATGGCGAAGCCCATTCTTGTAGGCGGGCATAAGGTCCGCGAGTTTCGCGGCAGTGTGTCCACAACTCGGCACGATACCCGCCTTCAGACAGTCCTTCGCGAATTGTGCACCGCCCGCCGTTTCCACCGCGTACGAAATCTGCACGACGGGGAAGACTTTCGCGATTTCTTTCACTTCTTTGAAGGAAGGCTTACGCACATAAGCGGGATTCTGTGCCCCACAGCACTTGCTATTGATGAACGGACCCTCCAAATGAATGCCCGGTACTTTGCAAAACGGAGACCCCGCTTCCACATACGCCTTCGCATTCGCGGCAGACTTCATCAATTCTTTATGAGAAACGGTTAGGGTCGTCGGGAAGAGTGTCGTCACGCCTTCCTGCAATTTCGCTTCCGCGAACTTGAAAATGGCCTCGGGGTCCGCGTCACAGAAGTCGTAAGTCGCCGAGCCGTGGGTGTGCACATCGATGAAACCCGGCATCACATACTTGCCGCGCACATCAATAATCGTCGTCGCGCCTTTTTCGGAGACCTTGCGCGTCGTGACGGACGCAATTTTCTTGCCCTCAATAACAATGGTCGCGTTCTTGAGGTCGACATCGGGCGAAATTACATGCGCATTCTTGATAATCGTCTTTTGCATTGTCCTAACCTTTCTCCTTTTAGTAGACAAAGTGCCGCGGCGCATTCACTCCGCGGCACTTTCGTCCTACTAAGCCTTAACTTAGACTTCGATATCCCATCCGTTACGATAGAAATCGCGCTTAATGGACATACCGCGGCAGTTGCCACCCGCGAAGTCCATCTTGTACGGATCCCAATCGAACGAGGCATCGAACTTGTAGCTCATATTGCAGAGCAAGCAGAGTGTCGCGCTGCGGCCACCGACTTCCGACGGGGAAATCGTGCAGTTGCGTGTCGCCATGCACTCGCAGAAGTTCTGAACCTGATTCGCGCTCTTGTAGAGCTGAACCTTAGCCTTGGCGAGGTCAAACTTCTGCTCGAGCTTATCAAGAGCCTTGGCGAGCGCGTCGTCCTTCTTGACGGTCGCGTCCGTACCATAGTCCTTGCCAATGCTCGCGGCAATGAGGCACTCAGGCTTGAAGCTCGCGTCCTCGAGAGCCTTACGGACCTCTTCCGTCGGCGTAACAGCGCCTGTGCCCTGCCAAACCGCGATCTTACCACGGTTAACCGCGACAATGCCGTTCGTACCGTAGAAGACGGTGCCCCAAACGCCGAAGGGTCCGTGGTAGAGTTCCACATCGCCATAGGGCTTCTTGAAGATCATCTTCATACCGAACTGACGGCGACCGCCATGGAAGAGGTTCGTCGAGTGGGGGAGTTCCGAGCAAATGACCTTAACAGGGCCCGACTTATCCATATCAAGACCCCACTGCGCGATATCGAGGTGGTGTGCACCCCAGTCGCCGTTGTAGCCCGAGCCTAAGTCATCATCGAAACGCCAGAACATCGGATAGAACTGGTTCACGCCACGCGGCGCGAGCTGGTCCGAATACGGACGCCACATTGCTGGCCCCAGCCACATATTCCAATCGACATCCGCGTTCGGCGCACCTTCCTTCGCCGCGTTCTCAGGAACATCGAAGAAACGCACGGGGTGAGTCGGGCCGCCGAGTTTCTGTCCGCCGCAACCATAGTTCGCGTCCACATACTTCACATCGCCGATGAGACCATTACGGACAATCATGCAGGCGGTGCGGAATTCGCGCCAGCTACGCTGCATCGAGCCCGTCTGGAAGACGCGGCCATACTTCTTCTGCGCGGCGATTACCTTGCGGGCTTCGTCAATCGAGAAGGTCAGCGGCTTTTCGCAGTAGACATCCTTACCGTGCTTCATCGCTTCCACACAGATGTAGGCGTGCCAGTGGTCAGGCGTCGCGATGCAGACCGCGTCAATTTCGGGGTCGGCAATCACATCACGGAAGTCATAAACGACCTTGCACGCATTGTTGCCATACGCCTTATTGACCTGCTCAGCACCCGCCGCCGCACGGACGCGATCGCAATCGCAAACCGCCACGATTTCCACATTCGAAGCATACTGCTTGTTGAGGAACTGCGGGATGAGCGCCGTGCGCATCTGAATGCCGTAGCCAATCATGGCAATACGGAACTTCTCGCCCGGCTTAAGGACGCGCGAGCCCATCTTGGAGGTGGCGCAGCCCGCGAGCGTCATTGCCGCCGCCGAACCGAAAAGGAAGCTACGGCGATTCAAAGAAACATTCGCTTTCATTAAAGGTTATCCTTATTTAAGTATTAAACACGACCCTTGGACTTGAGGAAGTCGAAGGAGGGCTTGACCGCGTCGAGCGTATCCTCGTGGCGTTCGCACTCGACGACATACCACTGCACATTGTCAGCGTCCGTCGCCTTGAAGAGGCGATCCCACTCGACGGGCTTCGCACCCGGCTCACCCGGCTTGCCGAGAATCGCGTCAAACTTCTTCACATCCTTGCCCATACCATTTTCCTTGGCGTGGAGCGTGAAGGAGCGACCCGGATACTTCGTGTACTGCACGCAGGGGTCAACACCCGCGCAAGTCGACCAGCCGACATCCTGCTCCATCTGCACCGCCTTGTCGGTGTGGCTGAAGAAGTAGTCCCAGAACGAGGTGCCGTCCGTCATCTTGATGAAGTGCTCCCACATATGGTTGTGGAGACCAATCTTGCAATCATACTTCGCGCAGTTTTCCGCCGCCTTGTTGTAGTAGTCGCAGAGCATCTTAGTGAAGTCATCAATTGCCTTCGAGGGCTTCTGGTTAGGATCATTCCACGAACCGCCTGGAGGCATATTGCCGCCGCCGGGGCAGCAGATGAAGTTGTTGCCGTAGCCGAGGTTGAACTCGCAAGTCTCTTTGAACTTCTCAGGCGAGAAAGCGTCGCGACCGACATGGGTGCCGCACGCGACAAGCCCATTATCGTCGAGCATCTTCTTGAGTTCACACGGTTTGAAGTTGTAATAACCCGCGAATTCGACGCCCTCATAACCAATCGCCTTCACATCCGCGAGAGCCTTCGCGAGGCCCACCTTCTGGATGTAAGTGCGGATCGAGTAGAGCTGGAGCGCTACTTTGCCCGGACGTGCCGCGCGGCACATCGAAGTACAGCAACCTGGCACCGCGACAAGTGCCGCGCCTGCGCCGAGGCTACCAAGGAATCCTCTTCTTGAGATATTCATGTTAGTATTGCCTTTCATTAGATTTAGGGTTAGTTAAAAATTAGCCGAGTTTTGCCATTGTCATGACGGGCAAGTCCGCCGTACGCGTCATCTTCATCGGGTCAGCCTTCATCTGAGCCTCATCAAATGCGTACCCATTCTTGCCGAGCGGCCACACCTGCGGCGCCGTGTTGAGAATGGTCGCACGAAAGCCCTGAATGGTCGCGCCCATATTGCCCGTGTGGGACGAATTGACCGCCTCATTCTCAATGACGAACGGGAACTTGAAGCCCTTCGCCATCAAAGTGGCGAGGAACTTCGTCCAATCGCACGAATCACTGCCGCCGAAGCCGGGCAAACGCGGCTCGTAGTTCATACGCGCCCATTCATTCGCGGCAATCGGCACGCCCGCCTTCTTTGCGAGCGCGGCATCGACGACCTGCTCAGGATAGAGCCGTCCCCAATGAATCGCGTCCGCCGAGCGCGGGAAGTTGCGCGTGCCCTTGATGTGCACACGGCGAAGGCGCTTGAAGTCCATCGCTTCAATGACATCCGAGGGGTCAATGTGCTGCCAAATATCGTGCGACGGGTCGTATGTCTCCTGAAGGGCACTCGAGGCCTTATCATCGAGAATCGCGTACATCAACTTACGCGCGGCGAGACAGCCGGGCAAGTTGTTGTAGGCGTCAGGGGCCGTCGCGGGCTGCCAACCTTCCATCGGGCAGTTCTCCACACAGACCGTCACGCCCAAATCCTTCGCATAGTGAAGAATCGGCGTAAACACCTTCTGGAACTTCTCGAGGTTCTTCTCAAAACCACGGTCCGTGCGCCCGAGGACGTGATCATAACCGACGAAAGTTCCGCACACCACATCATTCTCATCGCCGCCGAGAAGTGCCGCGATACGGATGAGCTTAAGAATATGATTCTGGTTGTTAATCTGCTGAGCAGGGTCGCCACCAATCAAGTTATCGTAGGCCCCCACGCTGACGCGCAACCCGAGTTCATTGCACTTGGCGACGACTTTCTTCGCCGCGTCGAGGTCGAAAGTCTCATAATCGAGGTGGGTCGCCGTGTGGTCCGTGCGGTCAGAATCGCGGCGGAATACGCAAAGCTCAAGTCCCTGCGCCCCCACGCTCTTCGCACGCGCCATGACATCGTCAAATGACTCGCCAGGAAAGGCGGATGTCATAAGCCAAATCGGGTTATTGCGATTGGCACCCTGTGTGCCTGCGAGCGCTTGGCGACCACCAAACGCGCCGACGGCCGCGAATGCGGCGGCGGACTTGAAAAACTCACGTCTATTCATTAGAATTCGAATCCTTTCCGGATGTAGGGTTTAAGATAGGCATTCGGTGCCGCTTCCGCGAAGGCTTGCGTCGCCGAATTCCAGTGAAATGTTCCTTCTGCTCCCGTCTTGCCAATGCGCTGCGCCACACAGCCGACGAGGATGCCTTCCATTTGAGGGATGGAGTAGTCGACATCCGAGTAACAACGCGAATGAGTCTCGGCGAAGATGGGTCCCTCGCCACGAATCGCGTCCAAAAACTCGATGTACTGTCCGTCCGCCGAAACTGCCGCGGCACCCGAGGCCGCCGCCGTGCCCGCCGCCGAATCGCCGCGATAAGGGATGGTGTGGGCAATTGCCTGGCACGCCTCGTGGTCCTTGATATTGGTGACGGTCTTTTCTCCCTTGAGAGCAATGAAGCTATCCCCGCCATAGTCATTCGTCGAGCAAAGGATGCCTTTCGTGCCAATCACGAGGCACCCCGTATTCGGCACCTTGCCTTGCGCGGCGACGACCTGCGGCATAATTTCCGCGCTCGGCTTCAAGTCGCCATCGTACCATGTGAGCTTGACCTCGGGCAACTTCACGCCTTTACGCACCCGCGATTCACGCGCCGCGTAAGTCAAAATTACTTTCGACTTCATCGGGAAGGCGATATCCGTCTTATCCTCAATCTGCGTGAGCTCGACCTTGGTCACCGTCGTGAGCTCAAGCCCACGGAACGGCAAGTTCATCGTATGGCACGCCATATCGCCGAACGCACCGCAACCAAAGTCAAAAAAGCCGCGCCAACTAAACGGATGGTACACATTCGCGCTCAAGTTCCACGGATCATACCCCTTTTTGCCGGGCGCATAGGCTCCCTTGAACGGACGGTCCGCCGCTGTCGCGAGCCATGTATTCCAGTTGAGTCCAGGCGGAATCTGATCTGCCGCGCCCTTGGTGGCTTCTGCCGCGCTCGCACCCTGCGGCCACACAGGGCGGTTCGTCCACACGTGGACCTCCGTCACATCGCCGAGGATACCCGAATTTAAGACTTCCACGCCACGACGGAACCCTGGTAGCGAACTCCCCTGGTTGCCCATCTGGGTGATGACGCCATATTCCTTGGCGGTCTTATTGAAATAATCGAGTTCCCAAAGAGTCCGTACGAGCGGCTTTTGCACATACACATGGATGCCCTGCTTCATCGCCTGAATCGCGATGGGCGCGTGGGTGTGGTCCGTCGTCGAGACGGTCATTGCCTCAATGCCGAGCGTACCCGCGTCCGCGAGGAGGCGGCGGTAGTCGGTGTAGAACGGCACCGTGCACATATCAAAGTCGACACCATCACGAATGAGGGCACGTTGCGCATCGTGGCGCTTATAGTAGTCGCAATCGCAGAAGGCGACAATTTTCACAAGCCCCGACTTGAGCATCGGTAGCCAGTCCGAATAGCCCTTGCCCATCACGCCAACTGCCGCGAGACGAATGCGATTATCACCGCCGCGCCCAATTGAGAAACAGCCGCCCGCCGCGCTGAGCGCGCCGACACCCGCCATTCCTCTTAGGAAGTTTCGTCTACTTGTGTTTAGTGTCATTCTCTACCTCCATAAAACTTGCGACTAGCTTAGTCGGGCTGTCCCTGCCCATCCATTGTGCGACCCGAGTGCCGCGATTCCTCCGCCAAAAAGGCGAGACGATGCGATTCAAGCGCTTCATCCAAAATGGCTGTGCACTTCTCAGGGGACGGATTCGACCGCACCAAATCCACAAACGCGGTCATAATCTCGCGATCGCCGCCGCCGTGATGCCCGTGTTGCTCAGGCTCAATCTTTCGCGTGTCGCCCAAGAATGGCTTAATAACAATCTGCGAACCGTCCGCGATGATTTCGCCGCGTGTGCCATAGAAATGCATAATCCGCGTGCGCCGCTGAGAGTAGCTTTCCATCTCCAGCGTCACCGTGAGACCTCCGTCATAGAGCATCAACACCGTCTGATGGTCGACGGAATCATTGCCGCACGCGTAAACACAGCGTCCGTAAGGCGAAGTCTCAATCATCTTTAAGATGCCCGCGTCCGACTCGTCCGCGAAGTGATAGCGTAGGTCGGTGTGTTCGTAGTAGAGCTTGTAAGCATCGAAGGGACAATTCTTACGGACGCTTTCCGGACAGTCCTTGCAGCGATCTGCCGCGCCCTCAGGCTTATTCTCTGGACGGCACTCAATGAGCGAACCAAAGCTGGAAACTTTCTCGCAGGTACGCCCACGCATCCACCACGCAATGAGGTCAAAGTCGTGCGTGCACTTATTGACGAGCATACCCGTGCCATTCTTCTCAATGGACCAGTTGCCGCGGCAGTAGGCGTGAGCGGACTTGCCGTACGAAACTTCCACCAAGAGATGGACGCTTGTGAGCTTGCCAATCTCGCCCGATTCAAGTACTTCGTGAAGACGCTTAAAGAGCGGCGTGTAACGGAGCACATACCCCGTCAGAATGAGCTTACCCGAAGCGACTTGCGCCTCACGAATCTCCTGACATTCCTTCCAATTACACCCAATGGGCTTTTCAAGAAGGACATGATAGCCCGCCTTAAGTGCCTTGTAGCATGCGGCATAATGAAGGTGGTCGGGTAGCGCAATGATGACAGCGTCCGCCTTAACACCTGATTCCAGCGCGGCCTCCCAACTTTTCCAAGTCGGATACTCCGCTCCCTCAGGGAACTTCGCCACGGGGTCAGCGAGCCCCGCGATCTCCAAATCCTCGGCATGATCCAGCGCATACGCGGCGTAGGTACGTCCGCGAATGCCGTAGCCCAAGATTAAAACCTTTACTGCATTATTCATTGGGAACTATTATACCAAACCTACCCCCCCAAATCAAGCACAATCCGTACAAAATTAGCGATTACTGCACCCCCTCCACCCCGCCTTTTATTCCTGATTTGTGCCTGACAACATACGGCACGGCGGGCGGCAACCGTGCT
>CAVCJC010000044.1:0-16485 GCA_963602475.1 Lachnospira hominis (ex Liu et al. 2021)
CGAAGTCGAACAATGGTGGGGCGCATTCGCGCCCAGTAAACGGCGGGCAAGGGACGCGCGGGTGGGAGACACATTTTTTCGATTGGATGAAATACCCCCTTGCGGGCGCGGAGAAAATTTGGTATAATATTCAACCGATTCACAAAGCCAGGTTAGCACAGTTGGTAGTGCGGCTCATTCGTAATGAGCAGGTCGGGGGTTCGAGTCCCTTACCTGGCTCCATGTTGGCGGGAGTAGATCAATTGGTTAGATCAACAGATTGTGATTCTGTGGGTTGCGGGTTCGAGTCCCGTCTCCTGCCCCAGATTTGAATTTTTGAAAGGTTTGGGCAAAATGACGACCCTTGAAGCGTTGTTGGAGTTGCAAGAAGTTGACGGCAGAATCCGTGAGTTCGAAAAGGAACTGAAGGATCTACCGCAGCGCAAGGCTAAGGAAGAGGCGCGCCTTACGGGCGTGAAGACGGACCTCGAGGCTGCCCGCAAAGGGCATGACTATGCGCTGGAGCGTGTGAAAGGCTACGAAGAGAATGCCGCCGCGCTGAAGAACAAGATTCGCGATCTTAAGCAGACTCAGGCGGGTCTTCAGAGCAACCGTGAATATCAGCAATATTCGGACCAAATCGACTTTGTCAACCACGATCTTGAGACGACCGAGAATCAACAGCTCGCGGCGATGGACGAATTGCCGTCCACTGAAGCGCGTGTCACGGCGGCGCAAGAGAAGTTTGATTCTGAGAAGAGCGGCGTGGACGCTTACTGCGCGGAGATTGACGCGCGGATGCAGGAAGTCGAAGCTGAGCTTGAGGCGGCGCGCAAGGAGCGTGCGGAGAAGGCTGCGGCAGTTGGCGACCCGAAGGCTATGCTTTATTATGAGCGTCTTCGCACGAAGCGCTGGCCCGTTGTTGTGGCGCTCACGCATGAGAGCGTTTGTGATGGTTGCCACCTCGTGCAGCCGCCGAGCGTCGCTCAGAATGTGGACGCGAATATGAAGCTCGGTGAAGCGGGGCGTCCGCAGCGGGTGGTTGCTTGCAATATGTGCGGGCGAATCCTCTTCCGCTAAAAGTTCTTTGAAAGCGAAGTTTCGCCTGAAGAGGTGCGCGTGCGACTGGTCGCCGTTGCTGTGATAGCAGCGGAGGAAAGTCCGGACTCCACAGGGCAGAGGATCCGTTCGTTAAGGACGGAGGGCGCGGGGCAAGCCCGCGTGACGGAAAGTGCCACAGAGAATAGACAGCCCGCAAGGGTTATGGTGAAAGGGTGGGGTAAGAGCCCACCGGCGCGGCTGAAACGCCGTGCGCAGGGTAAACCCTCCTCGGAGCAAGATCAAATAGGGGATCGACGGGCGGCTCGTCCGGTGGCTCTTGCGCATCATGTTTGAGCCTAAGATCTCGGGTTGATTGCGTTAGATGAATGACCAGAGTTCCTCAATTTTGAGGGATGAACAGAATCTGGCTTATTCGCCGCGTTCCTCTTCAGGTGAAATTTCCGCTTGCATTTTCGGCGAAATAGTGGTATCATATAGGTAGAACATGCGGGGAATTGGTTCTCGCGTGACAACTAGAAGGACTAAAAGAAATGGCTAAGAAAGAAATCGTTCCTACGACGAAGAGCGGAATCATCGCGGCGCTTGCCGAAGCTGGTGAAATCACCAAGAAGCAGGCTGACGCGATCTACACCCGTCTCCTCGACCTTTCGGTCAAGGGTGCAAAGCAGGAAGAGAAGGGCTACATGCTCCCTGGCTTCGGCAAGGTGAAGCTCATCAAGCGCCCGGCGCGTACGGGTCGCAATCCTGCGACTGGTGAGACAATCAAGATCAAGGCGAAGACTGTCGTCAAGATCGTTGCTTGCAAGGCACTCAAGGACGCCATCCTCGGCAAGTAAGCCGTATATGGTTTTAGGTTCGCTCATAGCTGGGCGTTCCTTATTTAGGATCAGGTGGATGCCTCAGAAATGGGGCATCCACATTTTCTAATTTTTGCGCTCAAAAGACTACCCTCGTAGGACGAAAAATGGTATAATATAGGGAGTATGAGCGATGAAATAAAAGAGCCCGTTCCGACGGGAGAAGAGAATGCCGCGCTTGCGGCAAATGCTGAGGATATCAACATTGAGGATTCAATGGCGCGCGACTACATCGACTATTCGATGAGCGTCATTGTAGGGCGTGCCTTGCCTGATGTGCGCGACGGCTTAAAGCCGGTGCATCGCCGCTCGCTGTACGGTATGTACAAGCTCAATGTGACGAGTGGCGCGAAGCATATGAAGTCCGCCCGTGTGGTCGGCGAAGTGATGGGTAAATACCATCCGCACGGCGACTCTTCCATTTACGACACAATCGTGCGTTTGGCGCAGGACTTCTCGCTACGAATGCCGCTTGTGGATGGACACGGTAACTTCGGCTCGATTGATGGTGATGGCGCGGCGGCTATGCGTTATACCGAAGTGCGTATGCGCAAGGCGGCGGAAGAGATGCTCGAGGATATCGAGAAGGACACCGTCGATATGGTGCCCAACTACGATGAGACGACGCGCGAGCCTTCCGTCTTGCCGGCGAAGTTGCCGAATCTACTTTTGAATGGTTCCTCGGGCATTGCGGTCGGTATGGCGACGAACATCCCGCCGCACAATCTCGGCGAGCTTTGTGATGGTATCGACTACTATGTGCAACATCGCGACACTTGCACCGTCGATGACCTCATGCAATTTGTGAAGGGTCCCGACTTCCCGACGGGCGCACAGATTTGTGGTCACAACGGAATCGCCGCGATGTACAAGCTTGGGCGCGGACAAATGACCGTGCGCGGCAAAGCCGATATTGAGCACCTCGCCAATGGACGCGAGCGGATTGTTGTGACGGAAATTCCGTACGCCGTCAATAAGACGGAAATGATTCGCCATATGGCCGAGCTCGTGAAGGAGAAGGTCATTACGGGCGTGAGCGACATTCGCGATGAGTCCAAGGCGGATGTGCGCATTGTGATTGATATTAAGCGCGACGCGATTGCTGAGATTGTGCTGAATAATCTCTACAAGCATACGGAACTTCAGACCACATTTGCCGCGTTGATGCTCGCGATTGATGGCGGGCGACCGAAAGTCCTGACGCTCAAGGACTTCTTCCGTTGCTATGTCGACCATCGCTTCGAAGTCATTACGCGGCGGACGAAGTTTGAGCTGAGCAAGGCGGAAGCGCGCAAGCACATTCTCGATGGTCTCATGCTCGCGATTGACAATCTTGATGAGGTCGTGCGGATTATCCGTGCCGCGAAGAATCGTGAGGACGCGAAAGTGGCTTTGCAGGGACGCTTTGGCTTTAGCGACCTGCAAGTGAACGCCATCCTCGACATGCGCCTCTACCAATTGACGGGGCTTGAACGCGAAAAGCTCGCGGCGGAACTCGCGGCACTTCTCGCACGCATTGCCGAGTTGCAGGCGATCTTGGCTGACCCTGAGAAGATTTACGCGCTCATCCGTGAAGATTTGGCGGATATCCGCGCGAAGTACTGCTCGAAGGAAGAAGCGAAACGGCGCACGGAAATTGTGGCGGACGAGAATGAAGTTTCGATGCGCGACCTCATCCCTGACGCGCCGTGCGTGATTACGCTCTCGAATCGTGGCTACATTAAGCGCGTGCCGCTTACGGAGTACCGTGAAACAAACCGTGGCGCGAAGGGCATTAAGGGTGGGCAGGTTAAGGAAGAGGACTTCATCCGTCTTGTCTTCGTGGCGCAGACTCACGACTCCTTGTTGTTCATCACGAACACGGGGCGCCTCTTTATGAAGGATGCCTACCAAATCCCCGAAGCGCCGCGCACGAGCTTTGGGCGTCCGCTTGTGAACCTCCTTAAGCTTCAGGAGGGCGAGCAAGTGTTGAACCTGTTGCCTATCCGTTCCTTCGAGGGCGATGTGGATATTTTCTTTGCGACGCGCCAGGGCACTGTGAAGAGGATTCTGCTAGGTGAGTTCAAGAATGTCAGGTGTAACGGAATCCGTGCGCTCATCATTCACGAAGGCGATAGCCTCGTGGATGTGCGTCTTGTGAAGCCGACGGACGATGTGATTATGCTTTCGCGCAATGGGCGGGCTATGCGCTTCGCGGCGGAAGATGTGCGTCGCATGGGTCGTGGCGCGGCAGGTGTCAGGGGCTTCCGCCTCAAAGAGGGCGACGAAGTGGTGTCGCTGGACGCGGTGGACGACGAGAAGACGCTCTTTATTGCGACGGCGAATGGCTATGGCAAGCGTTGCGAGTTCAAGGAGTTTACACGCCATGCGCGTGGTGGTCAGGGTATGATTGGCATCAAGGGCGCGGATCGTAATGGCGCAGTCGTCGCGGCACATACGGTGTCGGAAGATGAGAGCGTTATTTCGATGACGAGCGACCAAATGATGTCCCGCAACCGTGTGGCGGACTTCTCCGTACAGAGTCGTACGGCGACGGGCGTGAAGTTGCTCAATCTGCACGAGGGCGCGACGCTGGTCTCGGTCTCGGTTTGCGCGAGCGAAGAGCCAACGGAAGCACCTGCCGAACCCCAAGAGGGCGAATAAAGTGGCTAGCGCGGCGGAAAGGCTTGTGTCGCTTCTGACTGCGCGGCAAATGACCTGTGCAACGGCTGAAAGTTGCACAGGCGGTGGAATCGGCGCGGCAATTACGTCCGTCTCGGGCGCGAGTGCCGTTTATAAGGGCGGGATTATCTCCTATGCCAATGAGGCGAAGGAGAATCTGCTTGGGGTAAAGTTCGTTACCCTCGCCCAACACGGGGCCGTCAGCCCTGAGACGGCGGCGCAAATGGCGCAAGGTGCGCGGCAGAAGCTGAAAGTCGATTTGGCTGTGAGCGTGACGGGTGTCGCGGGTCCCACGGGGGGCACGCCCGAGAAGCCCGTTGGACTCGTCTGGTTCGGGGTTGCTTCCGCGCGCGGCACTTTTACTGAGAAGCACATTTTCGCGGGCGACCGCGCGGCAGTTCGTGCGGCGACCGCCGAACAAGCCATAGAATTACTCCTAAAGGAACTAGAGAAATGAAGAAATCGGTATTGGTAACAGGGGGAACGGTTCGCCTCGGTAGGTGCATCTCGGAATATTTGATTGAGCAGGGCTGGGATGTCTTCACGACTTCGCATCGCCCTGAAGCGGAAGCGAACTTCACCATGGATTTCTGTGATCGTTCAATGCTGAACATGGAAGAACCAGTTGCAATGATAGCGGCTTGCCTTCACGATAGACCTTTCGATGCGCTCGTTAATAACGCGGCGATATTTAAGTCAACTGGACTTACTGCCAATGATGACGATGGTGATAAAATAGACCTCGGGCTTTTTGTCGCCAATCATATGATGCCTGCGCTCCTCACTCATGAATTAGTGAGACAGGGTATGCTGAGAAAGCCGGGCGCGGTAGTTAATATTCTGGACGCGGAAGTTTTTGGCGCGGAAGAGATTAAGAAGAGCGAGGGCTATCTGTACTCAAAGCGTATGTTCGCGCAACAGACCCTAGATGATGCGAAGAGATTTGCGCCTGATATTCGGGTGAATGGCGTCGCGCCAGGTAGTGTGTTCCCGCCGAAGGGTGCTCATGTGAAGGCGGCGAAGCGCCTATTGAAATCCGCTCCCGAGGGACGCGATGTGGCTAAAGCCGTCGCCTTTCTGCTTGAAAATGAGTCCATAAACGGCACCATCTTGCCTGTCGATTGTGGACAAGTAAATCGTATTGAGCGGCAACTGAAACTTGCCAAAGAACAGATTGTAAAAGGAAATAAGAAATGGTAAAAGGGGTAGTTTTTGACTTTGGGGGCGTAATGACGACCTCCACCGTGCCCCAGCGCGTGGTCGCGCTTTGCAAAGAGACGGGAGTCGACTGGGAAAAGGTGAACGCGGGGTTCGCCAAGTACCGCAATCTTTACGATGGCGGGTTTATGTCCCTTAAAGAGATGTACGACAAGATTTGGGCGGACTCCCACCTCTCGCTGAAGCCCGAAGTCCAACAGCAGTTTCTCGACGCGGATGTCGCGAGTTGGCTCTACCGCAATGAACGCACTCAGCAATGGATGGCGTCGCTTAAGAAGCGCGGCTATAAAATCGGTATTCTCACGAATATGGCACCCGCCTTTGCGCGTGACTGCTTTCGGACGCATTTCGCGGACTTCCTTTCGCTCGCCGATGCCTATGTGATTTCGGGGGATGAGAAACTTTATAAGCCGCAACCCGAGATTTATGAGCTTGTGGTGAAGCGTATAAATCTTGAGCCAGGCGAGATTGTCTTTGTGGATGACCTCGAGAAGAATATCGCCGCCGCGAAGGCGTGCGGTTGGCAGGGTATTCGCTTTGTCTCAAACGACCAAGTCGAGCACGACTTTGAGGAACTCGTGAAAGATGAGAAATGATCTTGAGAAGTTGACGGCACTCGGGCGGACGATTCGTGTGCCGATGGAGTATAATCCGAAGGTACTGGATGCTTTCGACAATAAGCATCCCGACCGTGATTATTGGGTGACTTTTACCGCCCCTGAGTTCACGACGCTCTGCCCCAAGACGGGGCAACCCGACTTCGCGACGATTACGATTCGCTATATCCCCGACAAGAAACTCGTGGAATCGAAGTCGCTGAAACTCTATCTCTTCGGCTTTCGCAATCACGGCGACTTCCACGAGGATGTGGTGAATGTGATTTATAACGACCTCAAGAAGTTGCTCGCCCCTAAGTATATGGAAGTCTATGGCAAGTTCGCGCCGCGCGGCGGGATTTCCATCGACCCCTATGTAAACGGAGGCAAAGGGGCCGCGTATAAGCAACTCGCCGCCGCGCGTTTTGCCGCGTGGCAAGGCGTGAGGGACTAGCCCAATGCGTGTTTGGGGCATAACTGGCACAAACGGCAAGACGACGACAACATGGATCTTGTCGCAGTTCCTAAGTGCCGCGCCGAACCGCAAGTGTGGCTACATTACGACCGTTGAAGTAAATACGCTCGCGCGGCAGTTTTATACGGGTTATACGACCCCGCCCCTTGATAGACTCCACGAAATCTACGCCGAAATGAGCGCGGCGGGGGCGACGGACTGTGTAATGGAAGTCTCCTCCCACGCGATTCATCAGAATCGCACGGGCGACACCGTCTTCGCGGGTGGGGCCTTCACGAATCTTTCTGAAGATCATCTCGACTACCACAAGACAATGGCGGAATACTTCCGCGTCAAACTTTCCTTCGCTGAGAAGATTGCCGCGCAACACAAAGACGACCCCGAAGTGCCGCCCTATGTGGTGTGTATGGACGGTGGCTACGCCGAAGAAATGCTCGCGGCAGTTTCTAAGTTGCGTGTGAAGGCGATACCAGTCTCATTTCGCGATACGCCCTATGACCTCTCGCGCCTGCAACTCGTGGGCGACTACAATAAGTCGAATGTCCTTGTGGCGGCAGCTCTCGCTGAGGCGGCGGGGGTGGAGCGCGGCGTTATTCAGGCGCAGATTCCGTTACTTGTGCCGCGCTGGGGGAGGCTTGAGCGCGTCGAATCGGCAAGCGCGGCTACGGTTTATGTGGACTTCGCTCATACGCCTGACGGACTCGTCAAAGTGCTTTCTGCCGCGCGGGGTTTTACGCGGGGACGCCTTTGGGTGGTCTTTGGCGCGGGCGGCGATCGCGACCCAATGAAGCGTGGGCCGATGGGCGAGGCGTGTGCGCTGGGGGCGGATGAGCTTGTGGTGACGAGTGATAATCCGCGTAGCGAAGAGCCTCTTACGATTATAAAGGCGATTGTGGAAGGCGCACGCGCGGCAAAGCCCGATGTCGCTCTTACAATTGAACCCGATCGCGCGGCGGCTATTCACTTTGCCCTTAAGAATGCCCGCGCGGAGGATGTTGTCCTTATTTGTGGCAAGGGACACGAGACCACGCAGGAAATTAAGGGCGTGAAAATGCCGTTTGATGACCGTGAAGTGGTCCGTAAAATGCGTTTAGACTAAAAGGAGTGCCGCGCTTCGTAACGGAAACGCGGCACTAGGACTTTTTTAATGATTCAGTAAGAGGAGATTACTGAATTTCAATCTTCTTCGCCTGTGTCTCGGGGCGTTTCTTGATGGTGATGGTCAAAATGCCATTCGCCATCTTTGCCGCGAGAGTTGCCGGGTCGGCGAGTTCAGGCAAATCAACGCTCATCGCGTAATTCACCCGTTCGAACTCCGTCGCGACTGGACGAAAGCCTGCGGGATTCTGATATTTCGAATGTGTCCGCAAGGTCAGTGTCTTGCCTTCGATGTGGAGCTCGGCTTCGTCCTTGCCGATGCCCGGAACCTCAATCTTGAGTTCATATTCCTCTGGCTTCTCAGAAAGTGTTGCCATAGGAACTGCAAATTTCTCTTCGTTCATCTTAGAAACTCCTTTCATTTTGAGTGTTAACCTTCAATAGCGATGTGCCGCACGCCTACCGCGTCCGCTTTGGGTAGCTCGATGCGCAAGATACCGTCCGCGAATTTGGCGTTTACCTTTTCCGCATTGACGCGGAAGGGCAGTTCGATACGGCGACTCCACGCGGGGCGTGTCTCGACGACCTTGCCCGAAGCGTCCTTCGTCTCGGCGGGCTTATCCGCCACAGTAATGGCCTGCGGCTCGAGGGTGAGATTTACATCCTTGCCCGTCTTGCCCGCGAGTTCCAAGTCAATGATGATGGCATCGTCATCAAGAAAGATGTTCACGGGCGGAAACCGACCTGCCGCACGCGCCTTTACGCTTTTGAATGCGCGGCTATCGGCATCTAAGAGGTCATTCAAGAACCTCCACGGATTCATATCCAGCAATGTATTCATCTTTTTGTTCCTTTCATCAAACACTAAACAGTAATGCACATCGCGTGCCAAGGCGCGGAAGGGACAAAAAAGGGACAAATTGTGCCAACTTGTCCCAAAGTGTGCAATTTTGGTCTTAGAACTTGAAGCGACAGCCGATATAAGCCATAATGCCGTCCATTGGGTAGCCAGGATAGTATTCGTAGTTGCGGTCCAGTAGGTTCTCGAGCGCAACGAAGATCTCGCCTTCCTGCGGCGTGAAGGACTCAAGGGGCACCGAAAGCCGCGTGTTCAGCAAAACGCCGCGCTTGAGTTCCGTGAGATTCGCCGCGGCCGATGAGGAGCGCACCGAGTAGGCGTACATCTCATCTATATATTGGCAATCAACGGTCCATTTGAGGTAGTCGCAAATTTTCCAAGTTCCGCCCACGGTCGCCGTCCAGCGCGGCAGACGCGAGACGGGTTTTGTCTCAGGTTCGGTGTAGGTGAGTCCCCCAAAGAAGGCGAGGTCTTGTGTCGGGCGCCAGTGTGTGGTGAGTTCCACGCCTGTCGCGCGCATTCCACCCGCATTGATGTAGCCGCGCGAAGTGCGGTCAATGCGGTTGTCGACTTCCGTATGAAAGAGCGTTGCCAAGAAGTCGAGGTCGTCATCCACCGCAACCCGCGAGCCGACGGAAACATAATCGAGAGTTTCCGCCCCCAAAGTGCCGCGTGCATAGTCCGTTGAAAGGGCACGCGTATAGACCCCTGGGAAGTGCACGCCGCGTGAACCCGTTGCAAAGATTTGCACTTTCTTGCGCCAGTCCAAAGTAAGTGCCGCGTCAGGACTCCATTCGTTGTCGTATTGATTATGAAAGTAGTAGCGCGTGCCGACGGAAGGCGTAATCGTCCAATCTTCAGCGAGGCTAAAGTCGTAGCGTGCCCCAAAGTACGGCGCGACAGTCGTGAGAAAGCCGCGTGTCGCGAACGGAATCTGTCCGTTCACGAGGTTGCGGGTCTCGGTCTTGCCACTTTCGCGTGTCACATCAAGTCCGCCACGAACCCAGAGGTCACGCCAAATGTTCCACTCGTAGAAGTTACGGAAGTTGAAGTTCAGCCACTCGGTGTGGGCATTGCCGTCCATCGCGGGACGCGGCGCGGGCGGTTGGCAGAGCCCGTCTTGGTACCAATCCACAATGCCGCGCTCGAAAGCGAGGAGCGAATAGCCCTTAACCGTCTCGCGTTCCGTATCAAAGCGCAGGGTATAGAGGTCAGTCGCGAGGTCAAAGCGGTCCGTGCGCGGAGGCGGTGCGCTAATTTCGCCTGGATCTTCCACGCGGCTATCGGTGCGTTGATAGACGAAGCCGAGGTGTTCCGTGTCGGAAAGGTCAACCCCGAGCCGCCCGAAGGCGCTCTTAAGTATGGATGTATTGTGGTCGCGATAGCCCTCGGAATATTTGTAGCTCATTCCGCCATACGCATCGACAGGACCTTCCTTAACGCCCGCCGAACCTGCCGAAAGAAAGGTGTTGTAGCGTCCGTAAATGAGGTCGAGTTCCGCCTCGTGTCCCTCCACCCGCCGACGGCGCGTTTCCACATCAATCGCCCCAAAAGTGCCCGAGTAGTGCGCGGCATGCGGACTCTTCTGGACGGTTATGGACTCGGCGAAGTCAATTGGCATTGAGTCCATAAGCGGATGCCCCCACATGCCTGACTCACGCGGCGCACCGTCCGTATAAAGCCGAATCTCTCCGCCCGGACGCGCCGTGCCGAGCCCGCGAATGTAGACGCTACCGCCCTGCGCGCCGCCATAGCTACCAATGGGCGAATAGCGCGAGATGGTCACGCCTGGCACTTGGCGGAGCGCGGTTTGAATGTCCTGCGCATTGAGAAGGGCGAGCTGTTCACGCGCAACAAGTACGCGCTCGGCACCCTCGGGCGTGACGGACTCTGCCTGCGTAATGGGGCTCGCCGTGACCACGACTAGAGGAAGTGCCGCGACGGAATTGGTTTCCGCCGCCGTTGTCGCGCTCAGGAGCACGGCGGGGAGCAGTGCAAATAGGGGATGTTTCGTCATAGAAGAGGGCTTATTTCTTATTAGACCCTGTGAACGCACGAAGTGCCGCGACCATCTTCTCGGGGTCGGTTTCTTCGGCGACGGTTGCCTCAAGCGGACACCCTCCGCTCATTTTGCGGTCGAGGATGCGCGGCACGAGTTTTCCAGCGGTAGCCGTAATTCCCTTTTGAGTAAGGAGTTCTTTCGCGTCCTCGCTCATAAGGAGTCCGTGCACCTGCCGCGCTCCACCGACAATACAAATGGCGGCGGCGGCGCGTCCGATGACCTTATCGACGACGAGGGTATGACGCAGTTTGCCTTCATCAAGAAGTTTAAGGATAGGCAAAACGCCGCGCCCCTTTTCGTGCGTCTGAATAACCCCATCTTTGGCGGTTACAACTGCCGCACCGCCATGCTGAATGAGCGCGGACATTTCGGCGATGAGGTCCGCGACATTAAAGGGCCTTACAAGGCGTTGCCGCTCAAAGCCTTTAACAAAGATGGCGGGCAAAGGACGCGCTGGGCAGACGTGTTCGCACGCGCCACAGCCAATGCAGAGTTCTTTGTTAATGACAGGGAAGTTGTCGACGAGCGTAATCGCTTTCACGGGGCACTTGCGCTGACACGCGGTGCAAGGCACACCTTCCGTCGTGCGCACACAGCGATCTTTTTTCCAAATGGCGTGCCCCATATGGATGTCGCGCCGTGAGAGGGTGTCGAGTTTGCGGAGTGCTTTCGCGGGACAAGCCGCCGCACACTTTTGGTTGCAGGCGAGACGGCAATGGCTTTTCTGGAAGTCCATTTGGGGCTGTCCGAAAGTCTTGAGCGATGTGGATGGCACGAGGCACTTCTCAGGGCAAGCGGCAATGCAGGCTCCGCACCCTACGCAAAGGCGATTGAAGAGGGGACGATCAACCGCGCCTGGCGGCAGAACTTGCGCGGGGCGTTCGGGGATGCCCGGTAGCGAGATGGGTGCGTAGCCGCCGTCCGTCGTTTTTTCGGCGAGTTGTGTGGCGGCGAGTAGGCTGAAGCCCGCGAGGGTTTCGCGACGGGTCACGCCATCTTCAGGGATGGGTTTGGGCGCGGGTTTCTTCTGAGGGAAGCACTTGCGGCAATTGCCACATCCCGCCTTGAGGTTGATTTTATGCGGAAACCTCGCGTGGGGTGCGAGTAGGTTGAAAAGCGTCCCTGCGGGGCACACCCAATTGCACCAGAAGCGTCCCGAGCCAATCGCGGCAGTTACGAGAACAAGTGCCGCGAGGATGATGCCAGGCACAAAGCCGATGAGGGCTTTGCCGAGAATCGAGTAGGGCGTGAGTGCCCAACCGAGTGCGCCAAAGCCAACGGAAATGAGAAGTGCCGCGAGAACGAAGACGACCCAACGGCAGAGGCGTTGCGCCCTTGTCTCGGGGAGGCGTGAGCACACGCGGCGGATATGTGTCTTCGGATGGCAGACGAAATTGACCGTGCTCTGCAAAATGCCGAGGGGGCACACCCAGCCGCAGAAGAAGCGTCCGATAACTGCCGCGAGCAGAAGGACGACGAGGAAGGTGAGCGTCGGAACGGGCTGGATGATGAGCGCCTTCGCCGTCGGCAACCCATAAAATGCCCCGCAAACCGCCGAGAGAGAGAGAAGGGCGACTAAGCGTAAAAATAGTTTCTTCATTTGGAGACCTCCTGGTTTTTGAGGGTGTCGATCCATTCGTCGATGGACGCAATTTCGTGTGGGATGTTGATGGACTGCGGGCAGTGCGGCGAGCAGCGTCCGCACCCCGTGCAGTGGTCGGCGCGACGCAATTCCTCGGGCACCGCCTTCGCATATGCCTTGAGAACTTCCTTCGCGCTCGGCGGTGTCTTCGCCGTGAGAATCGAGTTCCTGAATTGCAAAAGCGCGACAATGTCGAGTCCGTACGGACACGGCATGCAGTAGTTGCAACTATTGCAGGGAATCGTATTTAACGAGAGCATCCGTTGTGCCGCGCGCTCAAGTGCCGCGAGTTCGGTTTCGGAGCAGGGCTTGAGCGGAGAGAATGTCGCGAGATTTTCTTCGATGTGCTCCGTGCGCGTCATTCCTGAGAGGACAACCATTACATTCGGGAATGTGCCACAGAAACGGAGCGCCCACTTGGCGAGTGTCGCCTCGGGGTCAAGCGGTGTCAGCTCTTGCGCGAGGGCGTAGTTGTAGCGCGCGAGGCGTCCACCCAAGAGAGGCTCCATAATGACAACAGGGATTTTCAGCTTCGTGAGCGTCTCATAGAGATACTTCGCGTTGAGATTGCGTTCATTTATCTCCTTGGCGTGAAGCCAGTCGATGTAGTTCATCTGAATCTGCACGAAGTCCCATTTGTATTTGTCGTGACGCTCAATGCACCAGTCAAACGCCTTCGGGTCGCCGTGATAGGAGAAGCCCAGATTCTTGATGCGTCCCTGCGCACGCAATTCGGCGCACCAATCTGCCGCGCCATTTTCGATATAGCGCTTAGAGAAAGTCGCGAAGCCTCCGTTGCCCACGGAATGCAAGAGGTAGTTGTCGATGTAGTCCGTCTGGAGTGCCTTGAGGGAGTTCTCAAACATCTTCTTGCATTCGGCGAGCGGATACTGCTGTGGGGCGAAGTTGGAAAGCTTCGTGGCGATGAGGTAGTCCTTGCGGTCATAGCCACTCGCCTTGAGGGCTTTGCCGAGCGTGGCCTCGGAGTCTCCCCGGCAGTAAGCGGGCGATGTGTCAAAGTAGGTGACACCACCATCAAGGAGCATCTTGATTTGGCGGTTGACGAGTTCTTGGTCAATGGCGGATTTGGTGTAGCCTTCTTTGACCCAGTTGTTGGCGTGACCACCGTCCGTCGTCGGCAGGCGCATTGCGCCATAGCCGAGCAGGGAAATCTTTACCTTATCTTGTGCAAAATGTGATGTCATAGGCACTCCTTTTTTTTAGGATACAATCTTCTTGCCGAGGAGTCGCACGAGTTGTGCCTCGCCCCCCGCTGCTTCCACGCCTTTCGCGACCTGCTCGCATAGGGCGTGCGAGTTCGAATCTGGCCTCAGCGACGACGAAATAATCAACACTTTCTTCTTCATTTTCTATTTACTCCTTTGTAGTTGGTTTAGTTTAGTTTGGTTGTCGGATAGTTCATCTGTTTTTTAACACAGAGGCACGGAGGCACAGAGGCACAGAGAAGAGGAGGGTTTTCAAGTCCTCTTTCTGAACAGCTATCAAAAACTTTTTTCTCTCCATATCTCTGTGCCTCCGTGCCTCTGTGTTAAAAAAACAACAGCCCCTTACCCTTCCACTGCCAACCTATCACTGATGAAGGGTTTGAGGCCGATGCCCATCTTGATGGTCGCCCCGAGAAACGCCTTCGGTGGCAGGATATTCGCGCCTTCAACAAGCGCGGCAAAGTCGCGTCCGCAATTTTGCATTCCGCCACCACCGTGCGTCTGGAAGAGGCAAACCGCCTTCGTTTTTAGAACCGCCGCGTTTTCGCTCACCCAAGTCCTTACGGGCGGAGCCATCGTGCCCCACCAATTTGGCGTGCCCACCAAGACAACATCATAAGCGGCGAGGTCGAGTCCGTCAATCTTCTGAATCGGACGCAGCGTGCCCGCGCGGCACTCGGGTTGTGCTTCATCACAGCAGTCGCCATAATCTGCCGCGTAGGGTTTCGCGGGCTTGATTTCCACGAGCCGCGCACCCCCACAAGTTTTTGCGAAGGTCTCCGCCGCGTAACGCGTATTGCCGCTACGCGAGAAATAAACGATGAGAATCTTGTCTTTCATTACTTTCATAGGCATATTGCTACCTCCTGTTAGTGTTGATTCGGACTTTGCACAGGCGGGCAAGAGAATGCTTGCCGCGGCAAATGCGGTTGAACTTTTGATGAACTCTTTACGATTCATTTTCTTGTTCCTTTCTTTACTTAATCACGAAAATCTGTGATGTCCGTGCACTCCTTTTTGACGTAGGGACGCAGTAGACGGATAAGTTCCGCCGCCGCTGGGGCGAGTTCCGCACCTTCCTTCCACGCGACATAGACCTCGCTGTAGAGTTCGGGCTTACACGGACGGAACACGAGCTTCTTTTGAAGCATCTCGGGGATGAGTCCGTCAATCGTAAGTGCCGCGCCCACACCTTCCGCGACCGCGAATGCCGCGTTATAGAGGAGGTTGAATGTGCCAACGACATTGAGCTTCGAGTATTCATAGCCTGCCCACCCCGTGAGTTCGGCGGACATTCGAATACGGCGCGGCACGAGAAGGGGACGCCCCAGAAGATCGGCGGAGGTGATAAACTTCTTTTTCGCGAGCGGGTCATCTTTCTTAAGAACCAGCCCAAACGAATGATAGACACCCAAAGAGAGCGCGTCGCATCCGTCAAGGCGACCTGGTCCCATAAGGACGGCGAGATCGAGTGCGCCATGTTGTACTTGACTCGCGAGGTCTTCGGCATTCCCCGAAGTAAGTCGAAAAGATACAGCGGGATTCGCCGCCTGTAAATCACGAATCGCCCGCGCCACGAGGCTGAAGCCGAAGGTTTCCGCCGCGCCAATGGTGAGACGTCCCGAGAGCTTGGACTTGCCACACGAAATCTCGCGTGTCGTGCAAGTAACGAGGGAAAGTATCTCGTCCGCCCGCTTACGGAACACTTCGCCTTTCTCTGTGAGCGTGATACCACGTCCGCCGCGGGCAATGAGTTTTTGTCCGAGGCAAGCTTCAAGTTCGCTCAACTGTTTAGAGAGAGCGGGCTGACTCACGCCGAGCTTTTTTGCCGCGCGGGAGATGTTCCCTTCGCGGGCGATGGCCGCAAAATATCTGATATGCCGTAATTCCATGGTTAATAGTATACCATATTTCGTTCATAACCGTCAAGCATACTTTTCGCGCTATTATAACTAGGCAGAATAGCACTATTTAACGCAAGCCCCGTAAAGGCTGACGCAAAGGGTAAGCAGAGGGATTCTTTTAACCACGGATTTCCACGGATTATCACGGGTTGAGTGTGGATGAGAGGTAGGGGGCGGAGTCCCTTCCGCCCCGTTTTAGAACCCTTGCCCCGCTTTGTGAAACCCTTGGGGCGTTTTGTAAAACCCTTGCCCCGTTTTGTGAAACCCTTGGGGCGTTTTATAAAATCCTTGCCCGCTTTTGAAGATGGGGGTTAGGGTTTTGAAGGGGGCAAGGCTGGATATAAAGAAAGGCGGGAGCACCTTTGAGATGCTCCCGCCCTATAAATTGTTTAGACCTTCGACTCGGTTGGCGTTAGAGACTAACTAGTCCGTGTTATTATATGGCTTACTGAAGAGAAAACCCAAGCTTCTATAGTTGGTCGGGTTCTTAGGACTGGTTTTATTTCAGTGCATGAGGCAAGAAATCCCTTAATCGGGATTCCACACGCTGTGAAGAGTCCCTCATCAGTTGCAAATTGAGGGTAGAAATAGTTCAGAAATACGGATTTATTGATGGTTTTATTGATAATTGGGTAGACTTCCTTTGCTTTTTCACCAACTAAGGCGGACATTCCGCCAAGTACGCTAGACCCTATGACAGACACCACAAAGCCAATATAATACTTCACCAGCTTAATCATTTCATTCTTCATAATGCATTACCTTTTCATTTATATTTACAGATTTTATTATAACACACTTTCACAGTTTTGTCAATAGAATATTTCAAAAAAGTTTGCAAAAGTG
>CAVCJC010000045.1:0-14488 GCA_963602475.1 Lachnospira hominis (ex Liu et al. 2021)
CATGCGCGGGCTTATGAGCAGGTGCGCGACAAGAAAGGACAAGTCGAGGCGGTGCGGAATGTCTCCAATCACGACTTGGGGGCGCTGGAGACGCTACGGCTCGTGAGCGGAGTCTTGCCGCAGGGCGTGGAGCTCACAAAATGGAACTTCAAGCGCGGCGATGTGCTTTCCATTGACGGAACTTCCGAAACCCGCGATGGTGTTTACAAGTTTAGGGAGGCGCTCGCGGCACTTTCGCTCGCGACGGCGAGTGATAATGAGGATGATAGCGAAACGCCGTTCTTTAAGTCCGTCGAGTATCGCGGCGAATTGCGGCAACGCGGGCAAAAGTTCACTTTCGTTGTGGACTGCTCATTTAAGGAGGCGGAAGAAGAATGATGGCTAACCTTTCGCTTAGAGACCGCATCTTGATGTCCGTCTTGGGTGTCGTCCTTTTGTATGCCTTCGCGGTGGGCTTTTGGTTCTTCTACGCGAATCAGGCGTGGAAGGGGGCTCAACGACGGTATAAATCGGCGAGTGCCACCTATAACCGTGAGGCGAAGCTCATCAGTGAGCGCGGCAAATGGAACGACCTCTACGACCAGGAAGCGGCGAATATCCCCGTCATTGAAGGGGGGCAAGGGGCGGACATTGTGTGGTTGCCGCGAATGGACGCGATTGCCGCCGCCAATCACGTATTCCTCAGCTCGACTAAGTTGCAGAAAGAAGAAGAGACGGGCGATATGATGCAAATTAAGATTGAGTCCAAGTGGGAAGCGGGACTTGAGCCGCTCGTCAAGTTCCTGCACGAACTCGAGAATACGACGACTGGAAGCTTTGATATCGAAAACTTGAACTTCGCGCCTAGCCGCAAGCCAGGCTATCTTACGGGCACTTTCACGCTCGTTTGCATTTACTATAGAAAGTAGGAGGATTAGACACCATGAAGATGAAGATGATTTTGAGTTTGGCCGTCCTTTCCGCCCTGTGCGCACAGAGTGTGGTGGCGCAAGGACTTCCTACGCGCAATAGGCTTGCCGCGCGTAACTCGTCCTCGTCTGCCGCGTCGAGTGCCGTCGCCAAGGCGGGAGCGGTGGATGCGAAGGCGGAAGATGGCAAGGAAAGTGACCTCAACTTCGCCGACGCACCGCTTGAGATGGTGTTTAAGATTTACGGACAGCTCGTCGACCGCACTGTTTTGCGTGACCCCTCCGTGCCTGCCAACACCACGATCACCATCCAGTCGCGTCCAGGACAGCGCCTCACCAAGGAAGAGCAGATTGAGGCCATTGAAGTCGTTTTGGAAATGAATGGCGTCCATATGGAGCCATACGGTGAGAAGTTCACCCGCGCTTTGCCGCGTGAGAAGGCGCGGCAGGAGGGCATTCCGCTCATTCTCGATAGTGACGCGGAACTCGCCGATTCGGGGCGCGTCGTTTCGATGATGTTTAACTTCAAGAACATCTCTACGGACGAAGCGAAGTCGATGCTGGAGGGTCTTAAGTCACAGAAGGGCATTTTGCTCGTTTATGAGCGTATTGGGTCCATTCTCGTCACCGATACCCAACTCAACATCAACCGTATGAGGGAAATTGCGCGGGCGATTGATGTGGCGACCCCCGTCAATGAAAATGTGTTCGTAAGGCAAATAAAGAACGCGAGCGCGGCGGATATTAAGACGGCGCTCGAGCAGATTGTCCAAGAATCCCAGAAGGAATTGGAAAAAGCGGGGCAGTCTGCCAAGACCGCGCAAGATACGAGTAGCCGCGCAACGCGTCCATTGGGCGGACTCCTCCGTCGCAACAATAAAGAAGCCGAGAAAGACGCGGCACCGAAGAGTGTGGAGTCCCTCGTCACGAGCGTCAGTGACGCGGACCGCGGCATGATTCGCGGCAAAGTGCTCATTTTGGCAGATGAACGCTCGAATAAGCTCATTATTGTCACGGCGAAGACGAATATGGACTTCTTTGATAAGGTCATTGAACAACTCGATATTGAGACGACACCCGATGTGCAGGTGAAGGTCTATCGCCTTAAGTATGCGGACGCGGAAGATGTGTCGAGTATGATAAATGAGCTTATCGGCAATGCCTCCAGCGCCAAGTCGTCCTCCTCGAGCAAGCAAAATCAGAATCAGAACGCGAAGTCGGGTGCGAACGCGAATATGACGCGAAATACGACACAGAAGAGCACGAGTTCCGCCGCGTCCAAGTCGGGCGAATCGAAGGCGGGTGAGCTTTCGAAGGATAATGTCACGGTCCTCGCCGATAAGCGCATAAACGGCCTCGTCGTCATGGCGCGCAAAGAGGATATCCCCGTCCTTGAAAGCATTATCGAATCCATGGATATCAAACTCAGCCAAGTGTTGATTGAGACGGTCATTATCGAAGTCCAACTCGGCGACGGCATTTCCACGGGCATCGACTGGGTGCACGGAATGCAGGCGAAGGGTAATCAATATCGCCAAGCACTGGGTGGCGGCGGCGGCAATAATAAGGTTGCCAGTGCCGCGAGTGGAGCATCAAATGCCGTCCAGAATGTCCTTATTAACGGAATGGGCAAGGCACTACCCGCGCTCTTTAGTCCAGGCGGCGCTGGTTTGACTTACGGTGTTTATTCGGAGCGCCTAGATTTGGGTGCAGTCATTCAGGCTTCAAAGAATGATTCGCGCTCTAAGTACATTGCTTCGCCTGTTGTTATGACGGTGGATAATAAGGAAGCCACGATTGACGCGACGCAAAAGCGGCAGTTCTTGACGGGTTATCAAGTCTCGGGTTCGGTTTATTCAACAGGCAATGCGACGGCTCCGCAGTATACCTCTGAAGAACTCGGCATTACGATTAAGGTTACGCCCAAGATTAATCCGAATGGAACGGTTATGCTGAATGTTGAGGAAGAGTATTCGCAGTTGGGTGCCCAGCAGACGATTTTGGACCCGCAGAGCAATGAGGTTCAAATTGACACCTCCCTAAAGCGTAAGATGACGGCGGATGTGCTACTTGAGAACAACCAAACGGTGGTTTTGGGTGGTTTGACAGAGACAAGTGTTTCTGAGAGTGAAAATGGCATTCCAATTCTGAAGGATATTCCGTTTATTGGCAAGTATCTCTTTGGCTCGACCTCTTTCTCTGAAACGCGTAATGAGTTGCTCGTCTTTATGACACCATATGTGCTTGATGATGGCAAAGCGGCGCAGGTGGAGGCCGAGCGGCGTAAGAACGCCTTGAGCGATGCTCGCCCGTGGGAAGACCATGGCTGGTCGAAGTCCGAATTGGCTGACCCTGTTTCCACGAAGGAGCAACTCAAGCGTCAGCACCGCGAATGGAAGCGCGAGGATGAGGAATATGAGTCGCGCAAGGCGCTCGATGCAGAGAAAGAAGCACGTGTGAAACAACTCGTGGAGCGTGCCAAGAAGGATGCTAAAGAGGCGGAAAAGAAGGCGGCGGCTGAGCCTACCCCTGCTCCCGTAGTCCCAGTAGAGACGACTCCAGAACCTGCGAAAGAAGAAGCTCCGCAAGGGTCGCTTCTGAATGACCTCTCAGAGGAAAGTGTGAAGTGAATAAGAACTTCATAATTTGGGTGGGAGCGTTGGGAGCTGCGATTGTGGCTTCCGTCGCAGCGATTGTCGTCTCGAATAATAAGGCGGCGGTAGCCCGCAATGAGCGTGCGGCGGCGGAAGCGAAGGCGGATGCGGAATCTGCCGCGCTTAAGAGGGCGCGAGCGGAAGAAGCGACGAGTGCGAATCAAGCGGCGGCTAAGAAGGCGGAAAGTGCCGCGGCGGAGGAAGAGCGCAAGGCGACGGAAGCGCAAGAGCGGGCGGAAAAAGAAGCTCGTCAGCGTGCGGAAGCGGAAGCGAAAGCCCAAAAGGCGCGTCTCGCCGCCGCTGAGAAGGAAGAGAAGATTGCCCAAACGAAAGCGTCCGCCGCGAAAGCACTCGCGGAACACGCCCGCCTCACGAATGAGGTGGCGCAAGCGACGCTCCATACGGCGGAAGCCCAGCAAAACGCGGCATTGGCGGAGGCGGAACGCGTGCGGCTTCTTGCGGAAAAGGCGGCTTCGGAAGCGAAACTCATTGAATTGCGCAAGCTTGACCTTGAGGCGTATGAGCAGTCCCTCATTGAGGTGGCGCGTGATTTGGAAGAGCGTGAAGCCGCGCTGAAACCGGATAAGACGACGGCGGATCTTGTGTGGCTACCTGACGCGGATAGCGAAATTGATGAAAATGGCAAGTTGCGTCCGCGCAAGAAAGAGCCGTATCTCGCCGAGAATGATAAGCGCCTTTCGCCGCGTGCACGGGAATTGGCGCGGCAGAATCGCCTGCGGGAAGAAGCGGTGACGGCGGAGACTCAGGCGCGGCGGGAAGCGCTCACTGCCGCGCTCGAGAAGTTGCGCCAAGAAGCTGAGGCGGCGGACCGTCCCCTCGCGGCGGGTTATTACCGCAAGGTGCTTGAAAGCCTTTATCCAGACTGGACGCCGAGTCCAGAAAAGAAAGAAGAATCTAAGAAAGAAGTGTCCGAATGAGTCTTGCAGTAGGTATTGTCGGTCTCCCAAATGTGGGCAAATCAACGCTTTTCAATGCGCTGACTAAGAAACAACAGGCGGCAGCGGAGAATTATCCGTTTTGCACCATTGAGCCGAATACGGCGGTCGTGGAAGTAAATGACCCCCGTCTTGAGACGCTCGCGAAGATGGTCTCGCCCCAGCAGATTATCCGTGCTACCGTCGACTTTACGGATATCGCGGGCCTTGTGAAGGGTGCCTCGAAGGGTGAGGGTCTCGGGAACAAGTTCCTTGCCAATATTCGTGAATGTGACGCGATTTTGCATGTGGTCCGTTGCTTTGAGAATGAGGATATCATCCATGTTCGCGAAGGCGGCAATAAGTCCGCCCCCATCGACCCACTTGGGGATGTGGAAGTCATTGAGACGGAACTCATTCTTGCCGATATGGAGCAACTCCAGAAGCGGTATGACCGCATCAAGAAGGAATCGCAAGCGAAACCCGCGCTGCGTCCTGAGGCGGAAGCTTGCGCGGCACTTCTGAAGCATTTGGAAGCGGGCAATCCCGTCCGTTCCTTCCCGCGTGCGGAAGGTGACGCGATTCTCGATGTCCTCAAGGAGCTTCATTTCTTGACGGAGAAGCCCGTCATTTACTGTGCGAATGTCTCGGATGACGATGTGACGGGCGAGAACAATGCGCATGTTGCCGCGCTCCGTAAGTACGCGGCGGAAAAGGGTAGCGAGTGCGTCACGATTTGTGCGCAGATGGAAGCGGATCTCGCGGGACTCTCTGAGGCGGAAGCGAAGGAGTTTTTGGCGAGTTACGGGCTCCAAGAGAGTGCCCTTGACCGCACAATTAAGCTCGCCTACCATACGCTCGGGCTCGCGAGCTATTTGACGGCGGGCCCCAAGGAAGTGCGGGCGTGGACATTCCATCGTGGCTGGAAGGCTCCCAAGTGCGCGGGGGTCATTCATACGGACTTTGAGAAGGGCTTCATTCGTGCGCAGGTCATTTCGTACGAGGACTATGTTAAGTACGGTGGCGAAAAGGGTGCGCGTGAGGCGGGCGTGTTGCGTCCTGAGGGGCGCGACTACGAGATGAAAGATGGCGATGTCGTCGAATTCCTCTTTAACAACTAATTTTCTACTTTAAGAGAACTAACAATGAAGAAAGTTACTAACGATCAACTTAAGCAGTCCGCAAACACAATTCGTTGTTTGTGTTCGGATATGATTGACAAGGCGAAGTCGGGGCACCCGGGTGCTCCGCTCGGCATGGCGGACCTCGCCGTTTCGCTTTGGCTCAAGTTTCTGAATGTCTCGCCCGCTGACCCGAAGTGGCCCGGGCGCGACCGCCTCGTTTTCTCGGGTGGCCACGCGAGCTCCCTCGTCTACGCGCTCTATCACCTCTCGGGGATGGGCAATGTGACGATGGAAGAGCTCCAGAACTTCCGTCAACTCGGTTGCCGCTGTGCGGGACACCCCGAACGCGGACTCATCCCCGGCATTGATGTGACGACGGGACCCCTCGGGCAAGGCATTGCGATGGGTGCGGGCTTGGCGCTTGCCGCGAAGAAGGCGGGCACGGGCAATCGCACGTGGGTATTTTGTGGCGATGGCGATATGGAAGAGGGCATTTCTCACGAGGCTTGCAGTTGGGCGGGCGCGATGAAGCTTGATGACCTCATCCTTATTTATGACTCGAACGCGATTACGATTGAAGGCTCGACTTCCCTCGCGATGGCGGACGATGTTAAGAAGCGCTTTGAGAGCTATGGCTGGAAGGTTCTGGAGTGTGATGGTCACGACTATGACGCGATTGACCGCGTTTATCGCCGCGCGATGCATGTGAAGGGGCAGCCTGTCCTCATTGTTGCGACGACCCACATTGGTTTTGGCGCCCCCACTAAGCACGATAGCGCCGATTCTCACGGGGCTCCCCTTGGGGCGGAAGAGACACGCGGACTCAAAGTCGCGCTCGGCTTTGACCCTGAGAAGTCGTTTGTGGTTTCTGAGGAAGTTTACACGGTCTTCCACGAACGCGCGGCGATGCTTGACCGTCAAGCGCGGCGGTGGCGGCGGCAGAATCCTGCCGTTAAGGACGCGGTGTCGGCTCCCGACTACATGAAGCTTATGGAAGCCTTGCCGAAGTATGAAGTTGGCAAGTCGGTTGCGACGCGTTCGGCGAGTGGCGAGGTTATGAATGCCATTGCGGGGGTTGTCCCTGAACTTATGGGTGGCTCGGCGGACTTGGGTCCCAGCAACAAAACCTACTTGAAGGGGCTTGGCGATGTTGGTCCTGGCGCATTTGAGGGGCGCAACCTCCACTATGGAATCCGTGAGCTCGCGATGACGGCGATTGCCAATGGCATCACGGCGTTTGGCGGTTATCGCGGCTATGGCGCGACATTCTTCGTGTTCAGCGACTACTGCAAGCCCGCCTTGCGTCTCGCGGCACTGATGAAGGTTCCGTCTATCTTTGTGTTCTCGCACGACAGCTTCTATGTGGGCGAGGATGGCCCGACTCACGAACCCGTGGAGCACCTCGCGTCTATGCGCGTCATCCCGGGGCTGACGACCTATCGTCCAGCGGACGCGAATGAGACGGCGTTCGCGTGGGCAGAAATGCTCTTGAATGTGAAAGGCCCGAGTTGCATTATGACCACGCGGCAGAATGTGCCGGTGCTCGAAGGCGTCCGTCACGAGGGTGTCGCGAAGGGTGCGTACATCATTTACCAGTCGGGTGCACAAGATGAGACGACGCTCCTCTTTATTGCGTCGGGTTCGGAAGTCTCGCTCGCGATTGACGCGGCGAAGGCACTGGCACTCGAAGGGCGTGCGGTGCGCGTCGTTTCGATGCCGTCGATGGAACTCTTCTTGCGTCAGCCGGGGGCGTATCGCGACCAGGTGATTCCGGGTAGTATGCCCAAGCGCGTCATTGTTGAGGCGGGGGTACGCTTTGGCTGGGACCGCTTCCGCGTCGAGCCGCGCACCACGCGCTTTGTGACGATGGAAGGCTTTGGAGCTTCCGCGCCTTATAAGGACCTCGCCACGCAATTCGGCTTCACGGTTGAGAATGTCATTAAAGTCGCGAAGACCATCGTCTAAGCGTAAAACAAAGGAAACCACAAGATGGAAACGAAACCACTCGTTGGCATAGTAATGGGAAGCGATTCAGACTGGCCGCTCGTTCAGAAGGCGTGCGAGACACTGAAGAGCTTTGGGGTCGCGTATGAGACGCGCGTCATTTCGGCGCACCGTACGCCCGATGTCGCGCTGGAGTATTCTCGGACGGCGGAGGCTCGCGGACTTAAGGTTATTATTGCGGCGGCGGGTGGCGCGGCACATCTCGGCGGTGTTCTCGCGGCAGGCACGGTACTTCCCGTAATTGGCATTCCTGTCGCGGGTGGGGCCCTGAACGGACTCGACGCACTTTACGCGACTGTCCAGATGCCCTCGGGCGTACCCGTCGCGACGGTCGCCGTCGGTTCGGCGGGTCCCACGAACGCGGCACTTCTCGCCGTCCAGATTCTGGGCACGGCGGATGCCGCCTTGCGTGAGAAGTTCCACGCTCACAAAGAGACACTCCGCGCCAAAGTAGACGCGGCAAACGCCCGCATTCACGCGGAATAGGTTAACTTCTATTTGGAGGTACCGTGAGTTGACTAATGAATTCCTCGTTTTCGATCATGTCACAAAGCGCTTCGGCGCGTTGACGGCGGTAAATGATGTCTCGCTGACGATTTCCAAAGGCGAGTTCTTCTCACTTCTCGGGCCATCGGGTTGCGGCAAAACTACACTTTTGCGCATGCTCGGTGGCTTTGAGCGTCCTGACTCGGGACGCATTTACCTTGAGGGACGCGATATCACCGATTTGCCGCCCAATCAGCGGCGCATTCATACGGTGTTCCAGAATTACGCGCTCTTCCCGACGATGACGATTTGGGATAATATCGCCTTTTCCTTGCGCCTCGCCAAAAGCTCGAAGGCGGAAGTCGAGGAGAAGGTGGACGCTATGCTGGAACTTATCCAGATGAGCGAACACGCGTGGAAATACCCTGGTCAACTCTCGGGCGGACAAAAACAGCGCGTCGCCATTGCGCGAGCCTTGGTGGACCGTCCGCAAGTATTGCTTCTTGATGAACCCCTCGCGGCACTTGACCTCAAATTGCGTCAACATATGCTACTTGAACTTGATACCATTCACGACCAAGTTGGCATTACCTTTCTTTATGTGACCCATGACCAAGGCGAGGCGATGAGTCTTTCGGACCGCATTGCCGTCATTAATCGGGGACGCGTTGAGCAACTCGATGTGCCCGCCAAGATTTATGAGGCTCCCGCGTCGCGCTTTGTCGCGTCCTTCATTGGCGATACGAACTTCATTTCGGGCGAAATTGTCTCGGAAGAAGGCGAATATTGCACGATTCAACCCACGGGCTTCCCCGCCATCCGCGCCTTTAATGATAAAAACCTGAAGGTTGGGCAAATGGTGGATCTCTCGATTCGCCCTGAGAAGATTCGTGTGACGGCGAATCCTCCGCCACCCGAGAAGGGGGCCTCCATCAATGTGTTCCCCGCGACAGTCAAGGACATCGTCTATCAGGGTGTCTACACCAAATATTGGCTGATGACGAGCGGCGTGCAGATTTCGGCGATTAAGCCCCACTCGCGCTTCTTACTCGACCAAGAAACGATTACTTGGAACGACCAAGTCTTCGTCTGGTGGCATCCCGACGACGGCTATATGGTCGAAGTCGAAGAGACGCACTAAACGGACTTTATTTGAAATGAAGAACTCATTGAGAACAAAGAAGGCTGAGTGGTTTGTTACCCTGCCGTCGCTCGCGTGGCTCGCGCTATTCTTTGCGGTGCCCGCGCTAATTGTGCTCGCGTTCACTTTCCATAGCCACAGTGCGAATGGTGGCGTGGGCGAATGGAGCCTTTCCACTTGGCGGGAACTCGTCGACCCCGACTACCCGACCATTGTTTGGAAGACGATTCGCATATCGTTTGAGGTCACCTTTTGGTGCATTATCCTTGCGCTACCGTGCGCCTACGCGATTGCACGAATGAATCGGCGGTGGCGGACGATTGTGGCCGCGTCGATTATGCTTCCGTTTTGGACAAGTTTCGTCGTGCGCGTTTTCGCGTGGAAGACGATGCTACATCCGGACGGATGGCTTCAGGCGTGCTACATAGGTTGGCTCAGGGCGCGGGCGTGGCTCTTCGATTGGCTCCCGAGTTTTTTGCAGCAGTCGCTCATCAATTGCGGACTCGCCTCCGCTACGCCTGTTGACCCCGCGTCCTCAACCGTGCTCGATAGTGAGGCGGCGGTTATCATTGTCTCGGTTTATTCGCTCTTGCCATTCGCGATTATGCCGATTTATACGGCGGCGGAAAAGTTTGACTTCTCACTTCTTGAGGCCGCTCGCGACTTGGGGGCGCGCAGTTTCTATGCGTTCCGTAAAATCTTTATCCCTGGCATTCGCCAAGGCATTGTTTCCGCCGTCCTAATGGTGTTTATTCCCGCCATTGGCTCGTATGTCATCCCGCAGATGCTAGGTGGTACGGACTGTATTCTCATCGGCAACAAGATCTTTATGCGGGCGATGCAAAATCGCAATATCCCGCACGCCTCGGCACTCGCGACGCTGATGGCAGTGACGGTGCTTGTTCCGCTCGGGATTGCCGTTTGGTGGAAAAAGCGGCAGGTTGCGCGTGACCGCAAGCGCCTCGAGACCCAAACCGCGCGGCTTATGGCAGGAAGGGACCCCTTGGCATGAAGCGTTCATACTTCTCAATTGTCGTCCTTTCCGCCGTGTTGGCGTTCCTTTACATCCCCATCCTTTTGGTGGTGGTCTACGGATTTATCCCCAACGGCATTTCGATGAGCTTCTTTGACGCGAATGGCGACTTCGCGGGGTTCACAACGAAGTGGTACGCGCTTATCTTCTCGGGGGACCGCCGCATTGGGGCACTTATGCAGAGCTTTTGGCTCTCGCTAATTGTGGCCTCTTTGGCGACACTCATCTCGTGCGTCATTGGCACAACTGCCGCGCTCGCCCTGCATCGGTGGCGCGATAAGTTGCAGTCCGTCCACCACGCGCTCGTGTATCTTCCGCTCATTATGCCGGATATTTTGATTGGTATCTCGCTTTTGATGCTCTTTGTCGCGGTTAAGGTGGAGTGCGGCTTTTGGACCATCCTCATTTCGCATGTCACATTCTGTGTCTCGTATGTGGTAATGACGATTCTGGCGCGGCTTCAGGACTTCGATGATCGCATTGTCGAGGCGGCGTACGACTTGGGCGCGGGGCCGTGGTACACCTTCTTTCATGTGCAGTTGCCCATCCTTATGCCGGGCATTGTCGCGGGCGGACTCCTCGCCTTTACGCTTTCGATTGATGATGTTATCATCACCTCATTTGTAAATGGCGCGGGAACGAACACCTTCCCGACCTATGTGAGCTCGATGACGAAGCATTCGCGGAATCTCCCCGCTGTCTTCGCTCTTTCGACGCTCATGTTGATATTTACCTGTGCGCTGGCGGGCTTGTCGAAGTTCCTTGCGCGCGGACAACAACAAAATAAAGGAATAAAACAAAAATGAATAAACTCCATCTCACTACCCTCGCGAGTGCGGCACTTGCCACGACGCTCTTCGTTGGATGCGAGACGAAGCCCGAACTCCACATCTATACTTGGAGCGACTATATCGCCCCGAGCGTGATTGAAGGGTTCGAGGAAGCGAATAACTGCAAAATCGTCGTGGATACCTTCGATTCCAATGAGACGATGTATGCGAAACTCAAAGCGGGCGGCGCGGGCTACGATATTATTATGCCGAGCTCCTATCTCGTCGCGCTGATGGCACGCGAAGGGCTGATTACGAAGCTCGACCACGCGAAAATGCCAAATGTCCGTAAGAACTTTGACCCGTCTTTCAAGAGTCAGATTCTTGACCCGTCGCTGACTTACAATGTGCCGTACGCCGTCACTTATACGGGCTTTATGTATGCGAAGGATAAGATTCCTGCGGGCGCGGATGTTGCCTCGTGGTCGATTCTCGCGAAACCTGAGCTCAAGGGCAAGATTACGCTCCTTGACGATATTCGCGAAGTCATTGGCGCGGGCTTGATGTCCCTCGGCTACAAGATTAATTCGCGCAATCCCGCCGAGATTAACGCGGCAGTTGAGCGCGTCTTGGAGTGGAAGAAGAATATCCGTAAGTTCGATGCCGAGAGCTATAAGACGGAAGTCGCCTCGGGCGCCACGTGGCTCGGGCACGGCTATTCGACGGACGCTGTGCAGGTGATTATTGGCGATGAGGATGAGGGACTTGACCCGCGTAGCGACATCGCGTTTGCACTCCCGAAAGAAGGCTTTTCCATTGCCTTTGACGAGATGGTGCTTTCCGCTGCCGCGCCCAATCCCGACCTCGCCTACGCCTTCATGAATTATGTTTATGAAGGGGCTGTCGCGGCGGAGAATATGGACTACATTATGGGGCCGATGCCTGTGAAACCCGGTATCGAGAAGCTCGATGATGATTATCGCAAGCTCATTGTGCTCGCCCCCGAGGCCATTGCGCACGGACAGGTTCTTGAGCCCGTCGATGATGACCCCGCTGTTATGGAACTCTATAACAAGGCGTGGGACCGCATCAAAGCGACAGATAACTAAGTTGGTATTTCACCGTAAAAATGATATAATATAAGGCGTTATGAATATTGTAATTTTGCTAGGTGCCCCAGGTTCGGGCAAAGGTACTGTCGCGGGCAAGCTCGCGGCGGAAAATGCACATCTTAAGCACGTCTCTTCAGGCGACCTCCTGCGCGGCGCTGTCGCGAAGGGGACGGAAGCGGGCAAGAAGGCTAAGGACTTTATGGAAGCCGGCAAGCTCGTCCCTGATGAACTCATTGCGACAATGATTAAGGATGTCGTCGCTGAAACGACGGGCGATGTGACCATGCTCCTCGATGGCTTCCCGCGCAATTTGGCGCAGGCGAAGATTCTGGAAGAGATGGGCGCGCCCGTCAAGAGCGCAGTGCTGATTGATGTGCCCGACGCGATGATTCAGGATCGTATCGCGGGGCGCCGCACCTGCCCGAAGTGCAAGGCGGGTTACCATATCAAGAATCTTCCGCCGAAGGTGGAAGGCGTCTGCGATAAGTGCGGGGCCGAACTCGTGATTCGCAAGGACGATAATCCCGATACGGTTAAGGACCGTCTCGCGGTTTATCACTCTGAGACCGAGCCGCTTATTGCCTTTTATCGTGATAAGAACCTGCTCAGAAAGATTGACGGCACGGTGGACATCGCCGATGTGGCCGCAGCTTTCCTGAAGGCAATGGCATGAAAGTCGATATAAAGACTAAAGCGGAACTCGAGAAGATGCGCGAAGCCTGCCGTATGACGGCAGAGATTCGTGACATTTGCGCGAATGCCGTGAAACCTGGGCTTACGACGGGGGAAATTGATGACCTCGTCGTAGCCTATTGTAAAAAACATAAGGTCGAGGCGAGTTTCTATCGCTATGCGGGCTTCCCGGGGCACATCTGCGTCTCAATTAATGACGAGATTATCCATGGTATCCCCAGCTATGACCGCGTCATTATGCCGGGCGACCTCGTGAAGACGGATGTCGGTATTAAGGTCCATGGCTTTAATGGCGATACCTCGCGTACGGTTGCTCTCGGTGTGACGGACCCCGAAGTCTTGCGCCTCGTTGAGACCACCAAGCGTTGCCTCAAAGCGGGTATCGAAGCGGCAGGTCCTGGCGTACATCTCGGCGATGTCGGCTACGCCATTCAGTGCGTGGCGGAAGCGGAAGGCTTTGGCATCGTGCGTGATTGGATTGGTCACGGCGTGGGACGGAATGTCCACGAAGACCCCGAAGTGCCGAACTACGGCGTGCCAGGCACGAAACTCGTGCTGCGTCCGGGTATGACTATCGCGATTGAGCCGATGATTACAATGACGAAGAAGGGCGAAAAGACGGATGTCCTTGATAATGATTGGACCGTCGTCACCCGCGATCATTGCCTCTCGGCGCACTTCGAACACACCGTCGCCATTACGGACGATGGTGCAGAGATTTTAACTTTGCCGGCGGACTATCCCTGAAGTCCTGGAGCCCGAAGGCGCTTAGGTCGAATGGCGACTGATTGCTCCGCGATTGGATTTCCGCCGGCAATTTCTTGATTTTCCGCGTTGATGTTCCCTGTAGAAGAGAAAATCGGCGATATTCGCCGCGCCCTCGCGGAAAATCGGGATGTCGTCCTTACCGCGCCGCCTGGCAGTGGTAAGACGACGATTGTCCCGCCCGCCCTCTTAGAGGAGCCGTGGCTAAAGGGACGCAAGATTGTTGTCCTCGAACCGCGTCGCTTAGCCGCGCGGAATTGTGCCCAGTACATCGCCGCCCAGCGCGGCGAACCCCTCGGCGGCGTGGTCGGCTATCGTGTCCGCCTCGAAAGCAAGGTTTCTGCCGCGACGCGCCTTGAGATTATAACTGAGGGACTCCTCGCGCAACGCATTCTGAGCGACCCCGAACTTGCGGATACAGGGCTCATAATCTTTGATGAGTTCCACGAACGCGCCCTCGCTTGCGACCTCGCCTTTGCGCTCGCTCTCGAAGTGCGCCGCGCCCTGAGACCCGATTTGCGCCTTCTCGTGATGTCCGCGACACTCGATGCCGAGGAAGTGGTCCGTCACCTCGGGGACGCCGTCGGCATTTCCGCGCAAGGGCGTATGTACCCCGTTGAAACGCGCTATTTGGGCGATTGCTCTATCCCCGCCGCTGTTTCGCACGCCCTTAAGGAGACCGAAGGCGATATTCTCTGCTTTTTGCCGGGCGAAGGCGAGATTCGCCGCGCTCAAGCCGCGCTGGAATCGACGACGAATGCAGACATTTTGCCTCTTTACGGAGCCCTCCCCAAAGTGGCGCAAGACCGCGTTTTCGCGCCTTCGCCGCGCCGCAAGGTCATTCTCGCGACTTCCATTGCCGA
>CAVCJC010000045.1:14865-16379 GCA_963602475.1 Lachnospira hominis (ex Liu et al. 2021)
CTCTCACGCCGCGCGGCGAACGGATGTCCCATATGCCGCTACATCCGCGCCTCGCGAATATGCTTCTTGATATGAAGCCCCATTCAACGGACCTCCAAAATGCGGCACTTCTCGCGGCAATTGTGGAGGAAGGGCGGCGGACGGACGAGACAGACATTCGCCGCGTGATGGATGAGATTCGTGAGAATCCGCGCGCAAGTGCCGCGTCCCGCATTTTGGCTTTGGCGCGGCGGTTTGGGGCTGAAGACGACAAGGTTTCGCGTTTGGAGGCGACTTATTCGGAGGGCGCTCTCCTCGCGCGTGCCTATCCCGACCGCGTCGCTAAGAATCGCGGCAACGGAACTTTTCGTCTCGCGAGTGGACGCGGCGCGTTTCTTGATACTTCAGATAGGCTCGCGAAAGAGCCGTGGCTTGTCGCCTGTACGCTTGATGACCGAATGGGCGACGCGAAAATCTTCCTTGCCGCGCCGCTATGTGAGGCTGAAGTGCGCGAACTCTTTGCCACGGAACTCACCGAGGAAGATGTCTGCTTCTGGGATAAACGCGCCGAGCAGGTGGTTTCCGCGCGGCGGGTACACCTCGGCGCGATTGTCCTTGCCGAAAAGCCACTTATTCCTAAGACGGATGACGCGGCGGCGCGGGAACGCATCGCCAAAGCCCTAGTCGAGGGTGTTCGTCAAAAAGGTGTCGCGAATTTGCCCTGCTGGACAAAGGAGTCCCTTCAATTTGCCGCGCGATTGCGCTTCTTGCATCGTGTTATGGACTGGCCCGAGCTTACGGAATCTTCACTTCTAGAGTCCCTCGTCGGCTTTGTGGACGGCATTACCAAGTGGCGCGACCTTGAGAAGGTGAATATGACCCAAGTTCTTAGCTTTTGGCTAACTTCCGCTGGGCATACGGTCCGTGAACTCGATACGCTTGCCCCCGCACGGATGCAAGTCCCGAGCGGAAGCCACCTCGTCATTCATTATGAAGGCGATGAGCCGACAGTGGAAGCGAAGTTGCAGGAGTGTTTCGGACTCATGACCACGCCGCGTGTGGCGAATGACAAAGTCCCCATCGTGATGACATTGCTTTCGCCCGCACAGCGTCCGATTCAGATTACAAAGGACCTCGCCGGCTTCTGGCGAGAAGGGTATGCGCTCGTCCGCAAAGAAATGCGCGGACGCTATCCGCGCCACTATTGGCCCGAAGACCCGTTCACCGCCACCCCCACCCGCCGCACCCTCACCCGCCCCATGGGCGTTACGCGCTAACCCCCGCCCTGATGCAGGGCGTCTTGCGCGTCCAGTGCCTTTTGTGTTCGGGGTTATAAACTCCGAGGGGCAACAAAAAGCTTCGCTAACGCTACGCTGAAAGGCTTCGCGACAACTCGCCCAGACTTTTTATGCTAAGAGTTTTAGATAGCCCCTTCGGGGCTGAGTGGTAGGGGGAGGAGTCCCTTCCGCCCCGTTGCAGGCGGGTCGGGCAAGCCCCCGCCCAAGCCGCCCACCATTTCTCTGTGCCTTCGTGAC
>CAVCJC010000046.1:0-10481 GCA_963602475.1 Lachnospira hominis (ex Liu et al. 2021)
GCGGCATGAGACCGCGCAGCGACGGGTCGGGCAAGCCCCCGCCCAAGCCGCCCTCAATTTACAATCCTGTAAATCCTGTTAATCCTGTCTAAAACGACGGGCAAGGGGGTGCCGCGCTAGGCATTATCTGCCGAGGGATTTGCGTTCGGCGGGGGTAAGGGCGCCTGATTCTACCTGCTTATCAAGATAGGTCTTGAGGGCGGCGGCGGACTTGGCGCAGAACTCTTCCGATTCCTCTTTTGTACAAAGTCCCTTCTCAGCACGCTTACGCGATCGCGATATTGCCTTCTCGGCCCCATCAATAGCCCGTTTGACGGAAACAGGCACGCGCGGCGTACCGAAGTCCGCCGCGATTCGCCGCTGTTCAGCCTCGGAAAAGATTGAGAGCGGATAGGCTACGGTTTCCTCCCTATTCGAAATCGTCGCCGTGGACGCGTCAAGCTTTACAACAATGCCCGAAATTGCGTTGCCCGCGTGATTCGTGTAAGCATTGAAAAGCTCTGCTTTCGCCGCCGCGCTTGCGGCGACGAAAAGCAAAAGGCTAAGTGCTACTGAACTTTTCAATCCCTTAATCTCCGCTTCTCGGCTTTAGTTCCCTTGCCTTGAATAGGCTTTGATGCCGAGTTTGATGTCGCTCACGCCGTTGATGAAGGTTTCGAGGGCGCGTTCGCGGTCCGCATTGAGCGAAGAGGCTGGAATCACGATAATCCACCTATCGTTCCAAACCGAACGACCCACGAGGCGCGTCGATTTAAAGTCGTCACCCATACGGAGCGTCGAATGGCGGCGGATTGTCGCTGTCGAATCGCTTGTACCATCGAGTCCGCTCATTGTGGAGAACCACAATTCATTGTCTAGTTCCGTTGAACCTACCGTATAGGGGAGTGGCATCACCTGGTCGACGACATTCCAGCTGAGGACCTTGCGCGTCGTCCCTGCTGGGGCGCGCATATAGTCGGCACCTACTGGGACGAGATAGATGTTGGGCTCGGTCGCAAGTCCCGTAGTCGTCTGCTGCGTTAGCTTGTCGTACCCCGCGAAGTCGACTCCCACCGCGGCAATCTTGGTGGCATAGTCGGCGCTCGAGAATTGCGATTCACCTCCCTGCAAGGTCTTGCCAAAGAAGTTCTCCGCGTTGTTAATCGAGGTCGCGAACTCAATGATGAGGCCAGGCTCCTTGGTCGGCGAATCATTTTCGCTTTGGAGCGGCTGGCAATAGCGGGCGTAGTCGGAGTTCGAACGGATATCGTCCACCCAGTACTTTCTAAGTTCGCGGCGCCACGCCTCGTCGCCAGAAGCGTCGGGCTTGATACGGAAAAGTTCGTAGCGCAGCGAGAACCACTTCTCTGGCTTGTCGGGATTGTTTACACCGAGGCGTCCCTTCAAAACATCCCAGTTGGACTTCATACGCGTCACAATATCCCAAAGTCCGCCATCGGTTGTGCCGGACGATGTGACGAGACCTTCAGTTCCAAGCGCACGGGTAGCCACGATGTCCGCCAAGAACTGTTTGCCACTCTGTGCGTCGGAGGAGAGCAGCCCTGTTTCGTAGTCGTACACCTTAGCAAGCTCGAACACATAGCGTTGCGCCGTATCGAATGCCGTTGAGTATTTGACGAGCGCATTATTACGCTGGATGCGATTGAACATGTCGAGATAGCGTTGCTGTGTCGCCGTGTTGGAGACCTGCTTGCGCCAAAGTTCGCGCTCCTCTTGTAGTAACTGACCTTTGTAGACTTCCTTGCGGTAGGCGGTCTCGGCGGTCGTGAGTTCCGCGAGTGTCGACTGAATCTCCTCTGCCACTTCGTTCACTTCGCTCGCGGCCTCCTGCATCTTCGATTCGAGTTCACGGAAGCTATCGGCGAGCGACCACGCCGTCTCTACCATCGTGAAGATTCCCTCCAGCCCTTGCTGGATGCCCTGCTTCAGGTAGGCGAAGTTCTGTGCCTGGAGTAGCGCCTGGTAGGCGGTATATGTCTCGGTCATTTTCATCGGGAGTTCCGCCGCTTGTTTAATGGAACCAGGGTCAGTAACCACCGTCGTACCCGCACCCATACAGCGCGCCACCACATCCTTCGTATTATCATCAGCCATAATAGCGAAGTCGAACTCCGTTTGCAGCACCTCAACCCAGTGGTCGGCATCCATATGATACGCCATACTGTATATCAAGGGAACCAATGTCTGTGTCATCGTGAAGGATGTGCGCCCGTAAGCCTCCTTGACGGATGCCCATGTGCCCTCGAGAATGGCGATCTTCGTCTGATAGGTGGCCATCGCCGTCTGCAATTTTTGGTACGCGGCAATATAATCGCGGTACGCCGCCTGAATCGTGCCTTCCGTAGCGCGAGTACCCGTCACATTCGCGGGCTTCATACGAATGCCGCCGTCACTCACGAGGTAGTTGAGCGTAACCGTCAGGTCCGTCTTCTGCTCATAGCCCGTCTCCATCTGCAATGTGCGGTATCCGTAAAGACCGGCCTCATACAGTTCGTAGGAATTAGTGAAAACCGTCGTCAACCCCGACTCGAGCCCGAACACGGAGAGGTCCATATAATTGTAGTTATAGATATCTGGGCCCTCATATCCCTGCGGATATGTTCCGCCGACACCAATATCGCCCGAGAAAGGCGTACCGTAAATGGCGATGAGCTGATTCTCGTAAGAGAGTTCCTGCTGCGCAACATCTTCCGTCGCGGCAGTTTCATTCGCCTGAATCTGCGCGAGGCGGTTACCATACACATTCGCCCAATCCAGAATTGTTTTGCAGTTGGCAAGTGCCTTCTCGGTGCGCTCGAGAATCTGCTCAAAGTGAGAACTCTTCTCAGCGAGTGCGTCGGGGTCGATGTCAAACGGAATGACATTCTCCGAAAGCCCCAGCGGATTCAGTCCGCCCTCGAAGCCCGAAAGTGTCTGCTGCAGGTCCTCGACTGTGCGACAGAGCACTTTCATTTGTGCACCGTTCTGCTCACGGTCGATACGCTTAAGACCAGTATCATTAAACACCTGCGCCGCCTCATTCGTGGTCGGCGTAATGGCGTTAGCGACCATCCAGTTATAAGCCGCCCCCATACCCGTACGCGTAGCCCACTCGCCATAGCCAAACGCCTGCTCGCTGTTCGCATCGAAGTATCCGCTCCTGAGATCGCCCGCATTCTCCTTGAAAGCCTTGCGCGCCGTAAGCGACATAGCGTCGCACCCAACCTGCGCGAGCTTCACCGCCGCGTCAGCGAACTTCGCTTCGTCCTGGTAGTCGACATTAACGGATGTTTGGTCCATGAGCATTTCGGTCATAGAGGCCGTCCAGTCGACATACGGATTCCGAAGAAGCCGGTAGTAACCCGTCAGCGCCGAAAGGTAGTGCCCCCACGCGTCACCGTGACCCTGCGGATACTGCGCCGCCGCGCAATTGACATCCATCACGCCGTCGCGGGCACGAATACCATAGTTCGCCACATACGCGACTTCGCCTTCGGTAATGCCCTTCGTGAAGTTCCAGAGGAGGCGATTGTAATAAGGTGCCACCGTCATCTTCGGGAACTGTGCCGCGATAGTACGACCTCTGAGAAGTGCGAGTTCCTCATCTAGAAGCGTCGGAACCTGATTCGCGAAACAGAACACACCCGCCGCCGTCGGCTCATCGGTGGAGGACGCGATGAGGGGGTTCTTGGCGTCCGAATAGGCCTCCGCACCAAGGAGGGTGTAAAACTCACCCATTCGAGTCGTGGCGAGCATCAACTGCTTCGAGAGGTCGACATTCTCGCCACCCGCCGCGATAAGAATGGACTCCGCCTTGTTGAAGATTGTCTGATAGAGTTCAAGAAGCCCGACCTCCTGAAGAGTGTCGTTATTGAGCGCGACATCGCCCTGATAGGGGCCGCCAATCTGCTCGAGCATCGTGTAGGAAATGTCGCTTGGATTCGAGTAGAAGTCCTCCACGCGTTGCGCAAACGGTGTAACGGAGTTCAAAACGCGCTGCACCCAGCCTTCCGCAAGCTGTTCGTCGGTCCAGCCCGACCAGTCCGTCCCGACCGTCGTTGCGGCGAGCGTCCCTTCCTTCGCACGGTAACGCATCACATAATAGGTGTTCACATAATCCTGCACACAGGAGGATTCGCCAAGCTGAATCGAGGTAAGCCCCGCCTGCACCGCAGGTGCCGTCTTATCCGTCCACGCGGCGGACGCTTTATCCGTCGAAAGTGTACCATCGGCATTGGGTGTCGCGTACTTCCACTCAAACTCGTAGTCATTCGCGGCAGTTCCAAGCGGTGTCCGGTATAGGAGCGTCAGTTTCTCGGAAAGCTTATTCAGCGGGTCGGTCACAACCGCGATGCCGTCAAGGTAAAGCTCGGGTTCGACACGGATAACATGCATCGAAACAGGGAGACCAGGGTTGACGACGGACTCATCATCGTTGTCATTCTCAATGAGCGTAACCCAGCCAGAACCAGAGCCATTGGCAACAAGCGCATAGTGGTCTTGCGGGGTGTAGGTGGTGTAAGGGCTGAGACCCGTTGACTGCCAAGAGAAGTAGCCGCTTACATAGTAGATGTCGTCCCAAGTTGTGCCACCTGCCGTTAAATCATCCCAATCGCCGATGATTTCCGCCATTCCAGAGAGGTCATAGTATCTCTTGGCCATTTCCTTCCCGTGCGTGCGAAGTCCGTGATGGCGCTTGTAGTCGTTCACCAATTCCACACGCTTAGCGACTGGCGTAACACCCTCGATGTATTTCGTCCCATTCGTGCTCGTTACAGCATAGTGTTCGCCATCATCTGCCATCAGCACAACCGCGTTATTCTCAATATAATCAATCCACTTGTCGCGGGCTTTCTCCGATGGGAAGATGTAATTGAAATAACTTCTACTTTCAGCCAATGTAGGCGCATTCGAGCTGCGCACGGAAGGCAGGACGCATGCTGTCGCGAGTGCATCCACCGCCGCATCCCATTCCTCCTTCTTCGGAGCCGTTATGGGGCAAATCTCCTTCAATGCTTTGCGCTCGGCACCAGAGAGCACATTCAGCTCAAGATAGGAGCCACCAGACTCCTTCTCGACGAGTTGTCCGACGAGATTCATGCGCTTCGCGGCATCTGCGTTCGTATCGACATAGAAGCGGTCGGCTATTGAAGGCGGCAGACGCGTGAAATAGTATTTGCCCTTGCGGAGGAAGCATGTTCCTGCAGAACCGAGCGTGAAGCCGTATTCCCCCGTGAAGTCTCCATCAATTGAAAGTGCCGCGGACTGCGCGACCGTGGGGTCAATAAGTTCGACAACCGTGGGAGCACCTGTGTCGGACGACGCGGCGGGATTCGGATAAGCAATCGCCATCGAGGACGCATTCCAGACATCGGGGAGCCCCCCCGTAGCCTTAGTGAGCACCTGCGCCACCTTCATCGTCGGCACGCCGTTCGTCGCGGGCCATTGCGAAAGCCAGTTCCATGGGGTCGCCTTTGAGACATCCTGCAGATTTGCCGCGGAAGGATTCTGAATGCCCACGCAGTTCATCCAGCCGACGACCGTACCCGATTCAAGCTGCTCGGTGCCGAGGGACGGACAGTAAAAGCCATCCTGCAAAGGATAGGAGTATTGAGCCATTACAGCACCATCGCGCCGCGCCCAAGCTGTCCCCTTTCGGTCAACATAGACGACATTCGCGTCGTCAAACGAGTAGAGCGAGGAATAGGCGTTATACCGCGACTCCGCACCATCAATCTTTCCGACAGGACCCGGAATAATCATGCGGTTGCCAGCCACAACGGCATTCGTGAATGCGGGGTAGTCGAGCGAACTCGTAACCACGCGGTACGCCTGCATCGCGCCCTTGCCATTCTTCGCATACTGCGCAAGAACGACGGGTTCAGATGTGTTGTAAACATTGAGGTCATTGCGCATCGCCCACACCACATAGTTGCCATCAAGTTTTAGGAAGGCGTGTTCCTCGTTCGGGTTATAGCCAATCTCGCTTGAAGAGTTCTGATAGTATATCTCAGGCTCAACACCATTTTCCGCCGCGAGCGTGCCGACGAACGAACGCGGACTGCCGCGCCTACCAACCGAGAATCCGTCCGCCAGGAGCTGGTAGCCGTGCCCCGAGCTATCCGCCGCGACGCGAATGGAAGAGTTGGTGCCTTCCGCAAGTTCGAGGTCGGTGGAAGCGAAAAGAAAACGGACAGCATCCGTCGAATTCGTGCCCGTCGTGTCAAAGCACCTAACGGCGAAGTCATCCAGGTCAAAACCTCTTGCCGCGCATTCATCGCTCACCGCGCCGAGCGAGACCTTCGCACGCGAGAGAGCCCACCCTTCTGGAAGCGTGAAAGCGATTTCCGTCCATCCATCCGTACGCGGGATGTTGCAGACATCCAGTTCCGCGTCATTTAGAGAGCTCGCGAATACGAGATTCGTGGCGGAAAAGTCCTTGAGTGAGATAGCAAATTCAGATCCGCCCGAAGTCACCGTCACGACGCGCCCCGTCGCCATTTCAAGCGCAAAATCAGAAGAATACACTTGGAAGTCGACGGTGTTCGTGACACCCGCGAGTGGCACTGTGCCACTTACTTTGGCGTAAGCATCTTTGCCACCGAACGCGAGCGAGCGTCCGCTAGATGCCGTCATCGCGGGGTCGGCAGAGCCAAGCTTTGATGAAAGCACAATTTCTGGGAGAAGCCCATCACGGAGCGTCTCCGCCCAAGTGAACCGATAGCGCTCAACGAGTCCCGGGTAGGGAATCGCTATCGGCATGCCGTCAAGCTGAATGGAGCCGCGCCACCAAACCTCAATCGGACTCGAGCTTTCGTTCACGCCATAAATGGCGGATTCGAGCTCCTCATAGGGGTCGCTTTCAGTTGTCTCGCCTCCCACAGACCCGATTTGCCCTATCACATCGGCACTTATAACGCTACTCGTCGTCGGCGCGTGGTAGAGCCGCGGATTCCAGTTCCGTCCTATGGAGGCGGGCGTATAGATATAGCCTGAAAGCGATTCGTCTATGAGAGATGCCGCGCTCTCAGCCGTGCCAGCCGAGCTCCCCGAGAACATTGTCACCTCAAAGCCAATTGGCCAGTCCGCGACGACTGCACCCGCACTCGTGGAGGCGAGAACTTCGGGATTCGTGCGGTAACGCGAGGTCATAGGCAAATACCAAGGTCTATCTTGTGCCTCGCTCAAGAGTTTAAGTAGGAACTTGCCCTCACCGTTCACCGTCAAATTGCCAGTCGTCGAGTTCAGTTGCGCGGCCAGTGAATCGGGAGCTTTGTAGCCAAGTACCTGAGAGGTATAGTTCGTGGGAATCGCCAACGCGAGCCCAGGATTGGAGGGATTGTCGGCGATAACGAGCTTGTATGTATTCTCGGGCCACGAGACAAGATACCAGTCGTTCTCGAATGTCCACATAACCCCCATCGGGTCGGATGTTTTCCAGTAGATATCCGCCTTCCACGGCATCGCCATATTCAGCGAGCCACTTGTCGTCTTGTCGGTAGGCGCGATGGCGTAAATCTTGCCGTGGAATTCGTTGGAGAGTTCTTGTCCGCTCGGCGCAGAGAACTTCTCCAAATAGGGCGAGTAAGGGTCTTCAGACTCATTTTCAATGCCATTATTGACGACACCCTGAAGGTCTGCAATGTCCCAGCCGCCGCCAACAGGTCTTAGTTCCGAACCCACCGTTGCCTGAAGCGTGTTCACAACTGGCGGCGTAATTTCGACGACGATGGAAGCGACAAGGTGCTCCTTCGTCTCAGTATCGTAGTAGCCGAGAACGAACTGTCCCTTCGGACAGTCAATTTCGCCCGTAGCCTCGTTCACAATATAACGCGCCGTGAGCATATGGGACGAAGAGGGATCGTAATCAAGCCCCCACACGACATTAGAAGTGCCCGCACTATTCGCCTCGTAGCGCGGCGTAATGAGGGCGGGATCACCAAAGAAGCGCACGAACCGTCCCGAAAGGTCAATAAATGCCGCGCCGTTACCTTCATCCTGCCGCGTCGCGAAGAGGCGGTAGGGACGCTTCGATGTGGCCGCCGAGAATGTGTAAAGGCTTGTAACCTGCGTGCCATTCGTGAGGACAAACGGAATCTCCACCGCGCCTGAGCGTGTAATCAGAAGCGTCTCGGCGATGTTCGTCGTCCCGCCAATCACTTGGATGCACCCGTCGGCATACGCCTTCGATTCTTTGATTGCCGCGTATGTAGCCTCCCAATTGATTTCCTTCTCCTCATTGGGATAGCGCGTGAGAAACTCGCCGACTTTCGCGTCTGGCGGTTGCTCCGAAATCATACGCCCTACAGACCAAGCCGAGAGCGACCAAGAGGCCGTCGCCGAGGTCGTGCTCGGTGCCGCGTTCGCGTCGTCCGCCTGCGTGCCAGAGGCCGCCGTCGGATACGCCGCCGTGGGCATCTCGTAATCGGGGTGTCCGAACACGGCTACACCGACCTCCTCCATACGAATCGCGCTATCTGACGCGGAGTCCGCGAATGTGGGGAGGGTCACGCCTGCCGCGACAAGTGCCGCGACTACAAAAAATATCCGTTTGTTTCTCATAAGCTGTTTCACCTCACATACTTAATCATTTCGCATAACCCCAAACCGTTACGCTCACTTCGCCGCTGTCCCACGTCGGGGCACGCACCTCGTCACCAGGACGGACAAACTGCACGGTCGCTGGAATGCGTAGCGTCGTGCGCGCGGAACCCGTGCAGTGAATCATCGCGACACCTTCGCGGTCAGCCGTCCAAAGGAGCTGCCCCGCGACAACATCTGTCGCCGTAGCCACACGCTCGGCATTGCCCCATGCCGTCACGCCCGCACCGCGCCAAATCGTCGTCTCCTGCCCTTCTTTGACATCGAAGGGCTTCACCTCGACGGAGGTACTACCTTCCACGCGCACAGTTCCAGTCGCCTCAAGAGACACCGCAACGACTTTTTCTGCCGCGAGTGTCGTCGCGCCGAGCGTCCCAATCTTAATATCGCTCGCGGCACCTTCCGCGACAAGTGCCCGATTGACGCTCGCGACGGAAGCTAGTGCCCGCCGCGGCGCGAGAGGCGAAAGCGCGTCTCCCACCGTCAACTCCACATGCGTGAGATTGTTCGACGCGAAGGCGTAGGCGAGTTTATCGTCGCCAAACACAGCCTCGAATGAGCCATCTGGATTGATTGCCACATCAGGGACTTCGCCCGTCCAGAGCGGTGTCGCCGCCGACGCGGACTCGTAGACTTTCACTGTCATCTTCTTCTTGAGTCCGCTCTCCCATTTACCGAAGTTCGTCAAAACGCCGCGATACACGAGCTTCGTCACCTCTCCTTCCGTCGCCAGAAGGGGCAGAGCCGCCGTGAGCGCAACCATCATTGCCAAAAGAGTCTTTTTCATAGTTTTCAGCCTTTCAACCTTACTCATTGTTGTCCGTTTCATTTGCGATTTGATAGGAACAACGCTTTTCATTCCTTGACTCCGAAATAGACGAATTGAATCTTGTATCCAAGCGTTAGACCGTTCGCATGAAGCGTGACGACCTCGCCTTTCCTAACAGGGACCGTCCAAACAGGTGTCCGCGCCGACCCATTGCCGAGCGCACCCATCGGCGTCACCGTCGTATTGCCAACCGTAAGACCAACTTGCGTAGTGGACGAAGTGGACTTCGCCTCGCCCCTAATCTGCACGAAGCCATCATATTTTGCCGTCCACGACTTCGTAGTACCCGTAGTGAGCTCACCAGACTCCTCGCCTTCACCTCCACCAATACTCTTCGAGGTAAGATTCGCCATTTCCGCACCGCCATTCCGTGAGTTGGAGCCAATGAGCCTGAGCGTACCGCCGCGCACATTCACATCGTCGAGCGTTATATCCTGAAATCCCGTGAGCGAACCAGCCGAGAAGACTTCACCGCCAATGGAAAGCCCAGTTGTGACAAGGCTATCCGCGATGGCATACGCAATACGGATTTCGCTGCCCTTAAGATAGACGGCACTATCCTCCGTAGCGAGCGCCGTCGCGCTGGACGCGACAAGCGCATAGGGCGAGGTCGCGACGGACATCTTAACCTGCTTATTCTCACCAGCAACACCCGAAAGCTGCACTTCCGTAGCGTTGTGGGTCGAAAGGTCGCTTCCGTCGACTTCAATCGCCGCACCGAAAGCCGCGTCGGCATTCGTCTTAATCTCAAGCGTATGCTCCGTTGTTGCGTTGTCATCGTAACTCACCGTGGCGGTGGCGTTGACCGTGGCGTTCGTAAGCCCCCACGCAATGCCTTCAACATTTACGACGGGCGGCTGGACACCCGTTGCAATGCGAATTGCGCCGCGCACAGGTGCCATACGCACCGCATGTAGCTGGTCAATGGCAAGCGGCATTGTAGCAAGCCCCTCTTCACCATAGATGGACTCCCTAACATTGTTCGTAACAATGGCTATATTCTCAAACCTGTTGTCATAGAAAATCTGCGCGGCATCGCGGTTTCCGCTCGCGGTAGACTGTACGGGAGTGT